>JAVRLK010000018.1:0-8476 GCA_031961545.1 Thermoplasmatota archaeon | reverse complement strand
CCCTCACAGTCAAGATCCGTGTTTAAAACAAAATTGCAGGATTTGCTTGCAAAAACACAGTCAATACAGGATGGATATATTGATGATTTCACAATCCATCTGAATTTTCTGTACTGTAAATCCCTCCATATATCAATAAGACTCCTTTCCCTTATGTTTCCAAAGGAAAAGAAATGAACATCCTTTTTTCTTCCAAATATGTATTCCGTATAAGAATGCAAGAATCTGTAACAGGGAACAACATCACCCTTCCATGATATTACAGTGCTTTTTCTCTCCATAAAATCGCATGTTCTTTCTGTTTTCAGTTCAAATTCTGCCAAATTTACCTCCATCCTGTAGGTGAATGCCTTCTTCAAGAATTCATCTATTATTGATTTATCAATGGATCCATTGTAAAGTATTTCATCCTTCTGTGATGAATCAAGTGGAATTAAATTTGAAACGAGTATCTTTGATACACCCATTTCATCAGCTATATCAGGTATTTTTGTTAACGTATTTATGTTTGATTTCATGGCAAGAAATTCTATTTCAATTTCAGGATAGTCCGATCCATACCTTTTCTTTAATTCGCTTAACTTTTTAATGTTTCTGTAAACAACATTTTTTGAAATACCCCTTATATTAAGAAAAATTTCTTCTGATGGAGAATCGAAGGAAATTGTCACCTTCTTTACTCCTTTTTTTACGAATATTTCCGCCAATTTTTCATTCATTAATGTTCCATTAGTTGAAACCATTATTTCCTTTTTATCTACCATGTTCAAAAATTTCAGAAAATCAGGATGTACCAAGGGTTCTCCAATTCCACCAAAATGAAATGTTTCAACCGTTTCAATCTTATTTATATCTTCAATCAGCTTTAAAAACAGTTTTTCATCCATAAATCCAATTTCCTCATTCCAGTATCTTCTGAAACACATTTTACAATTGAGGTTACAGGCATTTGTTATTTCCACATAAATCTTTTTTAGAGGATCGTCCAGGAATTTTATCTCAGCATCATTAAATTTAAAATGCATAATGGAAAGGAAAACATTAAGAATTTAATTTTTTTGTATTGGAAAAATAAATAATAGATTTTCGAAATATTTAAATACTAGTTACTTATATCATCAGTGTGATAAACAAGTTAAACAGATTTGGAGACATAGTTAAGGTCAAAAATAAAACGATGATTGCAAAGGTTTATCAACCTCCAAGGGTTGGTGAAGAGGTTTTTGATTCTCAGGGATCATATATAGGAAAAGTGGTATCCATTTTTGGTCCAGTGAAATCACCGTATGTAAGAATAAAAATGGACAGGGATGTGAACCTGTCAGGATATATATATAGAGGTGTTGGGTATGAAGGAAGAAAAGAAAAAGGAAAAGGCGGCATGGATAGACGAAATTGAAAAATGTCCTGAATGCGGATCAACGCATCTTGTTAGGGATTATGAGAGAGGAGAGCTTATCTGCCAGGACTGCGGTCTTGTGATAGATGAAAGTTATATAGATCAGGGTCCTGACTGGAGGGCATTCGATGCAGAACAGAAGGAGGAAAGGGCAAGGACAGGTGCACCAATGACATACACGATCCATGATAAAGGGTTGAGCACAGAAATTTCATGGAAGAATAAGGATTCCTATGGTAAAAATATTCCAACAAGGAACAGGGCCCAGCTTTACAGATTGAGAAAATGGCAGAGAAGGATTAAAGTTTCAAATGCAGCTGAAAGGAACCTTTCACAGGCTTTACAGGAAATGGAAAGGATGGCATCAAACCTTAACATACCTAAGGATGTTAGGGAAACAGCCGCAGTTATATACAGAAAGGCTGTAAGAGAGAACATGATAAGGGGGAGGAGCATTGAGGGTGTTGTTGCAGCATCAATATACGCAGCATGCAGGATGTTGAACATACCAAGAACACTTGAGGAAATAGCTGCCGTAACAAGGATAAAAAAGAAGGATATTGGTAGAACTTATAGAATCATGGCAAGAACTTTAAAGTTGAATCTATTCCCATCAAACCCAGAGGATTATGTTGACAGATTCTGTGCAAAATTGAACCTTTCAGGAGAGGTGAAAAAGAAGGCCCTTGAAATCATCAAGCAGGTTGAAGAAAAGGGCTTAACATCAGGCAGGGGACCAACAGGTGTTGCTGCAGCAGCCATATATATTGCGGCAGTCCTGAACAATGAGAGGAGAACACAGAGGGAAGTGGCTGAGGTATCCGGTGTAACAGAGGTAACAATAAGAAACAGGTACAAGGAAATATCCGAAAAACTTGGTATAAAAATAGAGATATAAATATCTAAAAAGTCTTTTATACAATTTTTTTATTCTATTCCCAAATGAAGATTGCCTATGCCATATGTTCGCTTGGTCTCGGTCATGCTTCAAGATCCGTTCCTCTTATTGAAAAATTAATTAATGAGGGGCATGATGTTTATATCATAGCTCATGGAAGGCCAATACATTTCATAAAAAAATATTTTAATGATATAAAATTAATTGATATACCCGATTTTCCAATTGAATACACAAAATCAGGTGCTGCACTTTTCCCTTACATAATATTCAAATCTCCAAGGATTATTGAATCGTTGCTGAAAGAGCACAGTACATTTGTCAAATTATTCCAAAAAGAAAATTTCAAAGCTGTAATTAGCGATAACAGGTATGGTATTTTTGCACCTGTTAATTCAAGGGCAAAATCATTTCTAATAACACACCAATTAAGGATCATGAACCCGTACAGAATAAAATTTCTTGAGGATCTCAGCATGTTCTATAATTCATTTTTACAGAAATATTTCGACAAGATCCTTGTTCCAGACTTTGAAGAGAATTCACTTTCAGGTGATCTTTCCCATAACCTTAAGTATATTGATATGAAAAAGGTTCAATATATTGGACCAATATCTCAGTACAGAAAAATTGATGCTGAAAAAAATATTGATACCCTTTTTGTAATATCAGGACCGGAACCGCAGAGAACAATTTTTGAGAACATAGTTTTAAATTCATTAAAAAACTTTGATGGAAAATATTTTGTTCTTCTTGGCAGACCTGACAAGGAAATTGAAGACAAAAATATAAAATCATTTGTTGGAAAGGATGAAATGGAAATACTTTTGAATTCATCAAAAATTATAGTTTCAAGATCAGGCTATTCAACAATAATGGATCTTTATTTCACGGGCGGAAAGGCTGTATTTGTTCCCACACCATCACAGCCAGAGCAGGAGTATCTCGCAAAATACATGGAGGAAATGAATCTTGCCCTACAAATCAATCAGGATGATTTTTCAATTTCCAAAATATTTTTAAACAATAATAATATATTGGGTTTCAAGGGAGGATACACACTGGATAAAACTCTTGAAAGGTTTATGGAGAGCATTCAGGATGTGTGAAAAATGGAAAGGAACACAAAACTCCTGCTCATATCAGTATTAGTAAGTTTAATAGCAATTGCAATTATACTATCAGGTACAATTTCTAAAGATACATTTTATTATCTGTCAACAATGGATCCATTATGGCTTCTCGTTGCTCTCGCCTTACATGTTGTTTACTGGACAGTGTGGGCATTAAGAATAAAGGTTCTTGTAAGAAGCCTGGGGAAGAGAATATCATTTTTAAGGTCAATGAAGATTGTTTTGGTTAATGTTCTTGCAGCATCCGTAACGCCTTCAAATGCGGGAGGTGAACCTGTAAGAATTAAAATGCTCAACGACTATGGATTGAGCGGTGGTGATGCAACCGCTGTTGTTGTTGGTGAGAGGGTCTCCGATGCAATATTTTTATTATCCATGTTACCAATACTCATAATCTATTTCGGTTTTTCTTTATCCGGACTAATAGGAGATCTGTTGATAGGGGCATTTGTTCTCCTTTCCCTTTCCTTAATCTTTATTGCAATAATTGTCTGGAAACACAAAAGTGTTGAAAAAATTATTACAAAGTTTGATTTTATACTTAGGCCATTCGTAAAGAGCAAGGTGAAAAGGTTCCAGTTAATTGAAAAAATAAAGGAGGAATTTTTAAATTTCAAGGATGGAATGAAAATACTTGTTATGAGAAATAAATTCTATTTCATTCTTGTTATAATGTTAAGCGCAATACTCTGGTTATCCGATTTTGTTGTTTTTTCTATAATACTTTTAAGTTTCCATCAGAATCCAATATGGATATATTCATTTCTTGCCCAGATAATTATTGTTCTCCTTACTATCATTCCAATTTCACCTGGAGGGAGCGGACTTGTTGAATTTGCATCTGCAATACTCTATTCACCCTTCATAAAGAAGGATGTAATAGGAATTGTAATACTAATGTGGAGATTCGTTGTTTTTTACCTTAACATTATTGTTGGTTCATTTTTCACCTTTTCACACATATTTTCAAAAAAGAAATAAATAGAAGATCATGTTAAATCATGAAAATTCTTGTCTGCCCTGTTTGTGGAAGTACGAACATTTATTATGAGGCAGGTATGATAACTGGTGAAAAGTACAGGTGTAACGATTGTGGATACGTTGGATCATTGATAATTGAAATTGATGAAAAAGATTATGAAGAATTCATGAAATCTAAAGGGAAAAGCCTGCATGAAGGGCCCTGATATCATCATCAACAAACTTTTTTGATACATTCTCCCTTATTGCTTTTTCAATTGTTTCAATATCTAAATGTGATGTTATCCTTGCGTAAGCACCAAGGAGAACTATGTTTGCAAGTTTTGGTGAAGAAATTTTCTCTGCAATTTCCGATGCATTCACAGGGTATATGTTTCTATCATCAGGATAGTTTTTAATCAAAGATGAATCAATTATGACATAATTAGCCTTCCTTGCAAGATCCATGTATTTCTGGAATGTTTTATCGTACATGAATATCATAACATCCGGCTTAGTTATAACAAGATTGTATATTTCTGAATCATCAACAATTATATCCGATGTTGTTATTCCCGATCTTACAGCTGCTGTATAACTCCTTGTCATCACAACATTTTTTCCCTTACTTGAGAATGAATTTGCAAGTATTGTTCCGGCAAGAACCACACCCTGTCCAGCCCATCCTCCAATCCTTATCTGTATCATTTCATTGCCTCCCTTACTATTTTTTCTATCTCCTCTGAAAGTTCAGGTTTTTCTATATCAACAAATTCACCTATTTTATAAAAACCTTCAGCGTTTGTTGAGAACTTTTCCCTGTACCAGTGAAGCATTTCAATATGATCCATTCCAAGTACCCTTCCTTCGTAGGTTGGACAGGGTGAAAGAACCTCTATGAATGAAAAGCCCTTTTTGTTCAGTGCCTTCTTTATGGATTTAATCAAGTTTGGAAGGTGCCAGGTTGTCCATCTTGCAACGTATGATGCACCTGCTGCCTTTACAATTTCAGATGCATTGAATGCAAAACTGGGGTTACCATAGGGTGTTGTAACCGTTTTATAGTTATGTTCAGTTGTTGGAGCAACCTGCCCTCCAGTCATGGCGTATATACCGTTGTTAACCATGATAACAGTTATTCCAACGTTTGATCTTGCTGCGTGTATCAAATGGTTTCCTCCTATTGCAGTACAATCACCATCACCACTCACCACAAGAACCTTGAGCTTCGGGTTTGCAACCTTTATGCCTGTGGCAAATGCTATGGGCCTTCCATGTGTTGTATGCAACGAATCCACTTTTAAATATGGGCTTGTAATCCATGCTGAACAGCCAATACCAGATACTGCCACAATTTCATTCTTTGGAATTTTCAGTTCATCGATTGCCCTGGCTATTGCATTCAGTATCTGCCCGTTACCGCATCCTGGACAGAATGCAGTGGGCAAATTTCTTAAATAATTATTTTTTATATAATTTGCTGTGATCATCTTAAAACATCCTCCATTCTTTTCACTATCTGCTCAACTGTCGGTACAACACCATCAATTTTCTGAAAATGAACAACCTTTTCAGGGAACATTTTCTCAATCTCCATTGAATATCCCCTTGTGCTCATTTCAACAAGCAAAACTTTCCTGACATTTTTGTTCAATTCACTCATCCTTTTTTCAGGTGCTGGCCAGAGCACTCTTGGCCTGAAATAACCTACCCTGATACCCTTTTTCCTTAGTTCCAAGACTGCTCCCTTTGATGGTCTTGAGGATGCACCATAGGATATTATTAAATATTCGGCATCATCGGTGAACATTTCCTCATAATCAACAATACTATCAACATTGCTGTAAATCTTATCATGCAACCTTTTAACAAGTTTTTCCTGTACCTCGGGTGATCCTGTATCCCTTGTTCCATCCGGCCTGTGCGTTGATCCTGTAACAAGCAGTTCCAGACCACTACCAAATATTCCCATTGCCGGTACCAAATTCTCTCCATAAACTATTGTTTCCTCTCTTTTTTCGGCAATTTTTCTATCGATGATCTGGATCCTTTCAGGAACAATCAAATTTTCCATCATATGACCAACCTCTGCATCCGAGAGCAATATTACAGGAACCCTGTATGTTTCGGCAAGGTTGAAAGCCTTTATTGTTAAATCGAACATTTCCTGAACGGAGTTTGGTGAAAGAACTATTGTTTCATAATCCCCGTTGGAACCAAATCTGCTCTGCATAACATCACCCTGTGCTGGTCTTGTCGCCTGACCTGTTGCAGGCCCTGCCCTCTGTACATCAACTATCACAACGGGTGTTTCTGTCATTGCAGCATAACCTATATTTTCCTGCATAAGAGAAAATCCCGGACCTGATGTGGCCGTCATTGCCTTCAAACCGGTCCAGGATGCACCTATTATTGCTGATATGCTTGCTATTTCATCCTCCATCTGAAGGAATTTACCACCAAACTTTGGTAAAAGTTCCGCCATTGCCTGTGTTATTTCACTTGCAGGTGTTATTGGATAGCCTGCAAAGAATCTACATCCTGCAAGTATTGCACCATATGCACAGGCAAGATCACCCTCAACAAAATACCTACCTGGCTTTATCATCCGCATACACCTCTATGGCAAAATCTGGACAGTAAAGTTCGCATAATCTACAAACAATACAGGAATCAATATCCACAACCTTTGGATAAAAAAGGCCATATTCATTGATTTCATCTGATTTATCAAGTGTTTTTCTGGGACAAACATCTATGCATATGGCACATCCCTTGCATAGTGATTTATCTATGATTATCTGTGATGCTTTCATACTACCCAGATTAACTTTAGCGATTTTAATTTATTCATGATATTTGTTTTATAAATTATTAAAAATATTTATTTTAAAATTTCCTCAATTTTTTTCTCCACAACTTCAAATTCACCGAAAGGTAACCTTTTTAAATTCCATTCCTCCCTTGAATATTTTCCATTGTAGAGAATATTTGCAACCAATAATTCTTCCCTTGTTGGAATATCAAAGTAGGCCTGTGCATTTAGCATTTTTTCAAACCCTTTAACTATACTTTCCACCAATTCTTTATTTTCTATCTTTCTTTTCAATACATCCTGGAGATTGGTTACCCTGTATTTTACATCGGATACTTTTTTATCCTCAAGCTTTTTCTTTGAAACCTTTAGAACAGAACCAAGCCTGTTCAAATCCGTTGAAACAAGCATGGCTCCATGGAAAAAGGATGTGTTCCATCTAAAGCTTGCGGCAGTACCTGATACCTTGTGATCCTGAACAACAACATCATTTATGTTTTCAACGTATGGATCAACGCCAAGAATCTTCAAAGCCTCAAGAATTCCATTAACATATTTTTTGTAAAGTTCTCCAACATTTTCAATCCTGTCCTTTACAGCCAGAGCATAGTTTATGTTTCCAAGGTCGTGATAAACAGCACCTCCACCTGTAAACCTCCTAACAACCTTTATACCAAGTTCTTTTGCTTTTTCAAGATTAACAACATCATCCGCGTACTGGAAATATCCAATTATAACAGCATCCCTGTTCCTCCATATTCTCAAAGTATCATCGGTTAGATCCCTGCTTCTTACCCTTGTGAATGCCTCTTCAAATGCAAGATTCATATAAGGATCCTCTGGTGTTTCATATGTGATAACTCTCAAATTTCTCATTTTCCTGCCTCCCTTATTGCATTAATTATGACACCCTCAAAATCCTCAATTGATGATCCAACAAATTCAACATTTTTGAAAATTTCCCTGATCTTATTTTTTATTAAATCTTCATTCACTTCAAGACCCTTCAGTTCATTTTCAGCCTTCCATACAACATCCTCCGGATAGATGAAAAAGTCACCCTCTATTCTTATCCACTCTATTTTATTGTTTTCAATGTTTACAATTACCTTTATTACACCTTTTTTTGTTTTAATCTCATAACTTCCCTGCATAAAATACCTGATTTCACATAAATTTAAAATTTTTTTGTTGATGGTAAATAATACAGATAATTTTAAAAATTGTACAAAATTAATTAATTTTCCAATTTTTTTAGTAAGCCGCTTTAT
>JAVRLK010000017.1:0-17837 GCA_031961545.1 Thermoplasmatota archaeon | reverse complement strand
CTAGCTTTGTATTGAGATTGTATTTCTATATTTTCTTCGAATATAGAATCCAGAGATGCATGGAAAAATTTTTTAAGTTCCTTAACATTGTTTATTTAGGGGAGTTGTTTTTCGTTGATCATAAACTACAAAATAACTCCCCTCTATATAGGTTTATCTGACATCAGGCAGACATGCGGAGAGTCTGAAGTAATATGGAAAAATTTTTATTTATATAATTCCTTACCTTTTGCAGGTGGTACGATTATGCCAGCATTCTTCAGGAGAAAACCAATCAAACCGATTGAAAAGCCTCCATCAAATGTTGAACCGAGGAAGTATATTGATCTTAACGAGTATGAGGTAGCCACGGAAGCCGGAACAGGATACCAGATGGTAAGGGTTGCTGAAATTTTCAAGTATGAGGAACTTAACGATCTTGAGCAGTATGTTTACAACGGCGATATTCTCATTATAGATTACACTCCAATAGCTGAAGATGAATTAACTTTGAGAAGAATAACTGCGGAGCTCAAAAACGTGGCGAAGGATGTTGACGGTGATGTTGTTGCACTCGGAAAACAGTATCTATTTGTCACGCCATCAGGAATAAAGATAGACAGAAACAAAATAAGGGCAAAGTAACTATGCCAGGAATAAAGTTTGTGGGAAGCGGAGGACAAGGGGTAATACTCGCCGGTTTGATCCTTGGGAAGGCTGCAGCCATTTACGAGGGCCTTGAAACTGTGTTTACTGAAAGCTATGGTGCTGAGACAAGGGGAGGTTTCTCAAGTTCATCAGTTATAATCTCAGATAAGAAGATTGAATATCCGTATGTTATAAATCCTGATATACTTGTTGCATTTTCACAGGCAGGGTATGATGCAGTATCATCATCAATGAAGGATGATACGTTCCTTATTTATGAAAGTGACCTGGTAAAGCCAGAATTCCAGGGAAGAAAGGAGGGAATACCTGCAACAAAGATTTCAAAGGATAATTTCAACAACAAAACAATCTTTGTTAATATGATCATGCTTGGTTTTCTCGTAAAAAACACAAATGTTGTTTCAAAGGATTCGTTAATAAAGGCAGTGGAAGAAAGCGTTCCAAAGGGAACAGAAAGGGATAACATTTACGCAGTGGAACTTGGGTATAACTTTAAATAGATTCTTTCCATTTTCATTTTTGGTGATGAAAAGAGGGTCAGCTGAGCTCTGCTGTGATGAGCCCTATGAGTTCTGATCATCCAAACATATGACCTGATATTTCCCTTTCACTTTTTTCTGATTTTCTAATTTTTTCAATACCATACTGGAAATCCTTCATTGTAACAAAATCCCTGAGATCCCTTATTGCATTCATGCCCGCTTCAGTGCATACAGCCTTAATATCAGCCCCGGAAAATCCTTCAGTATTCTTTGCAAGGAGATCAATATCAACATCCTTCAAATTCATAGATCTTGTATGAATCCTGAATATCTGTTTCCTTGCATCAAGGTTAGGTAATGGTATCTCTATTATTCTATCGAACCTTCCAGGCCTTATCAATGCCTCGTCAAGAATATCAGGTCTATTTGTTGCAGCGATTATCTTAACATCTCCCAGTGGATCAAAACCATCCATTTCAGCAAGTAGTTGCATAAGTGTTCTCTGTACCTCCCTGTCACCAGATGTTGAAAGATCAAGCCTCCTTGATCCTATTGCATCAATCTCATCAATAAAAAGTATTGAAGGTGCCTTTTCCCTTGCAAGATCAAATAGTTCACGCACAAGCCTTGCACCTTCACCTATGTACTTTCTCACAAGTTCAGATCCTACCGTTCTTATGAATGTTGCATTTGTGTGGTGCGCAACAGCCTTTGCAAGTAAAGTTTTACCTGTTCCCGGTGGTCCGATCAACAAAACACCCTTTGGTGGCTCTATACCAACCTTTTTGAAAAGTTCTGGATGTGTTAATGGAAGTTCAACAGTTTCCCTCACTTCCTTTATCTGTTCATCCAGACCACCTATATCCTCATACGTTATGTTTGGCTTTTCAATAATTTCTGCCGAGACAACAGCAGGATCGTAACTTTCAGGCAGAACACCTATAACCGCAAGCGTTGTTTTATTTAGAGCTACCCTTACACCGCTCTTCAGCTTTTCAGGGGGAATCTGATCCGAAACATTAACAACAAAGGATGGGCCTGTTGAGCTTCTTACAACAACTTTCTTATCGTTTAATACATCCTCAATGGATCCCAGGAGTAAAGGAGGAGCCTTCAATCTATTCAATTCCCTTCTCAGCTGTTCAATCTCATACTGAAGCCTTTTAAGTTCACCCTCAAGGAATCTTTTTTCACTTTCAAGGCTTCTTATCTGCTTCAGAAAATCCTCCTTTTCAAGATCATATGCTATCCCGGGATCCACATCGTCCTTTGACATTTTCTTCACCTTAAATACTATTTTCTTAATTCTTTTCCTATATATCTATTTTTTGTGATTCCTATGAATTTTTGGGAAAATTTATTTAATGGCAAAAGTTATGTGGAATTGGTGAAAGGAATGATATGTGAAATGTGTGGCAGGGATGTTCCAAGGCTCCATAAGGTAATGATTGAAGGAGCTATTTTAAATGTTTGTGATAGCTGTGCAAGGTTTGGTGTTCCTGTTGAGGATAAAAAGGAAAAAATTAAAGCTTACAGCGTTCAAACAAAAAATGTTCAGAAGGTAAAAAATAAAAAGGAGGATTTGCTTGAGGAAGAATTTGTTCTTGTGGAAAATTATGGTACAATATTGAAGAATGCAAGGGAAAAAATGAATTTAACACTTGAGGATGCTGCAAAAAAATTGCTCGAAAAAAAGAACGTTCTTTCAAAGATTGAAAGACAGGAAATGAGACCTGATAAGAATCTCATCAAGAAACTTGAAAAATTTTACAATGTAAAAATAACTGAAAAACCAACAATAACGAAGGTAGAGGGAGAAAAAAAGGGAGAAGGTATAACACTGGGCGATTTAATTAAAGAATGATTATAGAACCCTTGCCCTTATTATTGCCCTAAGTGGAATACCATCAATTTCATCGTTTGGTGTTTTGTTAACTATAACCAGCGCTAGAACAGGTACACCGCCCGAATTTTTCACATCCGTTATTGCTTTTCTCATTGTTTCTCCGGTGCTCAAAACATCATCAACAATAACAACCTTTTTACCTGATATGGATGCAAAGTTTGAGCTGAATGTTCCTGTTTTATTTATTGGGTATGGCCTGTAAATTGCCATTTCAACGTTCAGTTCTTCAGCTATGAACGTTGCCAGTGGTATTCCATTTATTGCAATTCCAACAACGGTATCAACCTCAAAATCCCTTTTGTTCATTTCCTCAATTATTATATCTGAAAATATTTCAGCCAATTTTGAAATTCTGTATGGATAAACACCAACCGATCTCCATCCTATTTTAACATCCTTTGGTGCAAATGTTTTTTTCTCAAACTCCCTTGAAATTAACCATTGAACTGTTTGTGTGGAAAGATGGAGTTCTGTTGCAATTTCTTTTTCGGAAAGACCCTTTTCCTTTAATTCCAATGCCTTTTGGGCAAGTTCATCAATACTTTTCATTACCAATCACCCACAGATTAGATAAACAATTACGATTAAATTAATATTTTGGTGATTTTAGACAAAAATTTAATAAATATGATAATTCTTAAAATTTTAAGAAATATTAAAAAGGTGATAAAATGAGTGGTAATGTAGGTGGTGATGTAATAAGTGCCTATACGGGGAAATATGATTCAACAGGCATGATTGCACAGTTCCAGAAGATTGTTGACAACAGGTTTGCAAAGTTTATACTTAAAAGATTGACCACACCGAAAAAATTTGAACACATGCTGGGTGTTTTTGCTGAGGTGGAAGAACCAAATTCACTCAGGGAAAGAATGGAGGTAAGGGTTATTGAAAGAGCAATTGGAAGAGCCCTTAACACCTTTGGCCTGAGTGATATTTCACAGGTTAAAAATGTTTTGAAGGAACCATATATAAGGAAGGGTGTTGCAACAGCATTAAGATCTGTAGCGAAATATGGAATAACAAGACCACAGATTTTTGATGCCCCACTTTTAATTGTGTGGAATATTACAAAGCAATGCAACCTTAAATGTAAGCACTGTTACGCAAACGCTGGACCATTCAAACACAATGATGAATTGACTCTTGAGGAAAAATTCAGGGTTGTTGACCAGCTTGATGAGGCGGGTGTAACAATGATTGCATTTTCAGGTGGTGAGCCATTGATTTCTCCTGACTTCTGGAAGGTTGCAGAATATGCATCAAAGAAAGGAATGTACACAACAATAGCAACGAATGGTACCCTTTTAACAAAGGAGAATGTTGAAAGGTTGAAAAAGATTGGAATAAAATATGTTGAGGTAAGTTTGGATTCACCTGATCCTAAAACACATGATATGTTCAGGGGTGTGGAGGGTGCATGGGAAAGGACTGTGCAGGGTATAAAGAATGTTGTTGAGAGCGGTTACTTTGATACAGCCATTGCAACAACAGCAACTAAGTATAATCTATCACAGATTCCTGAAATGATAGATCTGGCAATATCTTTAAAGGTAAAAAAGTTCATAGTTTTCAATTTCGTCCCAACGGGAAGAGGGAAGGAAATTATCGAACAGGATTTAACATACGAGGAAAGGGAGAATCTATTAAATTATCTATACGATAGATGGCAGGAAAAGAAGATAGATATTTTCTCAACAAGTCCAACATATTCAAGAATAGGAATTGAAAGGATACTGGCAGGAACAGGTAAAACATATTCACCAACACACTTTGCAAGTAGTGACTATGGATCCATTGGTGTAGAAATTGCTGACTTCATTGGAGGATGCGGCGCTGGAAGGATCTATGCTGGTATGGAGGATAATGGTGATGTAACGCCCTGTGTTTTCCTACCAGTTAAAGCTGGAAACGTGAGGGAAAAGAGTTTCATTGAAATATGGCAGAATTCACCCATATTTAACGATTTGAGGAACAGGGAGAAATATGAAGAAAACTGCAAGTCATGCGTTTTCAGGAATCCATGCGGTGGATGCAGGGCAAGGGCCTACGGTTATTTCGGTGATTATCTTGCACCTGATGTAGGTTGTCCATACAACAAGGAAAAATATGAAGAATTGTTAGAAAGTGTAAATTTAAAGGTGAAAGCATAATGAAAATAATATTGATATCACCACCAACGGATTCGGTTATAAAAAGTGTAGTTGGTACAACAGGCCCTCCCCTTTCTCTTGCATATCTTGCTTCAGTTGCAAGGGAAAATGGTCATGATGTTAAGATAATTGATTCACTAGTCATGGATTACACATTCGATGATGTTGAAAAAGAGATAAAAAATTATTCTCCTGATCTTGTTGGAATAACATCAACAACATCCATGATCCCGGATGCATATCAGGTGGCAAAAATTGCAAAAAACATTTCAAAGGATACAAAGGTTCTGATTGGTGGTCCACATGTTACATTTGTACCAGAAGATACACTGAAGGAAAGTGAAAACATAGATTATGTTGTGAGAGGGGAGGGAGAAATTGTTTTCTCAAACCTTCTCAAGCATCTTGAAGGAAAAATGGAATTAAGGGATATAAGAGGCTTGAGTTTTAGAAAAAATGGAATTGTTGTAAACAATCCACCTGAACAGTTGATAAAAGATGTGGACACAATTCCCTATCCTGCCCTTGATCTCTTACCTATGGAAAGGTATCAGATTGACAACAAGGAATTCGGTACAATCATGACATCAAGGGGATGTCCATTCAACTGTATATTCTGTTCATCATCTCTTCAGTTCGGTAAGCAGTGGAGGGGTCATTCCGTTGAAAGGGTTATTGATGAACTCAGGATATTAAGGGAAAAATACAACAAAAGGGAAATAGAGTTTCTTGATGATACATTCACATTGAACATGAAGAGGGCAATTGAGTTAACCAAAAGAATTAAAGAAGAGGGTCTTGACATATCCTGGTCAGCATCAGCAAGGGTAAACCTTTTCAACGATGAAATAGCAAAATCTATGAAAAGTGCCGGTGCACATACTGTTTATTTTGGAATTGAATCAGGGGTACAGAAAATACTTGACTTTATAGGAAAAGGTATAACGCTTGACCTTGCAAAACTGTCAGTTAAAAAGGCAAACAGGGCAGGGCTGAACACACTGGGATCATTCATTATAGGCTTTCCTGAAGATACTGTTAAGGATGTTAAGGCAACAATAAAATTCTCAAAGAAGGTGGGAGTTACTGTTGCTCAGTTCACTATAGCCACACCATACCCCGGAACAAGGCTCTGGGATTATGTTGTTGAAAGGGGCCTTCTTCTAACAAGGGAATGGAGAAAATTCACAACACTTTCACCTGTTATAAAGCTGAAGAATTTCACATCGGATGGAATAATGAAATGGCTTTCAAGGGCATATCTATCCTTTTATCTTAGACCAACATATCTCCTGAGCGACATTGTGAAACGTCATGGATTCATATTCAAGCGTTTGATTCCATATGCAAAAAATATTCTAGGAAGCAACATACTGGAAAGGTGATTTGAATGGAGGACTATGAACAGATAAAATCTCTCATTAAAAAATTTCTTAAATATCTGGGCCTTGATGAAGCATCTAGCTGCGTGTATTCAGCCCTTGTTGTAGCTGGGAGAAAATTGACTGTTGATGAAATTGCAAAAATGACATCATATTCAATTGCCAGAGTTTATTCTTCCCTGAACAAACTTATTGAGAACGGGCTTGTGGAAAAACACAAGGAGAATGGAACAGTAAAATATTCATCAAACCTGAACTTCGTCGATCTCTTCGAAATCAGGAGAAGGGTAATAATGGAAAACTACCTTAAACCCCTCATTGAAATATCAGGGAAATACAATTATGACAAACATATGGAGGAATTGAAGAAATACGTTAAAAACATGTATGAATATTTTCAGTACCTAAACAAAAAGGTGGAAGAGTATAAAAGATAAATATGGACCGGCCGGGATTCGAACCCGGGGCCTTTTGCTTGCGAAGCAAACGATCTACCAGCTGATCTACCGGCCCTTTATGTCTTTAATTCCTTTTGGGATTTAATTGTTTTTATTTCCCTGAGACTAGTGTAAAGGCTCCAGGCACCTATGATACCAACAACGATAATTACAAGGAAAAATCCAATATCAAGGGCATTTAAGTTTGGTATACTTACACCTGTTGATATTGCAAAATTATCTATTGTAGGTATTAAAATTATAAATATACCTATGAAAAAAAATGCAAGACCACCGTAGTATAGTGTTTTTCCCGCTGTTGATTTACCAACGTACTTTATATCATTTTCGTCCATCTTTTTCATTCTTAACAATGTTCCAAAAAGAGCACCTATTACCATTTGCATTACCATTGTTCCAAGTCCAAACATCAATCCTGGTAGGGGAGAATACCATACACTGGGTACCTGCGGTGCAAGAACAAATGTTATTATTGTTGCAAATGCACCAAAACCAAAACCTGCAATAAGGCCATGAACAATTGTCATTTTCAATGGTACTTCATGTACATGAGCTTCACCGGGAGATCTCCTTTCGGCCGATTCTGTATGGTGTCCCTTTCCACCAAGTAGTTTATCAATTGGTATATGGAAATATTTACCCTTAAGAATGTATGAGCCTGCAATTGCCATCACGAAGCCAACTATTGCATAAACGGGTCCATCCAGGTTATAGTGCATATAAAAATATGCAAGACCTATGTATCCAAGGAATGTAAGAAAAGCTCTCTGGACAGTGAAGCCAAGGGAAAATAAAAATCCTGCAAGAAAACCACCTCTTGTGCTTGATTCTCCAATTGCATAGCTGAACGTTATTGGCCAGGTATGTTCATCAGGTGTAATTCCATGCAAGATACCGAGTATGAAAGATATCAAAAGAATTTCAGAGAGCAAAAGTCCATGGGGAGGGTTTAAAATAAAACCAAGAATATCCATAATCTCACCTTATTGGAACAATTTTCATTATTTGAGGTCTGGAACAGCATTCTTCCTTTTGAGGAATTTTATTTCCATGAGGGCATTCCTTAGGATGCCCCATGAGGGAACAGAGATTATCTATGAACTCATCAGTTACATAATATTCCATATTTTTTGCATTCCTGTGCGCATTTTCAATGTCCATACCCATCCTGTACAAAAACGTTTCAACAATTCTATGGTTTCTCTCAATTTTTTCCATGATTTCCATTCCCTTATCGGTCAGTTTTATTACACCATTTTTCTTCAAAACATAACCCTTTTTCTCCAGTGATGATAAAAATTCCTCTCCCGTTGATGGTTTTACATTCATCCTGTCTGAGAAATCTGTTAACCTTGCCGGCCATCCATCCTTTGTAAGATCGAATATTATCTGAATTGAATCAAGTTCTCTTTCTGTTAAACCTAAATCTTTTAGGATCATACGAAAAGATAATAATAATTCATATTTAAATATTTCCAAAAGATAAGTGATATGTAGTGTCCGGAAAACCTTGACTATAAAAAACCCATACCCAAATATGGGTCGTGCAAAACTGAATAAACGCAAGATCAACTATATTATCAGAGCCAAAACAAAAGGACAAAGCCCCAAGCAGATTGCTAAAGATCTGAAAATAAGCGTATCAACAGTGAAAAGAGTATGGATCCACTGGTTAAATTATGGAGAACCAATAGAAATCAAAAGGAGTGGTAGAAAAATGTTAAACATAGATGAGAATATTGAAAAAATAATACTTTCTGTTCATAATGAACAGAAAGTAGGAGCTGTTAGACTTGAAAAGATCATTGAATCTGAATATGGTATTCATATTCCCCACAACACAATTCACAGAATATTGTTGAAAAATGGAAAGGCCAAAGAGGAAATTAACAAGAAAAAGAGGAGAAAGAAATGGATAAGATATGAGAGAAAGCACGTTTATCAATGATTCATCTCGACTGGCACAGTGCAAATAGAAAGAACATATGTGTTGCACTTGATGACAGTTCAAGGATGATATTATCAGGAGGAGAATTTGAAAAGGCAACTGAAGAAAACACTATAATGGTTGTAAAGGAAGCTATGGATAAATATGGAAAGATAGGAGTAATAAGGGAAGTATTAACAGATAGAGGATCGCAGTTTTATGTTAACAAAAAGGATGAAAAGGGTGAAGGAGAGAATAAATTTGAGGAATTTCTAAAGGAGAATAACATAAAGCATATTGTGTCAAGGGTGAATCATCCACAAACAAATGGAAAATTAGAAAAATGGTTTGATTTATATGATAAACATAGCAATGATTTCAAAACATTTGAAGATTTTATTGAATGGTATAATACGATAAGATATCATCAAAGTCTTGATACAAAGTATTACTTGCAAACACCGGAAGATGCATTCTGGTCCAGATTGCCTGAAGAATCCAAATTGAGAATGTTTTATGCACTTGTGGAAGGTGAGAAAAATGAAGATTAAAAAGTTAAGTCTTTATATGGTCAAACAATATGGGATACTACAATGAATTAAATATTATAAAAATTAATAAAGTCTGTAATCAAAGACCTAAAAGTCTTCTTGCCTCCTCACTTATCCTGTCCACACTCCATGGCGGATCCCATACAAGATCTATCTTCACATCCTTCACACCAGGTATTGCTCTTAACTTATTTTCAGCATCTGCGAGGATCCATGATGTTAAAGGGCATCCAGGTGTTGTCATGGTCATTTTTATATATATGCTATCATCGCTGATCTTAAGTTCATATATTAGACCAAGATTAACAACATCAAGACCTATTTCAGGATCTATCACCGTTTTCAAAACATTCCATACATCATTTTCATTTATCATATTTCAATAATATTCAATTTGGTATTTAATTTCTTTGTCAAAATTCATTCAAAAACATTAAATATGAAACTTTCTAATGATTTTTTAATGTACAGGACACCATCAATAGGCATGAATGGAATTGTTGTTTCCGGTCATCCTTTGGCAACATGGGCAGGTTTAAATATATTGAAAAAAGGTGGAAATGCTGTGGATGCTGCAATTGCCACAAGTTCAGTTCTTTCTGTTGTTCTTCCTTCACAGAATGGTGTTGGAGGGGATTTCTTTGCACTCTATTATGAAAGTTCTTCTGGAAAAGTCTATTTTTTGAATGCAAGCGGTTATTCTGGATCAAGAGCAAAGTATGAGAATCTTCCTGAAGAAAAAGGAAAAAAGGTTTTACCTGTTGAAAGTCCATATTCAATAACTGTTCCGGGCATTACATATGGATGGTATCTTCTATCCAAACATGCAACCATGGAATATGATGATTTACTTTCACAGGCAATAGATTATGCTGAAAATGGATTTCCCGTTTCCTATCACCTTTCCCTGCAGATTAAAAATTCCAGGGAAAAGCTTTTAAAGAATAATTTTCTAAGAAAAAATTTTCTTGAAAAAGAATTCGGTGATCTTGCAAGGAACATTGAACTTTCAAAGGTTTTAAAGAGATTAATAGATAATCCACTTGATCTCTACAATGGAACAACATCGGAAGAGATTTCAAAATACCTTGATGAAATAGGTTCTTTTGTAACAGAGGATGATTTAAAAAATTATTCTGCATTCTGGGATAAACCATTGAAAATGGAATACAGGGGATACCAAGTTTATGAAACACCACCAAATACACAGGGAATTGCAGCCCTTATCGCTCTTAAACATATGGAAAATTATGATATGAAAAGCATGAATGAATGGGAAAGGGTAAATACAATGGTTCAGGGAATAATTAAAGGATTTTATGTTCGTGAAAAGGTAACTGATCCCAAGTTTATGAGTGAAAATGTTGAGGAATATATTAAAAAAGAAATAAAAAATGAAAGTAAAACATTAAAAATTGATGGTGATACTGTTAGCTTTTCCGTAGTGGATAAAAATGGAAATGCTCTTTCATGCATACAGAGTTTATATTATCCATTCGGATCCGGTTATGCTGACATGAATACAGGTATAATCTTTCAGAACAGGGGTGCATATTTCTCCCTTCAAAAGGATCATGTGAATTTTATTTCACCAAGAAAAAGAACATTACATACATTAACTTCAGGAATGCTTTTTGGTGAGGATTTTTCAATGTTTTTCAGCGCAGCGGGAGGTAATGGTCAGCCCCAGACTCATGTGCAGATTATAAGCAACATTGTTGACAAAAACATGAATCCGCAGGAGAGTGTGGAATATCCCAGGTTTGTTTATGGGAGTGTTTTGCTTGAGGATGATGATTCATTAAAACTGGAAAATGATTTCACCCAGGAAACCATGGAAAAATTAAGGTCAATGGGATATAAAATAAAAATTGTTGAAAAATTGAACGATTTAATGGGAGATGCAAATATTATTGTAAAGAAGGGAAAAGTTTTGATGGGAGGATCAGATCCAAGGCGTGACAGTATGGGTATGGGCTATTGATTTTTCATTAATTCTAGAGCACCCTGTAAGAGAACTGCTGATCCAATCGGTAAAATTTTTTCATTTATGTTGAACCTTGATGTATGAACATTATAAACATATCCCATTTTTTCATTGTAAACACCAAGAACAAGAAAGGTTCCAGGAACTTTCTGAAGGTAATAGGCAAAGTCCTCGCCGCCCATTGTTGGCTTTGCTTCAACAACATTTTCCTTTCCCAACATTTCCTCTATTGCCGATTTTACTCTTTCAGTTACATATTTATCGTTTACAAGAACAGGATAGCCATAAATGTATGTGAATTTGTAATTTGCCCTGTGGGCGGATGTTATACCTGAAACTATTCTTTCTATTGTTTTTTCCATATTTTCCCTTGTTTTTGGATTCATTGTTCTTACTGTTCCCTTCAATTCAACCCTATCTGGTATGATATTGTGTGCGGTCCCCCCATGTATGGAACCTATTGTTATCACCTTTGGTTCAAGTGGATCTATTTCCCTGCTTGCAATTGTCTGGAGGGCATCAATAACCCTTGCGGAAACCATGATTGGGTCAACAGTCATATCCGGTTTTGCACCATGTCCTCCCTTTCCTATTATTTCAATTATAATGTTATCCGCTGCAGCAAAAAAAGGTCCTGATCTGTAACCTACTGTGCCCTCGGGCAGCTCGGGCCAGACATGCATGCCAAGAATGTAATCAACGTTGTTAAGAACACCCTCTTCAATCATGGGTTTTGCTCCCCCCAGTGTACCTTCCTCTTCCGCAGGCTGGAATATGAGTTTTATGTTTCCATTAATTTTTTCCTTTATTTCATTGAAAACAAGGGCTGCACCATACACCATGCTCATGTGTGTATCATGCCCGCATGCATGCATGAAACCTGGGTTTTTTGATCTATACTCAACATCATTCTCCTCGTTTATGGGTAAGGCATCCATGTCTGCCCTCAATGCCACAGTTTTTCCTTTACCTTTTCCTTTTATCAATGCCTCAATACCTGTACCTGCAACCTTCCTTATTTCTGCATCAAGTCTTTCAAGCCTTTCCAAGAGAATCTTTTGTGTTTCAAACTCCTTATGCGCTATCTCCGGATGCATGTGAAGTGTTCTTCTTAGATCAACAATCTCCTTTTCCTTACTTCTAGCTAGATCTAAAATCATCCTTTCTCCACTCCTTCACACCAGTTGTTTCCTTATCTCAATCAACAAACTCAGGGGTTTTATTCCTGATTTAACTTCAATATTCATAAACCTTACTATAAAAAGAACTACTGCAAGGAAAACAAGGTTTATGATGAGACTTTCAAAGCTCACATGTGTATTACCTAAGTATGGGAATACACCAATGTGTGTTCCCTTAAAATTGGAAAGTGGAGAAAAAAGAACCAGAAATATCCAGGGAACGGTAATGAGAGGCAAGATTTTCAATGTTTTTTGCTTTGCATTGACATATTCCATACTTAGAATAAATTGGATCAATATTTAAAAATTTTTACTCAAAAATTAACAAAATATTGTCTGACATATTAATGAATACAAATTGTTAAAATTATGGTAAATTTGTCGATAAATTTAAATATTGGCATATCTATATACAAACATTGACTGACATAAATATGACATTGGTGATTATCCATGTTTCTGAAAAAATTGGAGATGGAGAACTTTAAAAGTTTCGGGAAAAAAACGGTTATTGAATTTAAGAAAGGATTTACAGGGGTGAGTGGTCCAAACGGATCCGGTAAAAGCAATATATCGGATGCAATACTTTTTGTTCTAGGACCAAAAAGTTCAAAGGTATTGAGGGCGCAGAAATTGACAGACCTTATATTCAATGGTGGAAAGGATAAGAATCCCGCCGACTACTGTAAGGTTTCACTTGTTTTTGATAACAGTGATAGAGAAATACCTCTTGATGCTGATGAGGTAACCTTTACGAGAATGGTGAAGAGAGGGGAGGGTGATGAGGACTATAACAGTTATTTTTACATAAACGGTGAAAGGGCAAAGCTACAGGATTTCACAAACCTTTTATCAAAGGCAAAAATTTTTGCCGATGGCTATAACATTGTACAGCAGGGTGATATAACAAGGATTGTTGAAATGTCACCCCTTGAGAGGAGGAGAATACTTGAGGAAATATCTGGTATTACAAAGTATGATGAGGAAATAAATCGTGCACAGATGAAGCGTAAGGAAACTGAGGATAACATGGAAAAAATAAGGATAATCATGGATGAAATAAGTGCAAGGTTAAATTCGCTAGAGAATGAAAAGAACACTGCCCTAAGATACCTTGAACTTAAAAATGATCTTTTAAGGGCAAAGGCACAGATGGAATACAGGAAAATGAAGCAGATTAAAAGTGAAATAGATGGCGATCAGGCTGAAATGGTTAAAATCAACAATGAAATAATGGAAATAGAAAAAGAAATTGAAAAGGAAAGGAATGAACTTGAAGAAATGAAAATAAATCTTGAAAAAATTAACCAGGATATCAAAAATCAGGGAGGGGAGGAACAGTTAAAAATAAAGGCACAGATAGATGATCTTAACATTTCACTTGGAAAGAATAAGGTAAAGCTTGAGGATCTTGAAACAAGGATGAAGGAAATTGAAGTTGAAATGAAGAATCTTAACGGTGAGGAAAAGAGCCTGAGGGGAACAATAAGGGAAAAGGAAGAAAATTATAAAAAAATAAGAGATAAGCTGAACGATGTTTTTTCTAACCTTAATGCAAGAAAGGATGAATTGAAGAAACTTGAGGATAAAATTTCAAGATCATCAAGTGAGGTGAAGGATCTCCAAAAATATCTGAATGAAAAACAGGTTGAATACAATTCCCTTAAAGATGAACTTTCATCGCTAAATTCAAAACTTTCTGCGAAGGAGGAAGCTTTGAAAAATTTGAATGAAAACATTGCAAACATTGAGGAGGAAATAAAAAATGTTGAACTGAACATAAAGGATGCTGACTGGAGGATTGAGAATTCAAGGGAAAAGGAAGGCGAAATTAAGAAAAGGCTGAAGGATCTAAACGATTTATACTATTCACTTAAAAACAGGGAAAACAGTATAAGGGATGAATTGAACAGAATAAATGAAAGGATAGCTGTTGTATCAAGGAATTATGAAAAAAATAAGGGAAGGCTAGAGGCATCAAAGAATTACGAGGCAATATATGCAATAATGGAACAGAGGGACAAGGGAACAATAAGAGGAATACATGGAACGGTAAGGGAACTGATTGAAATTCCCCAGGGCCTTGAACTAGCTGTTGAAATTGCAGGTGGAAACAGGCTTGATTCAATAGTTGTAGAGAACGATGAGGTTGCTGCCCAGTGTGTTGAATATTTGAAAAGCACAAAAAGGGGAACGGCAACATTTTTACCATTGAACAAGATGATTGGTGGTAGGCCCAGGGGAAAGGCATTGTTGGCAATACAGGATCCAAAATCCCTGGGTCTTGTTATTGAACTCCTGAAGTATGATAAAAGAATTGAGAATGCACTCTGGTTTGTTTTCAGTGATACGGTTATAGTTGAGGATTTGAACACGGCAAGGAAATTGATGGGTGGAGTGAGACTGGTAACAAGGGATGGGCAGCTCATAGAGGCTAGCGGTGCCATTACAGGCGGTCACGTTGTAAGGAGTGAAAAACAGGTTGTTATTTCCGATATTGAGAACCTCGGTAAGGAACTGAGAGAATTGAACGAAAAGAAGAATGAACTTGAAGAGGAGTATAGGGTTGTTACAAAAAGGCTTGATGAAATAACAAAACAGATACAGGAAATATCATCACAGAAGACTGAAAGTCCGGAAATATGGATAAAGGTAAGGAATGAAAATGCTGAAAGGTTCAAAAAATTGAATGAAATATTGAAGATCAAAAAGGATGAAAGGGATAAAATTGAAAAGGAGATTGAATATCTGAGAGAAAACATTTCACAGTTACAGGAAAAAATTACATTTGTTGAAAAGGACATGGAGAACGTGAAAATAAGGATATCAGAATTTGCATCCGAAAAGGATCAGGAAAAAATGAGATCCCTGAAAAATGAAATACAGAACATGGAGAGCGATTACAATGCATTAACATTACTGTTGAAGGATATGGAGCATGAGTTGAATGATCTGAAGAAGAGCCTTGATTCATTGATTAAAACGAAGGAAAGATTAACCAATGAAATGAAAATGAAAAATGAAGAGGCTGAAGAAATAAGGAAAAAGATAGATGAACTTTCAATAAACCTGAGAAAATTCCAGGAAATAAATGCATCAATTGAGGAATCAATAAAGAAGAAGTGGGAAGAAAGGGAAAATGTACAGAGGAAAATATCTGAAATTGAAATGTTGATACAGAAGAATGAGGAGGAAATAAAGAGAAAGAATGATTTCATAATAACCCTAAAGACAAGGATATTCAACAATACACAGGAATATGAGGAATCTGAAAGGGAATACAGATCATACGGTATTGAGGTAACGGAACCCGTTCCAGGTTTTTCTGAGCTTAAGAGAACAATTGAGTACTGTGAATCAACAATGAGATCGCTTGAACCTGTTAACATGAAGAGTATAGAGGATTACAACAATGAAAAATCAAGGCTCGAGGACCTAAGGAAGGATTATAATGAACTGTCAAAGGAGAGGCAGGAACTGTTAAACCTTGAGAATGAACTGAACAAAAAGAAAAAGGAGGGTCTATTAACAGTTTACAGATCCATAAGGGAGAATTTCTCAAGGATATATGCTGAAATAACCAACGGTGGTGAAGCCGTAATGTACCTTGAGAACGAGGATGATCCATTTGCAGGTGGTTTAATTATTAAGGCAAGACCAAACGGTAAAAAGATGATAAGACTTGAAGCCTTAAGCGGTGGAGAAAAGAGTTTAACAGCTCTAACGTTCATACTTGCAATACAGCAGTATGATCCCTCACCTTTCTACCTTTTCGATGAATCGGACATGTTCCTTGATGGGTTCAATGCTGAAAACGTTGCAAGAATACTGAAGGCAAATTCTGACAAGGCTCAGTTCATAGTTGTTTCATTAAGGAGGGCTGTTTTAAAGTACGCTGATCATATTATTGGTGTTACAATAACAAATGATGGTATATCAAAAATATATGAGGAAACATTCAGCAAGGAGGCTGATGCAATTGGAAGCTGAAATATTCAAGGAAATACTTAAGGGTGAAGATATTACACCAGAAATGGTTAATTCTTATATAGGAATAATGAAGAATGGGGAAATTGAAATGATCTTTGAAGATCAAAAACTTAGGGCAATAGCCCTTGTCTTCCAGCTGGTTATTGATGAAAATCTGGATCCAATGGACATTGACCTTGTTAAGTTCACAAAACTATACCTAGAAAAGGTAAGGGAAGAGAAAATAATGGATTTTATATCGGCTGGAAGATTGATCTTCATGGCATGGAATGTTCTATTCATGAAGAGTGAAAATGTTCTTAAGAAATTCTCCGGTAAGGATGATGATTTCTACGATCTATGGGATCCATATGAAATTGAGCCAGGATTTGATGAGAATTTTGAATTAACTGAAAGCATAATGGGAAATGATCCAATACTTGAACCTGTCAGGCATGGGGAAAAAAGACCCATTACATTACCTGAACTTCTTTCTGCCGTTAGGGATGCTCTTAATGAATCCATGGAAAGGAAGAAGGAGATTGAGAAAAGGAAGGAACTGGAGGAAAAATACAGAATTGCCGTGAACGAGAGAATGCACAAGGAGAGCATAGAGGAAGATATAAAGGAAGTATGGAACAGGATATGCGAGATGGAAGATGAATTTTTGAAAAAAGAGATTGAGGATGGTACTAAGGAGGATTCTATCAGGGTCTTATTGTCATTGCTCTTTCTTGAAAAGGACGATAAGGTAAGAATGTACCAGGAAAAACCGTTCTCCGATATTCACGTTCATGTTATGGTTCCAAAGGAGCTAAGGAAAATAGAGTTTTTAAATAAACCAACTGTGGAGGTTGTCAAAAAATCATGAAAGGTTCTCTTTGAGCAAAGCCTCCATTTCCTCAAAGTACTTGTCAATTTTCTTTAGGGCCCTTCTTATTGCGGCCTGGGGTTTTCCCTCCTTTACCTTTATGTAAAGTGTTGGGTTGTCAATCACGGGATGTTCAATGTGGTATTTTGTTTCAAGTACCATGGGGTCCCTTGCAAGTTCATCTACAAGCGGTCTCAATATTGTATTATCGTAATTTAACACCTCAAGTTCTATGAAATCCTTACCCTTGTTTATGACCCTGAATGACATTTCATTAACCATATTTTCCACTTAATTGCACACCTTATTTAAAATTTTTTAA
>JAVRLK010000016.1:0-18612 GCA_031961545.1 Thermoplasmatota archaeon | reverse complement strand
TTATAGGTAAGGAAGCCTTGTTAAAAATAAAAAACAGTGATCATGAAATTTTCAGGGGATTCAAAATGCTCGAAAATGGTATACCAAGACATGGTTATTTAATTTACAAGAATAATGAAATTGTAGGTAAAATAACAAGTGGAACAATGTCACCAACGTTAAAAATAGGTATAGGTCTCGGTTACGTTAAAAGTAGTGTGAAGGTTGGGGATATTGTTGAAATAGAAATAAGGAATAAAAGATTGAAGGCTGAGGTAACAAAACCGAGAATAGTTCCATAGGAAATAGGGGGGTGTCACCCTTTTGAAAATTATTTTGAATGGTAAGGAATATGAAATAAAGCAAGTGTGCAAAATGTCTGATGAACCTTTAAAGTTCGCAATCGGAATTAAAATTACTGAGGATATATGGAGGGATCTAAAGGAAAGCAAAGAATTTAAAGCTGAAGACATTGAATGTAAGATTACTGATGAAATAGACATTGGTGATACCACATGGTTTGTTTTTTTACCCAAAGATGGTAAAAAATTCTTGAAAAAATACGCTGATTCTATTCTAAATATTTAGAAAATATGTTTATTCCCAATTTTTCCATCATTCTTTTTGCATTCTCCCTATATTCAATATCTCCTGAAACAAAGTAGTAAAGAAAATTTAGAACTGTATAGAGGAAATAGAAATTGTGATCCATGAGTATTTTTAGACTATTGTTAACTTCATTTATTTTATTTTTTATGTAAGCGTACAAAGGCGTTAAAATAATAAATTCAATAGGGTTCATTTCCTGACCTTTTAATTTTTCCATTGTTTCCTCATAAATTTTCACAAATGCATCATGATTTCCTGAAATTATATATGCCATGGATAAAGAGAAGAATGTTGAAAGAATTTCATCTATATTCAACCTTTCCTTACTATAATCATATGCTCTTTCAAGAATTTTTATTGCGTCATCAATCTTTCCTGAATAAATATAAATTAGACCAAGATTACTTGCATCGTTTGTAAGGAAAAGATCTTCATCTATGGACATCAATTTTTCAATATTTTCATTAATTTCTTCATCTTTTATCTCAACACCCATTATTGTAAAAATAACAAATTTCAGTACGTTCAGTGATGCAATGTAATACTCTGAATTCATTTTTCTTGCTATTTCAATTGCCTTTTCAATGTAAGATATTGCCTGTGAAAAATCACCCTTATACTGGGAAATTTCAGCTGTAAAGGTATAGATTAAAATTCTTGTTTCAAAAACCTTTTTCAGTTCAGCAAATTTATCTGCAATATACAATTCCCTTTCAGAATCCTCAAACTTACCAATGGTGAAATAAAGATTGGCAAGGTTATAATGAAGAGCAATGATCAAAGATTCATTCCCGGCAAGATCAGCATATGTGAGAGCCTTAAGATATTTTTCTATTGAATCCTTAATATTGCTGTAAAGGACAAGGTTTGCAAGGTTGTTGTAAATTCTTGCAACACCTCCATAATCGCCAATTTCCATATAATATTTTAATGCAAGGTTAGAGAATTCGTAAGCTTTATCATAGTTATTCTTATAATAATTTATGTTACCCATATCCTTGTAAACATTTGCCATATATTGCTTATTTTGAATAATTAATGCATGAGAAAGAGCCTTTTCATAATATTTCATTGCTTCATCAAGCAAATTTCTTCTTAAATTCATAAAACCCTTTATATAATTAATATGAAATTTGCTATCATCATCAAGATTCAAATTCTCAATATTTTTCAATGTATTTTCAACAGAAATATAATCTGCAAGAGACATTAAACAATATGCTTTTCCTATTTCTATTTTTATTTTTAAATCTTCATTTTTTGTATTTTCAAGCAGGGAATAGGTATCAATTGCTTCACTGAATCTACCTGTCCTGTATAATGAATATCCCTTCAAAATCAATTCATCCTCTTTCAAAGGTCTAATTTCCTCCAGTTTTTTTATAAAGTCAAGTGCATTTTTGAAGTTGAACGTTTTAATGAAAATATCAATACTTTCCCTGAGGTATTTTTCAGCCTTTGCCTTTTCCCCAGCCAGGTAAAAGTTTATTGCACATTTAATTGTATCTTTCTGAACATTTTCGTAGAATTCACCAATTCTTTTGTGAAGGAATCTTTTCTTAACAGATGTTATAATTTCGTTGTAAAGAATAGACTGAAATTCTGGATCCATGAACTCAAATATGTTCATTTCCTTTTCTCTTATTATGTTCCTCTTTATGAGTTCATCAAGGGCATCAACAAGAATATCTTCAGAAAAACCTGTAATATAGCCCAATAAGGAAAAGTTGAAATCCATACCAACGGATGATGCTGCCTCAACCGTCCTTTTCGTGTTTTCCTTCAATTCATTGTATATTTTTAAAAAAATTGCCCTTAAACCCGCCTTTCCAGGAGGTGTAATGTCTGGAAAACCACCAACCCAGTAACCCGATTCGTCAATATCCTTTTTCCTTTTTAAATCTTCAATAATTTGAATTGTAGTTCTTATGTTACCCTTTGAAACATTGTGTATTTTTTCAACAATGTTTGAAGGTAATCTGTAACCAAGATCTTCAAGAAGTTTTATTGATTCATCAAGTGTAAGTGATGCTATCTTGATCCTAACAACATTTCCTTCAGGCAATGATGATGTTTTTAAGATAAAATCCCTGAAATCTTCATTTATTTTAAGGGGATCGTATGATACTATAATCATTAATTTTTTACCCTGCATGGATCTTAATATATAAAGAAGGGAACCGAAAAACTGTGCATTTCCATTTTCAGCCTGATCAATTATTATTACAACTTTTCTAAAATCTGAAAGTGTTTTCAGATCATTCACAAAGTATTCTATTGTCCATTCACCTTTTTCAATTAGTAGATCTCTAAGATTGAATCTTTGCGATAATGATTTTTCCAGTTCACCCTTAATTTTTTTAAGCATATCTATTGTGTTATATGTGGAAATCAGATCGTATGTAACGAATACCCTTATGGAATCATTGATGTATTTTGTGTAGAAAGTTCTTAGCAGGGTTGATTTTCCAGATCCATCCATTCCTTCAACAAGAACAAGCTTTGGATTTTCCCTTTCAAGTGAATCGTAAATGTTTCTTAACTGTATCATTTCCTTTATTTCCATATAACATCATCCTTCAAATGATGTATATATAAATTAATAACGTTATTGATACTATTAGTATAATAACGTAAATAAAAAGATTCCATCTTAAAACCTTTGATCCATCAAGTGGAGGTATGGGCAAGAGATTGAAGAATGCAAGGAATGCATTCACAAAGATAATAAATCCAACAATTGAAAAACCTGAAAAAGGAATAAGTATGACCGATAATATCAAATTTGTTCCAGGCCCTGCTATTGAAATTTTCCCATACGAATCCCTATCAACATAACCATATATGTTCACAGCGCCTGGAGCAGCAAAAACAAAGCCAAAGAATGAAAAAATTAAACCCAGTAAAAGGCCGAAGTTCCACCTTCTGTAAAATGCAGGGTAACCCAATCTCATTGATACAATCTTATGCCCGAGTTCGTGTAAGAAGAATCCGGTAATAACTGCCAGGAAACTTGGAACGAGGAAATAGATGAAATTTCCGGGATAAAATATTATATGAGAAAAGGCGAAATCGAAGGATATTGTTAGAACCACTATTGATATTGCATAATCCTCTATTTCATATTTTGTGAACACTTCCATCACCCCATATATTTTTCATAATTCTTCAGAGCAAATCTTTTAAAAATATCATCAGCCTTACTTTTTGATACTTCATTTTTTGAAACAATATAATATGAAAGATGCATGATTCCCACAAGAAAAACCAAATTCTCAGTCATAAGTTTATTCTCAAACTCCTCTATTTTTGCATCCTTTCCATTCAAATAATTGAAAACAGGTTCGAAAATCTGAAAGGTTACTGGATTAACGTTCTTTTTTTCATAGACATTTTTAATCCTGAGCCATAGATCCTTGAATTTTTCTAAATATCCATTCAATATATATGCAAACATAAGGTTTGTGGCAGGAAGGACGATTTTTGTTATATCACCTGCTTTAAATGCACTTTCAAATGAATCCTCAAGAATATTTATTGCATCCTTTTCATCTCTGTAAAGCTTTATCAGACCAACATAGGGACCTGCAAGAATCTTTCCGTTTTCCTCTGAAATTTTCATTACCTTTTCATAACTTTCCATAATTTCATCAATGTTAACATCCCCACCCATTCTTGTCCATATGGAACTTCTTTTTATTTTATAGAGATTGTAATAGAAAGTAGATTCAATTTTTTCGGATATTTCTATTGCCTCATTTATGTATTCTATTGCCTTATGGAAATTTCCTGAATAAATATAAAAATCTGAAAGGAAAGAATAAAGTGTATGCCTTACTTCAATTTCATTCTTATATTCTGAAATTTTTTTTGCAATTTCAATTTCCCTCAAGGATTCAGAAACCCTACCGAGCCAGAAATATGTATCGGCAAGATTGTAATGCAAAACAATCAATAGGGAATCGTTACCGGAAAGACCTGCAAATTTTATTGCTTCATTATAGTAATGAAAAGCATTCTCAACATCTTTGTTAACTTCAATCAATGCAAGATTGTTGTATATTCTTGCAATTCCCTCATAATAGGATATTTTATTATAATATTCAAGTGCCTTTATATAATTTTCTTTTGCATGATCATATTTTTGTTCATAGTAATGAATATTTCCTATCTCCCTGAAAACATCACCTATTAATTCATCCTTTCCAATTCTCTGTGCCATTTCCAAAAGTTTTTCAAAAATTTCAAAGGCATCCTTTAAATAGAATCTTTTTGAAACTATGTATGCTCTTATGAATTCTTTATGGAAATCATTTTCATCATTGTTTTTAATTCCAGATATTATTTCTTCAGCTTTAGAAAATTCGCCCTTATATGCCAGGGTATATGCTTTGTAAATTTTTGCTGAATCATTATCAAGTGAATTAAAAATTGATAAAGCCTTTGAAAATTCAGAAATCTTCAGGTAACATATACCTTTAAGCAAAAGTGCTTCATCATTTAAAGAAACAATACTGGAAAGCATATCAAGGAATTCAAGAGCCTTTTTGTAGTTGTAGGAATTTGCGTATTCTACTGCAGCATTCAGGAGATATTTTTCTGCTTTGTCTTTTATCCCTGCTTTGTAATAATGCATTGCGCTCATTATGTTATCCTTTTCCTCATAATATTCCGCAATTTTTAAATGCATTTTATTTTTTATTTCATTCTCAACATAATTGTTGTAAACAATTGCCTGAAAATCTTCATCTAAGAAAGAAAAATTATCTTGATCCTTTTCAACAATCAATCCTTCCCTGATCAATCTGTCAATGGCATCCACAAGAAGGAATTCATTCATACCAGTTATTTCTCCAATGTCATGTAAAGAAAATTTTGTTCCTATTATTGAGAGAATTTTTAGAAGATAAACAGTATTACTATCCATTCTTTTCAATTTTTCAGCGATGAAACCCTTTTTATCCATTGTGTCCATGGAAAAATTGAGATCACTACCAACCCAGTAACCGTTAACATCGATGTAACCTTTATCCTTAAGTGCTGAAACAAGTCTGGTTAGTTTTCCTATATTCCCTCCCGCCAATTCATGAATCCTTTCCATGACATAGTCGGGTATATTATAACCCAAACTTTCAAGAATTTTCTTCTCCTCATTCATTGTAAGTTCATGCATTTTTATTCTTTTAAAATTCTCATCAAGATATATGCCAAGCTTTAGAATAAAATTCTCAACATAATTATTTCTCTTATCTCTGTTGTATGTAAGAACAATCATTATTCTTTTTTTCTTCAAACTCATTGACATGAATGTAATTGCTTTTAGTAAATCCTCACCTGCATTTTCAATGTTTTCAATTAAAATTATAATTTTTATATAATCTGAAATTGTATCCAATAGTTTTGTAAGATATTCAAGTGTTAACTTTTCACCCATCCTTTCTGAAAAAATACTAATAAGGTTATCCCTATACTTTAAAAAATTCTTCTGTATCTGTGAATATAAAATGGAAAGAAATTTTTCTAAATCATTGTTTTCATCACAATTGAACAATATAATTGAATTTTTATCATTCCTATCGATAAAAATTTTCAAAACTGTACTTTTTCCCGAATCTTCACTACCTTCAAACAATATAACCTTAAGACCATCGAAATCAACTGTTTTCGAAATATTTTCAAGCTGGTAAATTTCATGAAGTTCCATTCAAAAAGAAAAGTAATTTTTAATATTTAACATCATCGAAGAAAATAAAAAAATTTATTTGATTACATCAACACCCTTTGCAGCCTTCAGTTCCTCTTCTGTTATTTTTCCAAGTATCTGTTTTGATTTCACACCTGTGGCAACGATCATTATGTTTACCTTTCCCTCATATTCAGGATCTATGGCTGCTCCCCATATGATTCTTGCCTTGTCACCTACCCTTTTATGTATCTCCTCAACAACTCCCTGTGCCTCAGCCACAGTCATTTCGGGACCGCCTATAATATGTATAAGAACACCTGTGGCCGTTGATATATCAACCTCAAGCAGTGGTGAATTTATTGCATCATTCAATGCTTCCTGAACGCGTTCCTCTCCCGGTGATTCACTCTCACCAACGCCTATCATTGCCACACCGCCATCCTTCATTATTGTTCTAAGGTCATTGAAATCAAGGTTCACAAGACCTGGTTTTGTGATCATTTCGGTAAGTCCCTTTATTGCCCTCATTAAAACCGTATCCGCCACCTTGAATGCATCGTTTAGTGGCATCCTTGGAACTATCTGGAGGAGTTTATCGTTTGGTATTGTTATAACCGTATCTGCATTTTCCCTGAGTTTATCAAGACCATAAAGAGCATTCTCCATCCTTACCCTTCCCTCCGCACTGAAGGGCAGTGTGCAAACAGCAATCGTAAGCGCACCGCTTTCCTTTGCAATTTTTGCAACGAATGGAGCAGAACCCGTTCCTGTACCACCACCTAGACCGCAGGTAATGAAAACAATATCAGCACCCTGCAGAGCCTCCTTTATTTTATCCTCACTTTCCCTTGCTGCTTCTTCACCAATCTGTGGTATTGCTCCAGCTCCAAGACCTCTTGTTGTTCTCTTCCCTAAAAGTATCTTTTTCTGGGCCCTTGTAAGGAGAAGATGTTGTGCATCTGTGTTTGCCGCTATTAACTCAGCACCCACTATGCCCTCCTCCATGATCCTCGTTATTGTGTTTGAACCACTACCACCGCAACCAATGATCTTTATGTTTGTTTTAAGTGATTTGAGTATTTCCTCAAGTTCCTTGTCCTCCTCACTTACCACTGGTGGAGGAGAGGGATTTACAGGCATTTGATTGGCAGAATATCTGCTTATTGCATCCCTAATCAATGATTTCATCATCAATCACCAATATCTTAATTCATTTTCTTATATATAAAATGTTCCAATTTCCACTGGAAAAATTTTATTACTGCGATACTAATCTTTAACCATGGTCGATCAGAGGAAAGAGGATATAATTCTAGCCTATTTTTACAAAATGCTTAACGATTTGAAGAAAATTGTTGAGAAGGAGAACATTGAAAAGGGTGAAGTGGAAAATTTAATAAAAAACTATGAGAGAAAATTGAAAAGGATTGAAAATTATGGCTTTGATGGAAGAACGCCGGATTTTGTTGTTAAATATGGTGAATCATATGTTATAAATGAAGAAAATCCTGAGAAATGTTTCATTGTGTTTGAGCAGATACTGAACAGGGGTGGAAGGGGTTTATGTATAACAAGAACAAGCCCTGAAACCATAGAACTTTTCAACAGGAACGAAAACATAGAATACATATGGTTAACAAAGATGGGTATGGTAAAGAATGAAAGGTTTCAGACATTTTCTCCAACTGATCTTTCTAAAATAACCGGAAGGATCAGCGATTTTGTGAAGGAAAATGTAAAAAATAAATCAATAGTACTTTTTGAGGGTGTAGAATTTTTGATAACAAACAATTCATTCAATGATGTAATGAGAATGCTATCAACGGTCAAGGATATAGTTCAATCCAATAAAGGGGTATTCCTTGTATCAATGAATATGAACACATTAAAAGATGAGGAGAAAAATATTATAAAAAGGGAGTTCCCGAATCAGTTTTCCTTCTGAGTATTTTCAACAATTTCTATTTTACCTGGTGTAGGTAACTTCATTATTGCCTTCCTCAAACTTTCCTTTGCCTGATCAAGATAGTTTGCATCAACCCTGACGAACATTATTACATCCCCTGCATGGACCCTTGCAGCGGTGCCTACGGGTTTGCCGAATGCCATGCTCATTCCGCTTGATATCCTATCAGCTCCTGCACCTGTTGCCATTTTATGTTCCCTGAGAACATGGTGAGGATAAACCCTTATTTTAAGGTAGTAATTGTTTGTTCCAATTGCAGTCATAAGGAATTTGTTTGCAGCAACCCTTGCAGCCTCCAGTGCGGTATGCCTTACTTGGCAATCCTCAAGTGCAACAAGCTTCAAAGTGTACTGGAACCTGTTTTGATTTTTAAGATCACCGTGCTCGAACTCGTGTATCCTTGGCTGCGGAATACCTGCTATGTATTCCTTCCTCGTATATGCGGGTCCTGTAATCTTCCTGTACATCCTGCCAGGTTTCCTTACCATCTCCTTACACCTACCAGTATCTAACCATCAATACGTTTTGGTTTTTAATCCTTTCGAATTTTTTTATTCCTTCACGGGTACAAAGTAAAGTGTTGAGGCATCCACCTTTTCCAGAGGAACATCCTTGAATTTTGGCTTTATCCTCATACCTATTTTTACATCCTTCCTGTCTATGTTGTATTCACCAGGTTCATCAACAACAAGGACGCTTGTTAACTTTGAATATGAATTATCGTATCCTTCCACCTCAACGTTAATCAAAGTTATTGGTAATTTGTCAAGAAAGCTTTCGCCTGCAAAGTATGTTGTTGTAAATGTATAGATTCTGAAGACAGCATCTGTAAGATCAACCCATTCATGTATCTCCGCCATACATTCAGGGCAATCGGCCCTTGGTGGAAGGAAAAGAAGATCCTTTCCATTCTTATGCTTTTCCCTGTTCCTGCATACAGTTCCATATAGTCTTTTGTTTGCAAGTCCTATGAAATATGGTGAAACCTTACCGAAAGAATGCTTGTATAATATATGGTAGGGCTGTTCAACAACAAGAGGAGTTTTATTCTCTTCAGCCAATATCACCACCCCCTTCCTAAAATGAAAACTGTAACATCGCTTCCCGTTCCAGCATGGCTGTGTGCAAGTCCCCTTCTTGCATTTTTCACCTGTAATTTATCGCTCCTGTAGAATTTTTCAATTTTTCCCTGTAACTGCCACATTACGCTTACAGCCTGCATTATTCCAGTTGCACCAACAGCATGCATACAGCCAATCAAACCACCTGAAGGATTCACATGTATTCTGTTTGCAAGTTTAGGATTTATTTCCTTGAAAACACCCTTTTCATCATCGAATGGTGCAGAATCTATCAACTTTCCACCCTCTCCATACCTTGCAAATCCAAGATCCTCGTATGTTTGTAGTTCGGATGATGTATACGCATCATGGAGTTCAACAACATCTATTTCCTCAAGAGGATTTGTTATACCTGCCATTTTGTATGCAACCTTTGCGGCCTTTCTTCCTGCCCTGAAGGAGTGTAAACCTGGGTAGACCATATCCTCATACCATTCGGGTTTTTCATGGGGTAATAAAAGATCCTCCTTTATGAGACCACCAACTGTTGTTGGCCTATCAGATGGTCTCATTGTATCCGTTCCATTTCCCACACCCTCAATAATAACAGGCGTTTTTGTTAATTCTTTTGCTATGGATTCTTCTGCAAGCAATGCAACAGCAGCACCATCACTCATAAGACAGCAATCGAGCCTTTTCAAAGGTGTTGCAATAGGATCCGATTTCAGAACATCGTATATTGTTATGAACCCTGATGTATGCTTTGTTGCATATGGATTGTTTGCATTTGTCTGTGCAAAATAGTTGTACTGTGCATTGTTTCTGTTTTTCACAGCAACCTTTGCTAGCTGTTTTTCAGTAATTCCGAATTCGTACATATACCTCTGTGCCATCATTGCGTAATATGCTGTGTAAAAACCACCAACAGGAAAATCAAAATCAGTATCTGATGCCATGGCAATGAACTCATTCCCCTTACTCGTTGAAACCTCTGACATCTTTTCAAAACCCATTACAAGAACAACGCTTGCATCACCGGATTTAATCATCTCATAGCCTGTTTTCAGGCCCAGACCACCTGTTGCACCACCACCCTCAACCCTTACACTCTGCTGTGGATTCAACCCAAGGTAATCCCTTATTATTGCACCGAAAAGTAGCTGCTTTTCAAAGTGGTCTGAGAAATAACTTACCACTGTTCCATCTATCATTTTTTTCACATCAAGCGGGTCGATTCTCAGATCGTTCTCAAAAAGTGTCATCCTGGCTGCTTCCATCACAAGCTCTTCCTGTGTTGCATCTTTTCTAGCCTTTGCAAACCTTGTCATTCCTCCCGCAACCATCGCAACCCTGTTTCCCATTCAATCAACCTCCTTTTACCTTAAAACTTCTTTTGCTATTATATACTTTTGAATTTCACTTGTCCCCTCCCCTATTTCAAGCAACTTTGCATCCCTCATGTATCTTTCAATACCGAAGTCCCTGAAGTAACCATAACCACCATAAATCTGTATTGCAAGTCTCCCGGCATCAACAGCAACCTGACTGGCGAAAAGCTTTGCCATGGAAATTTCCTTTCTGCAATTTTCACCATGATCCTTCATCATTGCGGCATTGTAAACAAGCAGCCTTGCTGCCTGGATGTTTGTTGCAAGGTCAGCAATGTAGAACTGTATTCCTTCAAATTCTGAAAGAAGTGATCCAAATGCCCTTCTCTGTTTCACGTATTCAACAATTTTATCAAGGGATGCCTGGGCAAGCCCAACACCTATCGCGGCTATTGCAATCCTTCCTCCGTCAAGTATTTCCTTTACCTGCTTGAATCCCTCTCCTGGTTTACCAATAACATTATCCCTGCTTACCTCAACATTGTTAAAGAATATCTCTGCTGTATCTGATCCCCTCACACCCATTTTTCCCTCAAGTTTATTTCTTTCGAGACCGGGTGAATCACCCTCAACAAGGAATGCTGTATAACCTTCATCACCATTTGCAATAACAACAATGTACTTTGCACTTTTTCCATGGGTTATGAATATTTTTGATCCATTTATAATGTAACTATTGTTTCTTTTTACATAATTTGTTTTCATGTTTTTTGCATCTGAACCGGATGTTGTTTCTGTGAGGGCCCATGCTATTGGCTTAGATGATTGCAAAGTGTCATTTATTACCCTATCCTTCAAATCCTTCGAACCAAAAAGGAACACATGGTTCATTCCAAGGCTGTTATGTGCCTCAAGGCTCAATCCAACACCGCCAGAATACTTGCTGATTGTTTCAATAACCATTGCATAGGTAAGGTTATCAAGTGAAAGACCTCCATATTCCTGGGATATAAGAAGGGATAAAAGGCCATGTTTACCCATTTCTCTGTAAAGTTCTTCGGGAATATGATCATCCCTGTCAATATCCTTTGCAATAGGTTCGATTTTCAATTTTGCAAATTCCTCAATGTTCTTTAACAACAATTTTTTTTCTTCTGTAAGATCAATGATCAAAACGATCACCCTCATTGGAACAATTTTTAATGGTTGAATAACCTTTCATATAATTTCTGATATTGGAAAAATTCTTTATAAAATTTTCGAAGGAAAGTTTTTTATTGTAATATATTCTGGCTTGATTGTGTCAAAGGCAGTATACCTTGGTAAGGCTGAAATAGGCTGGTGCGATAACTGTAATGTACCTGTTCTAGGTGATGAGTGTGGAATATGTCATTCAATTCCAAGAACGGTAAAATCAACACCGCCAGGAGATTTCAGATTTGCTCTGAAAGGTGATCTTGCTCTTCTTGATAATGCTTTTTCCCATATTTTAAATAAAAAATTTTCAGAAATTTTTTCAGGTCATCTTATCCTTCTTAACAGGATACCTGGTGTTGAGAGGAGTGAGGAAATAATTGTATCAGGTCATGTAATTTCCACTGTGATTTATGAAATTAATGGACCATACATTGTTCTCAGACCAGAATTGTTTTTGTTTGCAAAGGAACATTTGAAGGATATTTTTGTTTATGCAGATTGCGGTGCGGTGGAATCTATAAAGAATGGAAATAATCTTATGGTTCCAGGCATACTAAAAATTGGTAAAGATGCCATCAGGGATGGATACGTTTTTGTTCTTGATTGCAGGGGTGAATTGATAGGTACAGGTATACTGAAGATTGATAATCTTGATAAAAAGAATGGTGTTGGAGTAAAAATGAAACACATTTACGATCCCTCAATAAAAATTAATATGAAGGGATCAACAATTGACATGGCTATAGATGCAAACAAAAATTACATGGAAAAACTGGAAAAAAGGGCAATTGAAATGTTAAGTGGATTGAAGAACAATGAAATTGCAGTTTCATTCAGCGGTGGTAAGGATAGTCTTGTTGCATTGCATCTCTCAATAAAAAGTGGTTTAAAATTCAAAACATTATTTTTGAACACAGGTATAGAATTCCCAGAAACCATTGATTACGTTAAAAATATTTCAAAAAATTACAACCTTGATCTTGATATAATAGATGCAGGTGATGCATTTTTCAAGCACCTTGATCACTTCGGCCCACCGGGCAGGGATTACAGGTGGTGCTGCAAGGTTTGTAAGCTAGGTCCAACAACAAGGTACATAAGGGAACATTATGGAAACAATAAAATTTACATGGTTATAGGACAGAGGGGATATGAGAGTGAAACAAGGCATAGAAAGGGATCAGTCTGGATAAACGAATGGGTTCCAAATCAGATAGGTGTTAGCCCAATACAGAACTGGAACAGTTTATCAATATGGTTGTACATATTCAAAAATAAACTTGAATACAATCCCTGGTACGATAGGGGCCTATGGAGAACAGGTTGTTATCTATGCCCATCACAGGATCTAATGGATCTGAAAATAGTTGAGCAACATTATGAAAATTATAAAAAATGGAATGATTACCTGGAGAATTATGCAAAAGAAAAGGGATTGCCTGAAGAATGGGTAAAGAACGGTCTTTGGAGATGGAACAACATACCAGAACATTTAAATCAAAAAAATATAAAATTTAAAAGAACAAGCCTGAAGGTATTCTATGAAAGTATGGATGATCATGTTAGAATTAAATGGAACAAGAATATTGAAGAAAAAAGAATAGTTAACATGTTGAACATCCTTCCAAAGGGTGTTTATGAGTACAATAATGACCTTGTTGTAAAAAGTAAATTTAAAGAGATGGCTGAACAGATAATTTACCAGGCTGGTGAGTGCGTTGGTTGTGGTGTATGCACTGGAAGATGTGATAGAAATGCTTTAATTATAAAAGAAGGAAAGGTATGGGTTAATGAGGGAAAATGCATACACTGTACAAAATGCCTTGGCAAATGCCCAGCATATAATTTCAGATAAAGGGGGTATAAAATTGAACATCACGGATATAATTGATAAGGTTGAAAAAACAGTTGGGCAACATAAAATGCCATATGAAGAGCCATGGAAAATATTGATTTCAACAGTACTATCCCAGAGAACAAGGGATGAAACAACAGAAAAGGTTTCAAGGGCACTTTTTTCAAAATACAGGACAATTGAAGAACTTTCAAATGCTGATTTAAGGGATCTTGAAAATATACTTAAGCCAATTGGATTCTACAGGGAAAAGGCAAAAAGGATTAGGGAAATTGCAAAAATTATTGTTGAAAAATATAATGGTAATGTGCCAGAAAGTAAGGAAGAACTTATGAAATTACCCGGTGTTGGAAGTAAAACCGCAAACATTGTTCTTTCAATGGGTTTTCATCAGAATTACATAGCTGTTGATACCCATGTGCATAGAATATTCAACAGGCTGGGTATTGTAAAAACAAAGTACCCCGAGGAGACGGAGAAGGAACTCATGAAGATAGTGCCGGAGGATTACTGGATAAGAATAAATAGTGTATTCGTTGAATTTGGAAAGAAAATATGCAGACCGATAGGACCAAAATGTTCGATCTGTCCATTACTTGAACAGTGTGAATATGGTAAAAATGTAGTTAAAAAGTAGACAAAACCATTTTATTTACTTTGTTTATACATTTTGCCAAGGTGTAAAACCATGTATGTAATACAGGAATCAAAGCTTAAAAAGGGTTTACCGAAAAAAACGCTATCAATCTGCCCTGTCTGCAAAAAGGTCATTCCAGCTGAAATTTATGAGGAAAATGGAAAGGTAATGTACAGAAAGGTATGCCCGGAGCATGGTGAATTCAAGGATATTTATTTTGGTGATGTTGAAACATATCTGAGGATGGAAAAATATGCGTTTGATGGTGTTGGAGTTGAGAATCCACAGGTAAATGGTGCCAATTGCCCCTATGATTGCGGTCTTTGCAAATTACACTTCAGCCACACGAGCCTTGCAAACATAGATCTAACAAATAGATGCAACCTAAAGTGCCCAATATGCTTCGCCAACGCAAATGCTGCGGGATATGTTTATGAACCAAGCTTTGAACAGGTTGTACAGATGATGGTTAACCTGAGGAATGAAAAGCCAGTTCCAACACCCGCCGTACAGTTTGCAGGTGGAGAGCCAACAATATATCCTTATTTCCTTGAAGTAATAAGGAAGGCAAAGGAGCTGGGTTTTGCACAGATCCAGGTTGCAACAAATGGTGTGAGAATAGCCCATGAGAAGGATTTTGCACAGAAAATGCTAGATGCAGGTTTGCATACCGTATATTTACAATTTGATGGTTTCAAGGATTCAACCTACATAACAACAAGAGGAAGACCCGGTTTTCTGAAGGAAAAACTTCAGGCTATTGAAAATTTAAGGAACACAAAACCAAAACCACTTGCCACCGTTCTTGTTCCTGTTATAGTGAGGGGAGTGAACGATGATGAGGTGGGAAAAATCATAGATTTTGCTTTACAGAACCTGGATGTTATAAGATCCGTTAACTTTCAACCTGTTTCATTCGCTGGTAGAATACCGCAGGAACAGTTAATAAAGGGAAGATATACGCAGGGTGATCTTATAAACGATCTAATAAAGCAAACTAATTATTTTGAAAAGACAGATTTCTTCTCAATTCCAATTGCTGCATTGTTCTCAGAACTGGCATCACAGATATTCAAACATCCATACGTTGCGTTCACATCACATCCACACTGCGGAACAGCAACATATGTTTTCAAGGATTATGATAGAAATAAGGTAATACCAATAACAAGGTTCATAGATGTTGAGGGTCTATTCGAAGAATTGAAACCGAAGATCATGGATGGAACATTTTCCAAAAAATTGAAAATAACTGCATATACTTCACTCTACAATACATTTAAGAAATATTACAACGAGAAGGAGGCACCATCACACTTCAAATTAAAGGAAATACTTGATATATTCAATGAAGGAACAAAGGAGGCCCTTGGAAAATTGCACTGGGATTCACTTTTCATAGGTGCAATGCATTTCCAGGATGAATACAACTACGATCTTGAAAGATTAAAGCGCTGTGTTATACATTATGCAACACCTGATGGAAGGATAATACCATTCTGCGCATACAATTCCGGACCTGTTTACAGAACAGAGGTGGAAAAGAAATTCTCAATGAGCCTTGAGGAGTACAGGAAGAGGTATGGTAATGCGGTAGGTACGGAAGGAGCGTGAAAGCTTGGAGGTAGATACTTCAAAATGCAATTATTGTGGTGCATGCGTTGGTTCATGCCCTGTTAATTGCATGTTCCTTGATGAAACAAGGATAACAATAGATGAAGAGAAATGTGTAAAATGCGGTTTCTGCATAAGGGTCTGCCCAATGGGTGCAATTTCTGCGGAGTGGTTTAAATGATGGAGTATGATGTTCTTGTTATAGGTGCCGGTCCCGGTGGTAGCACAGCGGCAAGGTATGCTGCAAGGCAAGGTCTCAATGTTCTTTTAATAGAAAAAAGGCCTGACATTGGTTCTCCTGTGAGATGCGGTGAGGGAATATCAAAGTCCTGGCTTCCAGAGGTTGAGATTGAACCACAGCCACAGTGGATATCAAACGAAGTGAAGGGAGCAAGGGTATTTTCGCCAGATGAAAAAAGCATAATAAGGCTTACAGAAAAACAGGCAGGCAATGAGGTTGGATACGTTATAGAAAGGGATAAATTTGACAAATACCTTGCAAAGCTTGCGGGTGAAGAGGGAGCTGAAATTTGGGTTAAAAGCCCAGCAATCTCCCTAATATTTGAGAACGGGAAGGTTGTTGGTGCAAGGATAAGGAAAATGGGTAAAATTGAGGAAGTAAGGGCAAAGGTAATAATTGGAGCTGATGGTTTTGAGAGCCAGGTTGGAAGATGGGCAAAGATTAACACAATGCTAAAGGACAGGGACATTGTTTCTTGCATTGAATACAGGATGGTTGGTATTGATATAAACAAAGAATTCACAGACTTTTACCTTGGAAGCTGTGCTCCAGGTGGCTATGTCTGGGTCTTTCCAAAGGGAAAATCGGAAGCGAATGTTGGTATAGGTGTTGCTTTGAACAAGTTAAGAAGACCAGGTGAGGTGAAAAAATACCTTGATGATTTCATTGAAAAGCATCCAGGATTGAAAAAAGGAAAAACAATTGAAATAATTACTGGAGCGGTATCCACATGCTCAATGCCAAATTCAATTGTTACCGATAATGTCATGCTTGTTGGTGATGCGGCAAGGCTCATAGATCCAATTACTGGTGGTGGTGTTGCAAACGCCTGTATATCTGGAAAACTTGCAGGAGAGGCGGCGTATGAGGCAATTAAGAGCAGGAACACTTCAAAGGAATTCCTGAAGGAACATTATGAAAAGAAGGTGAGGGAAAAGTTTGAAAGGAAAAATCTAAGGAACTGGTTCGCAAAAGAGAAGCTTTCGGAGTTATCGGATGAAACATTAAATAAACTCATTGAGGCAATATCTGAAGTGGAACTTTCAACAATTTCAGTAAAAAGTCTTCTTGATGCTGTTCAGAGAAAGTATCCTGAATTGATAAAAGAATTTGAGGATCTTCTCTAATTTTTTTTGAGCGAAAGAATTATATTTATTTTACTTATATGGGATTTTCACACGAGAAAGGAATCACTATGACAGAGCTTTTGGAGGAACTGGAGGAAAAGTACGAAAAGAAAAAGAAGGAGCTTGAAATTCATAAGACAGAAAGGGATAGGCTTGAAGCCGAGGCATCGGAATGGGCAAACAAAAGGGATGAACTGAACAAGCAGGTAAAGGAACTTTTAAGGCAGGCAAAGGAGTACAAGGACAAGAGGGATGAACTGAACAAACAGGTACAGGAGCTAAAAAAAGAGAAAGAGGATTGGAAAAGTAAGGTAGCAAAATTATCTGAAGAATTGAAGGAAATAAGGAAAAAGATTGTTTTTTCAGACTCAGGTAAACCTTCAATACAGGCACTTAAGAAAAGACTTAAGGAACTTGAAAACAAACAGGAAACAACAGTTCTTACACCTGAAAAGGAGAAGGCACTTGTTGAGGAAATTCACAGAATAAGTGTTGAAATTGAAAAATTGAAGAAGGAAGAAGAAGAAAAAATGAAAAACAACCAGGAATACATGGAGAAAAAGGCAGAGCTTTCAGTGGCAAAGATGAGGCTTGATGAAATATCTGAAAAGATAGAAGAGGTTGCAAACGAGTCCCAGGTTTACCACGATAAGGCTATGGAAATATACGAAAAGGCGCAGGAATTGAGAAAGAGTGCGGATGAAGCACATCAGAATTATGTTACAATAATTCAGAAGGCAAGGGAAGAGGACAACATTGTTAAGAATTTAACAAGAGAGGTAAGGGACTTTGAGAAAATAATAGCAGGATTGAAGATAAAGCAGAAGACAAGCAAGAAGCAAGAGAAGGAAACCGAACTCAAAAAGCTCGCAGAGGACATTTTCGAGAAATTCAAGAAGGGAGAGCCACTTACAACGGAGGATATACTCATTCTTCAAAAGGCAGGATTCATTTAAGCAACATTTTTATAACCTTTGTAATTTAAGAAACTTAGCCCCGGTGGTGTAGTGGCCTATCATATGGGTCTGTCGAACCCATGACCTGGGTTCAAATCCCAGCCGGGGCGCTGAATTCTGTTGCCAAAAATAAGATTTAAGAATTTTGAAATTCTAAAATTTTATGAAAATGACAATAGTTAACATTTACTGGCATGTTCTTAAGGGTTATATGGATTTTACCTTTGATATTAGTGTGTTAACCAAATGTTAGGTTAACCATTTTTAGCTCACCACCGTGTTTTTTCTTAGTAAAAAGTAACAGAAGATCTTCATTACTGCTTCCTGGAATTGATATATGGTCTTTTTTGCTCTTA
>JAVRLK010000015.1:0-19073 GCA_031961545.1 Thermoplasmatota archaeon | reverse complement strand
GCAATTCACCGTATATATCAAGCTGTAGTTGATTCCTTGCCCTGTTACCGAACCTCACAGGTTTTGAATTTAAATATCCTTCAAAATCATAGAAAACATTTTCATTGAAATTTTTTAAGTTGTTAATGGAGTAAAGTGTTTTTATCCCATTCTCCCTCCTCAACCTGTCCATGAGATCATAGAGAAATTTTGCAGCCTCTTTTTTGTATCCAAGAAGGGAAAGCGATTCAATAACATATGCTGAATCTCTTATCCATGTAAATCTATAATCCCAGTTCCTTTCACCGCCTATGGATTCAGGAAGGCTTGATGTTGGTGCAGCCACAATCATTCCTGTTGGTTCGAATATCAGTGATTTTAAAACAAGTGCGGATCTAAAAACAAATTTTCTGTATAAACCACTGTAATTGCTCTGGTTTATCCAGTTTTTCCAGTAAGAAATCGTTTCCTCAAGTCTATCGTATGATTTGTAATCCTTCAAACGATGAAGGTTCTTTTCACCATAAACCATAACAATCCATGCTGAACTGTTCTTTTCCAATGAAATTTTTCCTGATACCATGGATTGCTGCTTTTCTAGCTTAAAATCCGTTACAATTCCTGCAACATCATTCTTATTTTTAAAAATATAACCGTTATCCTTTTCAATTATGTTTACCTTTGATCTACCAAAATCAAAAACCGGTTTGAACTTTATTTCTATATCAATATCCTGTGTTGGAGTTTCAATGAGCCTATGTATTTCAGGGAAATAGATCGTTGAATATTCAGATGCAGGCATGAAATCAGTTAACCTTAAAACAGTCCTTCCATTTTTTATAAATTCCGTAACAAGAACATTTGTGAAATCCTCATAGTATTGATGAACATACAAATTTTCCCTTTTTAAAGGAGATATTGAAAAATAACCCCCTTTATTTTTGTCAAGTATGGAAAAAAAGAGAGGGTTGGAATTGAAGTTTGGAAAACAGGCCCAGTCAATCGTTCCATCCATTCCAACCAGGGCTGCTGTTCTATTGTTTGCGATCATTCCATGGTGGTTTATTTTTATGTATCCATCCTGGTATATGTCACTTAAGGGATAAACATTGTTCATAATTAATGATCACGCCAGGTTCCGCTTACCACCCAGACAGGTTCATTTTCATCGAAGTATTCCTGACCCTTTACACTGTATTCTTCAATAATTTTTTCATTTATATCTATTCCCAGACCGGGTTTGTCTGGAACTCTGAAATGGCCATCTTCAACAGGCGTTCCATTGTATATTAGGTCCCTTTTCCATTGAGGGAAAACATCATAGAACGATTCCTGAATCAGGAAGAATGGAATGTATGCATCCATCTGCAATGTTGCTGCATTCTGTACCGGTCCGAAAGCATTATGGAATGCCATTTCAACACCAAAGGCTTCAGCCATTCCAACAATCTTTTTTGCCTCCGTTATTCCGCCGGAATTGGTTATATCAAGCTGGAGAAAATCTACAACATTTTCTTTCAGATAATGCAATGCCATTATTTTGTGTGTGATTCTTTCACCCAGTGCAATGCGCAATTTTGTTGAGTTCCTGTACTTTTTCAATCCATCAATATCTTCAGGATGAACAGGTTCTTCAACAAATAGAATGTTATCGAACTCTTCAAGCTTTTTTGCTATCATTATTGCAGAATTTACGTTGAACCTACCATGGTGCTCTATGAGGAGATCCACATCCTTTCCAACACTATCACTTATGGCTTCAATAATATTAGCTGCATTTTCAATGCCTTCCTTATCAATGTAATCGTAATAATGGTAGAATGGATCGAACTTAAGTGCCTTGTATCCCTTATTTACCCATTCCCTGGCCTTTTTTGCAAAATCATCGGGTGTTTTACAATCGTTATACCAGCCATTTGCGTATGCCTTTATCCTGTTTCTGAATTCACCACCAAGGATCCTGTACAGAGGTGATCCAAGAACCTTCCCAATAATATCCCAGGACGCAATGTCAATTGCACTTAAGGCTGTTGTTGATTCAAAGGATTGTGGAAGATAAAAATCATGCTTGTACCATTCCCTTCTGTTCTTTTCAACATTGAATGGATCTTTACCAATGTATACCCTTGAAACCTCTCTTATAGATTCAATAACAGGTAAGACCCTCAATGTTGGGACTGCTTCACCGTATCCAACATAACCATCATCCGTTGTAATCCTAACAAGTATCATTGTTGATGCCCAGGTAGCACTGCCCTTTTCCTGCCCCAATTCAAATACCTCAATGTTCCTTATCTTTGTCATATTTTATAGTATAATTTTTGACTACTTAAAATTTGAGTAAAATTGATGGAAAGTTTAAATAGATAGCAAGAATTTCAATGAACTATGAAAATATACGATCTATCCTTTGATATTTCATCAGAAATGCCCTACTTTAAAGGTGATCCAAAACCTGAAATTGAGCAGTATAAAACAATAGAAAAGGATGGATACAACATAAAAAACATAAGGATTGGCACGCATACAGGTACACATATTGACGCACCAGCACATTTCATAAAAAATGGGAAGACAATAGATCAACTTTCAATTACAGATCTTTCAGGTCTTGGAATATGCATTGAATATTCACCTGAAAAGGAATTAGTATTACCAAGAATAAATTTTCAGATAATTTTATTGTACACGGGTTACAACCTTAACTGGGAGAATTTTGAAACTTTCGATAATTTTCCATACATAAATAAAGAACATGCAAAGATTTTAGTGGAAAATAATGTGAAATTAATTGGAATAGATTCACCATCCATAGACATGCTTGGTTCAAAAAATTTTGAATCACACCATATAATACTTGGAAAAAATGTACCGGTTGTTGAAAATTTAAATTCGAAGGTTTTGAAGGATCTTGTTAACAGATCTTTTTATTTTCTTGCATTACCTCTAAAAATTAAAGATGGTGATGGAGCGCCTGCAAGGGTAATAGCAATGGAGGTATAAAATATGAAGGCAATAATAACGTATCCTCCAAAGGGAGGAGCGAAATTTGTTGATATTGATATCCATGAGAAAAATGAAATAAAGTTAAGAACACTTTATGTAGGTGTATGCGGAACGGATAAGGAAATTGTTCTTGGAAAATTGCCGTTCGCAAGACCAGAATACGGGAATTCTCTTGTTCTTGGCCATGAGGCACTTGCAATGGTTGAGGATCCTGGTAATAGCAAAATATTCAGAAAGGGTGATGTTGTTGTTCCAATGGTGAGAAGGCCTGGAAAATGCAAAATGTGCAGTATAGGAAGGTGGGATTACTGCGAGGACGGGGATTTTGTTGAATCGGGTATAAGGGGAAAGAATGGTTTCATGAGGGAGGAATTCTACGATGAGGACAGGTACCTTGTTAAGGTAAGGGAAAAAGATCTTGACCTACTTGTTTTAACAGAACCATTAAAGAACGTAATGAAAATGGTTGAAATATTTGGATTTCTGGAAAAAAGATTACCATGGTACTGTGATGATTCCACATATACATGCAAAAACCTGTACGTTTTCGGAACAGGTCCTGAAGGTCTTTTGATCTCATCGGTTTTCAAACATATTGGTTTCAATGTCATAGCTGTTAACAGGCACCCTCCATCTGAAAGCGTTGCAAAGTTCCTGGAAATCAACAAAGTTGAATACCTTGACACATCAAGTGAAAGTATTGAGGATAAAGTTAGAAAATATCCCATGGATTTTGCTATAGATGCTGTTGGATCCATGGAAATAATGTACACAATATCAAAAAACATTAAAAACAATGGAATTGTTCTCCTATTTGGTACATCAGGGCAGCTTTTAAACGGAAACAAGGATTTCATCACCGATATAGTGGATAAGAATCTTTTGATTGCTGGGAGCACGGATGGATCAAAGCAAAATTACGTTGAGGCTGTAAATTTTATAGAGGAGAATGGAATGAGGCTTGGATTCAATATTCTTATAACAAAATATTTCAATTTTCAGGAACTTGAATCCATGGATCTTGTTAAATTCTTTACAGAAAAGGAAAAGAATGAAATTAAAAAAGTGATAACATTCAAATGAACTAGAAAAAAAGATATAATGTTCAAATTATATCTTTATCCATGATTTTTCTTGATTACAGGGAAAGGAAAATTATACCTTTGTTGCTTGAAATAGATGATTTTGTTGAGATCACAAACCTTCCTGTTGGTGATATTTTGATTCCTGTTGATGATCAATCCATATTGATTGAAAGGAAAAGTGCTGGTGATTTTATAGATTCAATAAAAACATCAAGGTTGTGGGATCAGGCAGGAAGGATCAGGGATACGGATTACGTTTTAAATTACAGAGTAAAAAGGAAAATTATCCTAATACATGAACAAATCTTACCATCAATACTTTCTGAAAGGATTTCCTGGGCAAGCATATTCGGTGCAATACAGGAACTTGTTTATGTTTACAATTTCCAGGTTTTCCATGTTGAAACAGATTTTGCCATGAAGGAATTTTTGAGGATTCTAATAAAAAGGGAAATTGAGAAAAAGAACGATGCAGAACCTAAAATAAAGTGGGAAAAACGTGTTCCATACTCAAAGGATGATCTTTCCTGGAAACTTTATATTCTTTCATCAATTCCATACGTTGGTGAAAAAACAGCAAAAAAGCTCCTTGATAAATTTGGAAGCATTGAAAGGATTGCAAGGGCCACACCTGTTGAATTGATGAAAATACCCGGTATTGGAGAGGAAAAGGCAAAAATAATTTACAGGTTATTGCACTGAAAAGTTAATATAATTTTTATTCTTTAACTTTTATTATGCAATTACTTTCATACATTCTCCCGTACCTGGATTACCATAAATATCTTCCTAGTGCATATTCAGCAATACCTTTAATCATTCTTTTCCTTATTGGTATTGCTCTTTTACTCGCAGGAAAGTATGTCTGGAAAATAACATTTGCTTTGCTTGGAGCATATGCTGGTGGCATGTTTTCCCTGATGGTACTTGATTTTTTGATTTCGCACAAAGTTATACCATCACTTACATCAACACTATCCGGTATCCCTGTAATATTGTTTGTGGCAGTTGGGGCAATAATAGGTGCGATTGTCATACTTTTCCTTGTAAGGCTTTTTGTTTCTGCAGGCATTGCCTACATTTTTTTCCTTATTGGAGGAATGATTTTAACAAACATGGTTTATGCAATAATTCTTGCAATTATTGTTTTTGTAATTTCATATATTCTATATGAAAAGATTATTGTAATTATAACGGGCTTTGTTGGTATGGTTCTGGTATGGTATGTTCTTGTTGAATTCAAGGTATCATATACAATAGCTGTAATAATAGCCTTGATTCTGTTTATAATTGGAATATATGTTCAATTATACAGGAAAAAATTAAGGAAAAGGAAAGAGGAAAAAGAAAATAAATAGGAAAACATTTGATGTAATGTGGTTGAGAGGTTCAGCAGTGGTGTGGACAGTATCGATTCAATGCTCCGGGGAGGATTCGAGGCAGGACAGATCACCGAAATCTATGGTGGACCAGGTACTGGAAAAACAAACCTTGTTCTCTTTTTCTCCGTTTTTCAGGCAAAAAACAATGTAAAGAGTGTTTATATAGATACGGAAAAGATTCCAATGGAAAGATTTTATAATTTTACGGAAGGTGATGAAAAGGTAAGCAAAAATATAATATTCTATTCACCAAAAAGTTTCCTGGAGCAGGAGAATGTTCTGAAAAATATATACAACCTTGTTTTCAGAATTAAAGAAATAAGAATACTTATAATTGATTCTTTCACTGAATATTACGGTCTCGATTTGAGCAAGAATGATCTGATAGCAAGTCTTTCCAAGCAAATTGGTATTATACATGAATTGGCAAAAATTAATAACATGGTTGTAATAATTACATCAAGAATATATTACAGTTACAAGGATAAGGATGTGAAAAGTGTTGGAGAATATTACATAAAACCTGCAATGGATACAATAATAAAGCTTGAAAAATTGAATAGCATAAGGATAGCAAGGCTTGAAAAACACAGAACAATAAAACCAGGTAGGATTGCAAAGTTCATAATAAATGATAAGGGCATAGTTGGTGTGGGTGATGACGAATGGGAGTAGATATTTCGGATATTGTAACATCAAGGGAAATTGAACTTGAGGATCTGAAAAATAAAATCATTGCAATAGATGGATACAACACACTTTACCAGTTTTTGAGCATAATTCGGCAGCCGGATGGAACACCCCTTATGGATAGAAATGGAAGAATAACATCGCACCTTTCCGGTCTATTTTACAGAACTGTGAACATAATGGAAATGGGTATAAAACCAGTTTATGTTTTTGATGGACAGCCACCGGAGTTAAAGGGAAAAACAATCGGTGAAAGGATTGCCAGAAGAGAAAAAGCGGAAAAGGAATGGAAGGAAGCACTTGAGGAGGGAAACATTGAGGAAGCAAGGATATGGTCTCAGCAGGCAAGCAAACTAACAAAGGATATGGTTGAAGAATCTAAAAAGCTCCTTGATCTCATGGGTTTGCCATGGGTACAGGCACCAAGTGAAGGGGAGGCACAGGCAGCATACATGGCAAAAAAAGGGTCTGTTTATGCATCGGCATCACAGGATTTCGATTCACTTTTGTTCGGGACACCAAGGCTTGTCAGGAACCTTACAATAACTGGAAAGAGAAAATTGCCGAGGAAAAATGTTTACAAGGAAATAAAACCTGAAATAATTGAAACATCTGAAATTTTGAAGGAACTTGGTATAACTAGAGAACAGCTTGTTGATATTGGAATCCTTGTTGGAACGGATTTCAACGAAGGTGTAAAGAATGTTGGACCAAAAAAGGCACTGAAATTGATAAAAACTTACGGTTCACTTGAAAAAATCATGCAGGAACTGAACGTTCAGATTGAAAATTACAACGAAATCAGGGATATATTTTTAAATCCCAAGGTAACGGATGATTACACGCTTGAATGGAAGGATCCTGATGAGAATGGAATTATAGATTTCATGTGTAACCAGCACGATTTTTCAGAGGATAGAATAAAAGGTGCACTTGAAAAAATAAAGGAGTTCAAAAAAATTAAGTCACAGAAGAGTCTTGAACAATGGTTCTGAGTTAATTTTTAGAAAATTTTTCTTTATTTTTTCAAAAAATGGTAATTGGAAATATTTTTATGAAAGTTAAAAATTGCAATTATTCACGGTGATTCAATGAATGAAAAATTTCTTAATTCGGAGTACGTATTTTACAAATTTGATCCAGAAATAAAACCTGTTATTTATGTGGATCTAAATGAAGAGATTAAAATAGAAACAAAGGATAGTTTTTCAGGACAAATCAGGGATGAAAGTTCTCTTTTGAATCACGTGGATTTTTCCAGTGTAAACCCAGCAACGGGCCCTGTTTACATAAAAAATGCTGAACCGGGTGATACTTTGATTGTAAAGATAAAAAGAATAGAATTGGATGAAAAGGGTGTTGTTGCTACAATTCCCAATGAAGGTTTTTTGCCAGAAAAGGTAAAAAATGCAAAGACAAGAATATGCAAAATACATGGTGATCATGCAGAATTCCTTGGTTTAAAAATACCTTTGAGGAAAATGATTGGTGTCATTGGGGTTGCATCACCGGAAGGGGAATCAACCGGAACACCAGGAAGGCATGGTGGAAACCTTGATACAAGGTACATTACGGAAGGATCAACAGTTTATTTCCCCGTTAACTTTCCTAGCGCATTGTTTGGTGTTGGTGATCTCCACGCCATAATGGGTGATGGAGAAATATGCGTTACAGGTTGTGAAATTCCAGGAATTGTAACAATAGAATTTGATTTAATTAAGAATAGAAAGGTGCCATGGCCCATGGTTGAATATGGTGATAAAATTTATTTTTTAATATCTAGCGAAAATCTTGAAAATGCTTTAAAGGAAGCTGCTGAATTAGCGGTGGAAGCATTATCAAAATCACTTGATCTTGAATGGCATGATGCATACATGCTAGCAAGTCTAACCGTTGATATGGAAATAAGCCAGCTTGTAGATCCAAGAAAAACGGTAAGGGCAGGAATACCAAAATCGCTTTTCAATATTGAAAAATTTTTGAATATTTAAAATCAAAATATTAAGGAAAGATCCTGGAAAAATGATTAATTTAGCAATGATTTTTAATTTGATTTTTTAATGATTTTATTCACAGCTCAACTTTATGCCTTTTATAGATTAAAAAATTACTGGATAATTCACAAACTAATACTTTATATATTTTTTTATTTTATCCATTAAGGATGAATATAGAACGAATACTGAAAAATGTTGAGGAAGTTGTTACCAAGGAGGATCTTGAAAAACTTTCAAGCAAAGAAACAATTAAGGGTTACATAGGTTTTGAACCTTCAGGTCTTGTTCATCTTGGAACAGGTTTAATCTGTGGAAACAAAATAAAGGATCTTGCAGAAGAAGGCATAAAAATGAAGGTTTTGCTTGCCGACTGGCATGCAATGATAAACGATAAGTTCAACGGCGATCTTGAAAAAATAAGGCTATCGGCAGAAATAATGAAGGAATCGTTTTTGCAGATTGGTGTACCAAAAAGTGTTGAATTTATTTATGCGGACGATCTTGTTGATTCAAAGGATTACTGGGCAATTCTTTTAAGGGTTGCAAAGAATACAACCCTTAACAGGGTAAGGAGGGCAATGGATATAATGGGAAGAAAGGAGAGCGATATTGACCTTGATTCATCAAAGATGATATATCCGTTCATGCAGGTAACTGATATTTTTTACATGGATCTTGATATTGCCCTTGGTGGTATGGATCAAAGGCATGCGCACATGCTTGCAAGGGATCTTGCACCAAAGCTTGGATTCAAAACACCAGTGGCAATACACACGCCTTTGTTATCCGGACTATCTGGTGGAAAAAGAATGGATTTCAGCAGCAAAATGAGCAAGAGCAAGGCTGAAAGTGCCATATTTGTTACGGATTCAAGCGAGGAAATAAAAAACAAAATTTTAAAGGCCTACTGTCCTGAAGGTGTTGTTGATAATAATCCCGTTCTGGATATTTACAGATACATAATTTTCCCTTATTATAGAGAGAAAATAAAAATTGAAAGAAAGAATTCTGGGGATATTATTGTTAACGATTACAGTGAACTTGAAATGCATTTCAAAAACAGGGAAATACATCCCCTGGATTTGAAAATGAACCTTTATGGAATACTTGATGAAGTTCTCAAACCTGTCAGGGATTATTTTGAAAATCATAGTGAATTGAAAGAAATGATAGAAAAATTGAAGGTGGTAAAATGAAGGCTGTTAAAGATTTAAAAATAAATAAAAAAACAACAATTGAGGAATTAATGGAACAGTTCTCTCAGGCAGGCGGTTTTACTGCAACAAAGCTTGCACAGGCCTATTCCATCATAAAGGATATAATGGATGACGAAACAAGGATACTTTCCTTTCCAGCAGACATAATTTCCACAGGTACAAGGGGAATAATAAAGGATATGGTAAGGAAGAAAATGTTCAATGTTTTAATAACAACATGCGGCACACTTGACCATGATCTGGCAAGATCATTCAAAAATTATTACCATGGATACTTTGAGATGGATGATGTTGAATTGAGTAAAAAAGGTATTTACAGGCTTGGAAACGTAATAATACCTAAAGAGAACTATGGTGAAATAATTGAAAATAAGATGAATGAGTTCTTTGAGAAAATTGAAATAAGAGAATGGAAGCCCTATGAGTTGTTATGGGAGCTCGGTAAGTTTATAAACAATGAGGATTCAATTCTATACTGGGCATTCAAAAATAAAATACCTGTTTTCGTTCCAGGTATTACGGATGGTGCGGTTGGCTCACAGCTCTGGAGTTTCTGGGAAAGGAACAAAAATTTCAAATTAAACATATTTGAGGATGAGCATGCTCTCTCCGATATAATCTTCACAACAAAGAGTTCGGGCGCATTGATGATAGGTGGAGGAATATCAAAGCACCATACAATATGGTGGAACCAGTTCCGCGGCGGTCTTGATCATGCTGTTTATATAACAACAGCCGTCGAATACGATGGTTCATTGTCAGGGGCAAGAACAAGGGAAGCGATCTCCTGGGGAAAAATAAAGACAAGGGCGAAACACATAACTGTTGAGGGCGATGCAACAGTTCTCTTACCACTTTTAATAGGTCCTTTACTATGATGATTGAAGATTTCTATTACATTGACTGGGAAAAAATAAAAAAGGATCTTGAATCAAAGAATAACAAGAAAATTTATGTGGAATTACCGGAGGGCCTGAAAATTTACATGGATGAAATAAGAGAAAAGTTAAAAGATTATGAAATAATATTTTCTGGTGAAAACATCTATGGTGCCTGTGATGTTCATTTTTTAAATAATTACATAACACTTCATTTTGCCCATTCAAGAATACCCAACATAAACTACGGTGAGAATGTAATATTTGTGGAAATTAAAAGTAAGGTTGATCCTGAGTTTTATTATAAAAAAATATTATCTTTACCCTGCAGAAGCTTTGGTTTGCTTGCTTCCATTCAATACATTCACTTGCTGGAAAAATTGAAGGATTACCTTGAAAAAAATGGATTCTCTGCTAGAATTGGAAAGGGTGATGATAGACTTTTTTATCCAGGACAGGTACTGGGCTGCAATTTCAGTTCAGCAAAAAGTATTATGGAAAATGTGGATTGTTTCATTGTTATTTCAGATGGTGAATTCCATGCTAGGGGTGTTTCTGTTTCAACTCAAAAATATACATACGCCTTTGATCCATTAACAGGGGAAATAAAAAAGATTGATTACGATAAATTGATAAAAATCAGGTATGCGCAGATTGAACTTGCAAGGAATGCAAAGAAATTTGCCCTTATTGTTTCAACAAAGATCGGACAGTTAAGGTTGAAATATGCCAAAAAATTGCTTGAAAAATTGAGGGAAAAGGGAAGAGATGGTGAAATAGTTATAATGGACAATGTTACACTTGAAAAGTTAGAAAATTTAAACTTTGACGCATTCGTGAATTTTGCATGCCCAAGAATTGTCCTTGATAATGAAATTTTATTAAAAAAACCCTTCCTAACTCCCGTTGAGCTAGAAATGTTACTTGAAAACAGATCATATTATCCATATGTCATGGATGAGATAATCAAAACCGATGATAAAATTTAATAACAGTTTGTATTTTTTCGAATTTGTATGAACAATGTTAGAAGATACACATTTTATTTGCTTCTCACAATAATATTCGGTGGATTTTTTCTTTTTCTCTCCTATTACCTTTCAATAATATTTAAGATAAGCTTTATAAAATTTATTTATGCTGTAATTGTGGCAATTATTATTTATATTATTTATGAAATTACATCAAGGACATTGAATAAAAACCTTTCAAATACTTATGACGAAAGGAAGATCAAATATATTCAATATCTTCTCAGGTTACTGTTCATTGTAATTATTGTTGTGGCAATTCCCTGGATCCTTGGTGTGGATTTATCTGGTCTTGCATACGGCAGTTTATTTATTAGCATAATCCTTGGTCTTGCTGCCCAGACAGTTTTGGCAAACCTATTTGCGGGTATTCTTTTAATCGTTGTTAGACCATTTAAAATAGGAGATAGGGTTGTTATAAATACCTGGCAGTACGGAGCGATAATTCCTTCCTATCCTCCAAAATATTTTTCAAGGGACTTTATGGAAAATTCCTATTACAGAGGCATTATAAGGGATATAACCTTGAATTATACAACGCTGGAACTTGAATCTGGCAGGTTGGTAAAACTACCCAATAATATTGTAATACAGGCAGCCATAACTCTGGAAAACGAAAACTTATTTGTTCAGGCGCGATATGAAATACCAAAATATATAGAATTTGAAAACATAAAGGATAAAATAATCATGGAAATTAAAAAATTAACAACTCAGGATCTATCTGTAACAATTGATGAAACAACATTAAGTACCTACATAATTTTAATAAGAGGAAAATTTGAGGGTAGGGATCCCGATATAATAAGAAGTGAAATACTTCAAAAAGTAATGAAAATTGTTGAACCGTTCAAAAAATCAGATTAAGGCTAAAAAATTTTAAAATTATTATATCTTAGCAATTAAAATATTTATTGTTTTAATTATTTGTGATCAGCACAATAAAGCTTTAAATCAAAAGTTTTAAATAAAATCATGTTTCTTTTTTTTATGGTGATTGGAATTGAGCGGGCTAAAACTTGGAATAGTTTCTCAGACACCTTTAATTAGGTTTAAAAAGCAGTTCGAAAAGTTTGATAAGGTAAATTTGAGTGATCTTTCCAGTGAGGATTATTCTTATTCTGTTGGTGGTGTTACAGCCATGGAAAAGGTACTGAGCGAATATTTGCTTGAGAATAAAATTACAAGCGAAATTCACTGGTTTTCTCTCAATCCTGGTGCACCAAGGCATGTAATATTAAGCAACAACTTTCATCTTTATAATGTTTCATTACCTCATAACCTTCTAACACAGTATACATCATTCAAAGAAACACTATGGAACAATATTCATGGTATAGGGAATAGATCATTCAATATTAGAGATTATCTTGGATATTTACACCACAACTGGAAACTGACAGAAAATATTCTCAACATTTCATTCGATTTCGATATTTATGTTATTCACGATTTTCAGCAGCTTTTAATGGGTAACTTCATAGGCCCTTCAAAGCCTGCTGTTTTAAGATGGCATATCCCATTCATACCGGAATATTTTAACAAACAAATAAAAAAGTTTATATTGAACAGCTTTGAGGGTTTTGATTCAGTTATTGTGTCAACAAAAAGGGATCTTGAGGGTTTGATAAGAGTGGGTTTCAGAGGCCATGCATACCAGGTATATCCACACATTGATCCAAAGGAATGGAAAAAGGTGGATGATGAAAGTGTTGAAAATTTTTCAAAAAGGTATAACATTAGGGAAAATGATTTTCTTGTTCTTAATGTGGCAAGAATGGATCCAATAAAATCCCAGGATATTCTTTTAAAGGCAATAAAAAAATTAAAAATTGAAAATATAAAGGTAATGCTTGTTGGAAACGGCAGTTTCACGAGCAGTCCGAATGGATTGAAAGCATCAAAGGGAAAGGAGTGGAGGGATTATCTGAACAGATTAACAAAACAGTTAAATCTGGAGGATAAGGTTATTTTTACAGGTTATTTACCTAAGGAGGATCTTTACAGCGCATACCAGAGGGCGGATCTCTTTGTATTACCTTCAATTGTTGAAGGATTCGGTCTCACGGTTGTTGAATCCTGGCTCTACGAAAAGTGCACAATCGTAAGTAATGGAGCGGGTGTTTCAGAATTGATAACCGATGAGGTAAATGGATTAACTTTCAAAAGAAACGATCCAAAAGATCTTGCAGAAAAGATCAAAATTGCTTATCTTGATGAAGACCTGAGAAAGGAATGTGGAGTGAATGCAAGGAAAATAGCAAAACAGTGTTACGTTTCAAGTACAGCAAAGAAAATTGAAAAGGTTCTGAGGGAAACAATAGAAAATTTCTAATTTAAGTATTTATTTTGTTTTATCATGAACATTGGTGTACTTGTTTCAGGAAGGGGGACAAACTTACAGTCAATAATAGATGCTTCATTATCAGGAAAGATAAAATCAAAGGTTGTTGTTGTAATTTCAAACAGAAGCGATGCCTTTGCTTTACAAAGAGCTAAAAATGCAAATATTCCAGCATATTTTGTTTCATCGAAGAATAAACCACCAGAAAAATACGATGAAGAAATAATGAAAATTCTTGAAGAATACAGAGTGGATCTTGTTGTCCTTGCAGGTTACCTTAAAATTCTGACTGAAAAATTCATAAATTCCTATTATGATAGAATAATAAACATTCATCCTGCACTTTTACCCTGCTTTGGTGGAAAGGGTTATTATGGTGAATTCGTTCATAAAGCTGTTATTGAAGCAGGATGCAAGGTTTCAGGATGCACTGTTCATTTTGTGAGAAAGGAAATAGATAAGGGACCAATAATAGTACAGAAATGCGTTCCTGTCCATGATAATGATACACCTAAAACACTGGCAGAAAGAATTCTTCCTTTTGAACATGAATCTTTAATTGAGGCAATAAAAATAATTGAAGATGGTAAATATAAAATAGAAGGTATGAGAGTAAAATTGATGGAATGAATTCGGAAAAAGTTTATATTGATTTTCACTATCTTGGTTTGGTTAGGGCTCGTAGCTTAGCCAGGTAGAGCGTTCGGCTCTTAACCGAATGGTCAGGGGTTCAAATCCCCCCGAGCCCGCTTTAATTCATAAAAATAAAAGAAATTAGAATTTTTTATTGAGTTTGTTTAACTGCAAGAACCAGGTTTGTGAGTTTTCTTCTGGCACTTTCAATTGTATGTAGACTTTTTGGATCTGAAGCAAATCCGCACCCTGGACTCACTATAAGTTTTTCTTCATCAACTATGTTTTTAACAGCCTCGTACCTTTTTCTCAAAACATCAACAGGTTCCACATTCCTTGTTTTAATATTTACAATACCAAGCGCAAGTTTCTTTCCTTGAGGTAATGGATATTCCTTGAAATACTTTAATTCATCAAAGTCTCTAATTCCATCAAAAACCTCAAGCGGACCAATTGTTCCAGATTTTAATTCATAAATTTCAGGCAAAGCAAGATCATAATGTCCAAGTGTGTTAAACTGTGTGTTCATAAGGTTTCCCCAGCAAATATGGACCTGAAGATTCTGTGATGGTAAAGCTTCAAGAAATTCATTGTTCAATTTTATTGCTTCAATGAGCTTATCCTTTTTCCTTGTGTTCAGATATTGACCATAAACATCGAACTGGAAAAGATCCGGGGAATCAAACTGTACTGTTTCAGCTCCAGCATTAATGGATGCTCTTGCCTCATTTTTTATTATTTTCTTCATATCATCAAGGTAATCGTCCAATGTTGGATAATACTGTTTTACAATCCTTGCCTGCTTATCTATGAAATTTTTATCATTTGTTGGCATTGTTCTCTCATCAGGATAAAAAATGCTCATCCAGCTAAGTGAAGGAATGGAAATTTTTATCCTTCTTTTTACACCAAGTCTTTCCAGAACCCTTTTCACACCCTCCACTTCCTTTGATCCAATGGGATTTGAAAAGTTGTATTGAACTTTGCTTTCAACAACAGAGACAAAGACCTGATCGCCTGCGGAAGCTGTTATTGGAAACGCATGCCCTCTGAATCCGGGTAATCCTGTTATATCACCGAAAAATATTGCCCTCCTGTATTCTCCATCGTTTATTTCATCCAGGCCAATCTCAACCTGCATTTTCACAACGTTAAAAATAGATTCCTCCATATTTTCCTGATTCAAATTTTCAGGTCTTGGAAGGCTACCAACATGTGTTGTCAAGGCTGGCATATTTTAGAATAAAATTTTCAGTATTTAATTTTTTATAAAATAATACCTGAAATGGTTTAATTGGAGAAAATGACAAAACATTTAAAAATTTCATCATTTTTCATTAATTCATAAAAGAATGGTGAAAATTGATGATCAGAGGAATGGATTTCAATTCCAGACCGATACTTGTTTTCTGGGAAAGTACAAAGGCATGTTTGCTTAAATGTAAACACTGCAGAGCAGTGGCTATAGAAAAACCTCTGCCCGGTGAACTTTCAACGGATGAGGCTAAGAAATTTATTTTATCTTTAAAGGATTTTGGAAAACCCTACCCTGTTTTAATAATAACAGGCGGGGATCCATTGATGAGGAACGATCTTATTGAAATAATTGAATTTTTGAATTCAAATGGAATACCTTTTGCTCTTGCACCAAGCGTTACAAAAAATCTTAATCCTGAGAATTTAGAGAATTTAGCGAAGCATGGATTGAAAAGTGTATCCATAAGCCTTGATGGAATTGGGAAAACCCATGATGAAATCAGAGGTATAAATAATCATTACCAGAAAACAATCAGATCAATTGAAAATCTTAAAAAGCTTGGAATTAAAATACAGATAAACACAACGGTCATGAAAAATAATTTTATGGATCTACCTGAAATTGCCAGTTTACTTAAAAAATATAATATCGATACATGGGAAGTCTTTTTCTTAATAAAGGTTGGGAGGGGTATGGATGTTGAAGAATTATCGCCAGAAGGAATTGAGGATGTTTTGAATTTCCTTTACGATGTTTCATTTTATGGTATCAGGGTGAGGACGGTTGAGGCTCCTTTTTTCAGAAGAGTTGTAATCCAGAGAAAAAACAATATAAAATTCACTGGAAAAATTTATGAAGATCTTCATGAAAAATTGATTAAAAAATTAGGTGAACCGGGGAATGAATCACTTGCTGAAAGTTCGGGAACAAGGGATGGAAAGGGTGTAATATTCGTATCCTACAAAGGGGATGTTTATCCAAGCGGTTTTTTACCATTCTCTCTTGGAAACGTTAAAGAAAAAAGTATTGTTGAAATATACAGGGAAAATGAAATTTTGAAAAAAATAAGGAATGGGGAATTCAAGGGAAAATGTGGAAAATGTGAATACAGGGATATCTGTGGAGGATCAAGGGCAAGGGCATTTTCATATTATAATGATCCACTCGAATCGGATCCAGCCTGTATTTATAAACCCTGATGGAAAAATTATTTAAAAAGTTTTTAATTTTAAAATAAAATGAAAATTTCATACAGAACCATACCAAAGATTGTAATCGGTGTAGGTGTTTTTGAAATAATACTTTCATTACTTTACATCTATTTCCATACATCCTTCATTGAAAATTTAATAAAAATGCATCTTTTATCAAATTATCTTGGTCCAATGGATAACCTTACCTATGGCATTCTTTTATTATTTGATTCCATAGGATTGAGGAAAAGAACGGCAGGAAGCTGGTATCTTGGTATGATAATAAATGGATATTTTCTAATAATGAACATTGTAAGAACACCTTCATTTATTCCTGCAGGCGCTGTTTCAATTTTTCTTTCACTATTTATCCTCATACTTTTAATAATATACAGGAAAAGGTTCATCTACCCATCACTCCTCAGGCTTCCAAATGAAACATTGATTTCCCTCATAACAATAATTTTCACACTTTTCTATGGCATGGCAGGCTCTCTTTTCCTTGGCAATCAATTTCAGCCACCAATAAGGGATCCTTTGAACGCATTTTATTACACAATAGAGGTTATGACAACGCTGGGTTTCGGTGATATTTTACCATTAACTGGTATTGCAAAACTTTTTACATCATCAGTTGTTCTCCTTGGTGTTGGTTCATTCTTTGGTATGGTTTCAACACTTATGGGGCCAATAGTAGAAAGAAGGATGAAAGGGGTGCTGCACATTATGGAGGTTATGGAATTTTCAAAAATGAGCGATCATACTGTATTCTGCGGTTATACGAGTCTTGTTTATGAAATCATGAAGGAGTACAAAAACAGGGACATTCCATTCATAGCCATTGTTAGGGATGAGGAAAATGCAAATATGTTAAGGCATGAAGGATTTCTTGTTATAAAGGGAAGGGCCGATTCAATTGAAACACTTGAAAAGGCGCAGATAAAAAAGGCGAGAGAAGTTATTATATCTTCACCGGATGATCCCTATAACCTTGTTGTTGCGTTAACCTTAAACAAGTTGAAAAGGGAATGGAATTTGAAATACAAAGTAAGGTTGATAGTATCATCATCAAAAAACATTGAAACAATCAAGGATTTTGTTGATGAAATCATTGATATATCAAAGGTTCTCAAGGATTATATGTTAAAAAATATTAAGAATTAGTTATCAGAACTCAATACCTTCCCTTGCGTTCACTCCTTTAACGTAATAATGCTTTATTTCCTTCATCTCTGTCACGAGATCAGCAAGATCAATTATTTCCTGGGGTGCATATCTTCCGGTTACAACAATTTCCATTTTTTCCTTATAATTTTTTATGAAATCAATGACATCATGAACATTAAGAAGTTTGTAGAAAAATGCAATGTTAAGTTCATCCAATATAAAAATATCATATTTTTCAGATTGAATGATATCCTTTGCCCTTTCCCATGCAATCCTTGCCTGTTCATAGTCCTGCATTCTTGGTTCCTTTATTATAAATCCTGGATAACCGTAGTGTTCAACAAGAATACCAAGTGATTTTGCAACCTTGAACTCACCCGATTCATTTGGTTTCACAAACTGTATTATCGCAACATTTTTTCCCCTTCCATGTGCCCTGAAGGCAAGACCAAACGCTGCTGTCGTTTTACCCTTTCCATTTCCAGTGTAAACCTGAAGCATAATACCATATTCACAAAGGTTAAAATAAAACTTACCATTTTTCATTTAAAATGAATGATATATTAACTCTTATATCCGGTCTTATCATTGTTTTCCTTGGATCCCTTCTTTTCACAAATGGTATAGAATATTTTGCTAAAAGGCTTAACTGGTCAAAATCATTCACAGGTTCAATCATTTCTCCAATCTTTACATCCTTTCCTGAATTGATTGTTATTGTTATTGCACTTACTGTTTATGGTGGAAAATCAGGCTTTGAAATAAGTCTTGGAACGATATTCGGTGAACCTTTTATGTCATCAAGTGTTGCATACTCTTTCATTTTGCTTGCCGTAATCTTTTCTTTTTTAATTAAAAAATCAAACAAAAAAGATTTTGTTGTGGACAGGATTCTATATTTACCCTATCTTTTCATTCTAATTCTTTTTCCTTTGATTCTTTTACCCCACTATTTTCCAATTTTATCAATCCCTCTGGGCATAATTTTCCTTTTTTCCTATTTCCTTTATATTTATTTAATATATAAAAAAGCGGAAGAATTCATTGTTGAGGATGTAGAAATACCATACTTTGGAAAAATAATGAAACCAATGCTGGGAACAATAATTCAGCTCGTCCTTTCATTGATTTTACTTTACTTTGGATCAAACCTTTTGATAGAATCCATTGAAAAAATATCAAGCTATTCATCAATAAGTTCATTCGGCCTTTC
>JAVRLK010000014.1:0-20596 GCA_031961545.1 Thermoplasmatota archaeon | reverse complement strand
TAATGATATTTCTCTAGCTTTGTATTGAGATTGTATTTCTATATTTTCTTCGAATATAGAATCCAGAGATGCATGGAAAAATTTTTTAAGATCCTTAACATTGTTTATTGAGGGGAGTTGTTTTTTGCTGTTCATAAACTTCAAAATAACTCCCCTCTATATAGGTTTATCTGACATCAGTCAGACATGCGGAGAGTTTGTGCCATTTTGTGTAATTAGGATTCGATGTATCTTTTTATTTCCTCAAGAACCTTTATGAATGATTCCTCTTTTATTCTGCCCGTGTTCACGTTTCTGGGTGATGGGTGATAAGAAAGAAAAATTCTAATACCGTTGACGGAAAAACTTTCACCATGTTTGAATTCTATATTCCTTAGATCTATTCCCTTCTCTTTAAAATATTTCTTAAGGACATCAAATGCGATTCTTCCAAGAACAAGTATTGCCTTAAGGTTCTTCATGGAATCTATTTCAAATCTTAAGTAAGGGAAACAGTTTTCAATTTCATCCCTGTTTGGTTTATCGTTAGGTGGAACGCATTTTAGAACAGCAGTAACATATGTGGAATAGTAAACAAGACCATCATCAATTTTTTCTGAACGATCTCTGTTGGTAAAGCCTGTTTTATATAAACATTTAACAAGAAACTGGGCACTTTTATCACCGGTAAAAATCCTCCCTGTCCTGTTTCCACCAGTTGCGGCAGGTGCAAGACCTAGGATTAACAATTTCCCATTTATATCCCCATAACCTGGAACAGGCCTGCTCCAGTATTTTTCACCAAAGAATCTATTTTTTCTAAGGGCAACTTCTTCCCTGAACTTAACAAGCCTCGGGCATTTTCTGCAGTTAATTAGAATTCTGTTCATTTCATCAATTGATGAGAACATGGTATCAGAATAACCTCAAGGATTCAAGATTTTTAGGCGCGTACGCATCAAATCCATACCTTCTCTTAAGCGTCTCTGCAAAAAACTCACAGTTACCGTTGTCACCATGGCATGTAATGACCTTTGTGGGTTTTGGATGCATTGATGTAATATACTGAATAAGCTGTTTTCTATCCGCATGACCTGAAAAGCCCTCAACGGTTATTATTTCCATGTTAATTTCAACGTTTGTCATTTTTCCCATGTAGGGTAGGGTTATGCTTTTTTCACCCCTCTGTATTCTCCTTCCAAGTGTACCTTCAGCCTGGTAACCAACAAAAAGCAATGCATTCTTTGGATTCTCTGCGAGATTTATGAAATATTCTATAACGGGTCCTCCATTCATCATACCTGATGTTGCAAGAATCACGGCAGGATCCGGATTATTTATTATTTCCAGTCTCTTTTCCTGCGTTTCAACCCTTGCAAAAATATCCGAAAGGAATGGATTATCGGCCTTTTTAAATATCCTTTCCTTCAGATCCCTGTTTAGGTATTCAGGGTATGCTGCATGTATCGCTGTCGCCTCCCATATCATGCCATCAAGGTAAACAGGTATTTTCGGCAATTGACCTATCCTTATATATTCCTCAAGAACAAGCATTACCTCCTGACTTCTACCAACAGCAAAAACAGGAACGAGTACCTTTCCACCCCTGTTTATAACATTTCCCACTATATTCTTAAGATTTTCTGAAGCCTCAGTCCTTGATGGCTGAAAATCATTTTTACCACCATATGTTGATTCAATTATTACAGTTTCCACCCTGGGGAATTTGTTGTTTGCAGCGTTGAATAACCAGGTTTTTTCAAACTTTATATCACCTGTTATAACAATATTATGCAAACCCTCCCCAATGTGGAAGTGTGCCACGGATGATCCTAATATATGCCCAGCATTATGAAATGTTAACCTTATGTCAGGTGTAATATCTGTTGTTTCACCATACTCAATTGTTATTGTTCTTTTTAACATTTCCTTAATATCCTTTGAATCGTATGGTACCTTTCCACCTTCCGAATGTGCGAGTTTTAAATAATCCATCTGAAGAAGAACGGCAAGATCCCTTGTTGGTGGTGTTGCATAGAGAGGGCCCTTGTAGTTATATTTGTATAAAAGGGGAACGAGGCCGGAATGATCTATATGTGCATGGGTGAGAACAACCGCATCAAGGTATTTGAATGGATTATTTTCATTTATGAACGCATCCTGTGACCATATTTCAGGAACATAAAGGTATGGTATTCCTGACCATGGTTCTTCAGGATTAACGTTTCCAGTGTTTAGACCACAATCAACAAGTATTCTGCTGTTCCTTGTCATTATAAGTGTTGCTGATCTTCCCACCTCCCTGTATCCCCCAAGGGCAATTACCCTTACCCAGTTTTCACCCTTTAAAACAGGTCTGTTCAGTTTTCTTCCAACTTCCCTTAAAAATTCCCTCCTTTCATCCTTATGCATTTTCAAAAATTCCCTTGTTTCATAAACTGTTCTTGACTTTATGGGAGGAGTTCTCACAACCCTTGGTGCCCATTTTATGTGCTTTTTTATTTCATTCAAAAGCTGTCCTTCCTTACCAATTACAATTCCGGGGGCATCTGCCTCAATAATTACCTCACAGGTTTCCGGCTCAAAATAAATTTCATTTATTCCTGCCTCGGGAGGAACAATTTTCATTATTTCCTGCTTTGCTTCCTCCTCATCCATGAGAATTGATGGATCCGGTCTTATTGAAATTCTTCTCCTTATTTTCTGTGCTATCTGTTTAACTACATTTGGGTTATCAGTGAAATAGTCAATGTCCTTTGTGTAAACAACAATAAGTGAGGCTTCAAAGTCTATGCTACTTATTGAAATTCCTGGAGCAAATTCCAAAACCGCAAGTTTAGTCTGCTCTAATATATCCTCCCATTCAGTATCAGCCATAATATGCGCCTGCCGGTTAAGTGATTTTTAATTTAGATAAGCTTTAGTTTTTTCATCCTCTTTTTTACTTCCTCATCATCAAGTTTAACGAAACCATCCTTTGCAGTGATGGTTGCAACATCAATACCATCACCTGATGCCGCATCCCTTTTCATTGCGGCATTAACTCCTCTTATTGCCAGATTTATTGCTTCATCAAGTGTTATGTTTTCATTGTATGAATCCTCAAGAACACCATAAACAAAAAGTGAACCGGATCCAGCACTTACATATTTATCCTCAATGGCCCCTCCAGCCGCATCAAGGGCAAAAACATGGTAACCTTTATTATCGTAACCACCAACAATCAAACTAACATAATAAGGATAAAATTTGCTCTGGTTAAGAATATTGGATAATAATGTTGCTGCACCCTGAACGGTTATTGGTGCCTTATTTTTTAACTTATAAAGTTCCACTTCCGCTCTCAAATACCTGACCAGAACCTGAAGATCACCAACAAGCCCGGCGGTGGTCATTGCAATATGATCGTCAATCTTGAATAACTTTTGTGTTACCTTATGTGCTATAAATGTTTCCATTGTTGCCCTCTTCTCGGTTGCGAGGACAACGCCTTCGTTCGTAACTATACCAACTGTTGTTGTACCTGTCTTTAATTTTTCTTCCATAAAAATTCACCCTTTCGTTCAATAATAATAAAATGATATTTAAAACTTTTTTATTGAAAAATTAAAAAAGAAAAGAGAAAGGGGCTTATGCCCAGCCCCTGATTTTAACTGCCTTTGCAACCCTGTCCACGGCAACAATATATGCGGCAGTTCTGGGATCAACCTTGTATTTCTCCATTGTTTCCATTACATCCCAGAATGCCTTTGTCATCTTCTGGTCAAGTTTCTGGTATACTTCCTCTGCTGTCCAGTAATATCCATTTATGTTCTGTACCCATTCAAAGTATGAAACCGTAACACCACCTGCATTTGCAAGGAAGTCAGGAATATCAAGAATTCCCTTCTTGTATAGAATTTCATCAGCCTCAGGTGTTGTAGGACCATTTGCAAGTTCAAGAACAATTTTTGCCTTTATGTTGTTTGCATTCTTTCCGGTTATCTGGTTTTCAAGTGCTGCTGGTATTAAAACATCAACATTTAACTCAAGAAGTTCTTCATTGGTAATATTCTTTGCACCCGGGAAGTTTATAACGGATCCTGTTTTCTCCTTGTGTTCAAGAACTTTATTGTAGTCAAGGCCATTTTCACTGTAAATTCCTCCCTTTGAATCGCTCACAGCAACAACCTTTGATCCAAACATTTCTGTGACAAGCTTGTGGGCAAACTGCCCGGCATTACCATAACCTTGTATTGCAACAGTTGCATTCTTTAAATCAAGCTTAATTTTCTTTGCTGCCTCCCTGAGAACATACATTCCGCCCTTTGCAGTTGCATCTCCCCTGCCAAGGGATCCTCCTATTTCAATTGGTTTACCTGTTATAACACCGGGTGCATTATAACCAACGATCTTTGAATACTCATCCATCATCCATGCCATAATCTGGGGATTTGTGTAAACATCCGGAGCAGGAATATCCCTTTCGGGTCCTATGAACCTTCCAATTGCCCTTATGTATCCCCTTGATAACCTTTCCAGTTCTCCCTCACTCATTTCCTTTGGATTGCATATAACTCCGCCCTTTGCTCCACCGTATGGTAAATCCACTACGCTTGTCTTCCATGTCATCCAGGCTGCAAGTGCCTTAACCGTATCAAGTGTTTCCTGTGGGTGGAACCTTATGCCTCCCTTTGTTGGTCCCCTTGCATCATTGTACTGTACCCTGAATCCCTTGAAAACTTTCACCGATCCATCATCCATTTTCACGGGTATTGTTACCTCAAGCACCCTCATGGGTTCTCTCAGAATCTGGTGCACTGCTGGGTCAAGTTTCATTATTTTTGCTGCCCTGTCAAGCTGCTCCTGCGCTATTTTAAAAGGATTTAATTCCTCTGCCATTTTTTCACCTCTATTTGGGTGAGGGAATATTACATTGTAATATATTAAGTATACTTGATAATATGATACATATTAACAAAATCCGTTATGCTTTAATGAGCATAAATATATTTATATAATAAAAAATTAATTGTTAATATGGTGAGATTATGTATGGAGGTTACATGGGAAAAGTACTGAAGGTTGATCTAACAGAAGAAAAAATAAGCGTTGAGGATCTGAACATGGAATGGGCAAGGAAGTACATAGGTGGAAGGGGCCTTGCAACAAAATACTTTTATGAGATGATGAAGGATCCAAAGATTGATCCTCTGGATGAAAGAAATGTTCTTATTTTTGCAACAGGTCCGTTGACAGGAACACCTTCTCCCTCCGCAAGCAGGTATATGGTTGTTACAAAGGGATTCCTTAACAATGCAATTGCATCAAGCAATTCAGGTGGATTTTTTGGACCGGAATTAAAGTTTGCAGGCTTTGACATGGTTATTATAACAGGCAAGGCAAAGTCACCAAAGTATCTTTACATCAAGGATGGTAAGGCTGAATTGAGGGATGCATCCCATCTCTGGGGTAAGGATACGCATGAAACAACGGATATTTTGCACAAAGAATTGAATGATCCAAAAACGGAGGTAGCATGTATCGGTCCTGCTGGTGAAAATCTTGTTAGGTTTGCAGCTATTATTAACGATAAACACAGGGCAGCTGGAAGAACAGGTGTTGGTGCAGTGATGGGATCAAAGAAATTGAAGGCAATTGCTGTAAGGGGAACAGGTAAAATACCAATTGCAAAGAAGGATGAATTCACAAATGTTCTTAAGGATAAACTGAAAAAAATTAAGGAAAATGCCGTAACATCTCAGGGTCTTCCAACTTATGGTACAGCAGTACTTGTGAACATAATCAACCAGCAGGGTTTGTATCCTACAAGGAATTTCCAGTTTGGTCAATGGAAGCATGCAAATGAATTGAGCGGTGAATCCATGTCTGAAAAATATTTAATAAAAAATAAAGCATGTTTTGGATGCCCGATTGCATGCGGAAGGGTCACCAAACTTGATGGTCTTGACAGTGAAGGACCTGAATATGAATCTCTCTGGACGATGAGTGCAGATCTTGATATAGCGAATTTTGAAAAGGTAATAGAGGCAAACTATTACTGCGATAAGTATGGTCTTGATACTATATCCTTCGGTGGAACTCTTGCAGCTGCCATGGAACTTTATGAGAAAGGAATAATAAAGGACAGTGATCTGGATGGTATAAAACTTAATTTTGGTAATGAGGAGGCACTTGTGAAATATCCCGAATTAATAGCATACAGAAAGGGTTTCGGCGACAAGCTTGCTGAGGGATCATATAGGCTTGCTGAATCTTATGGTCATCCGGAATATTCAATGAGCGTTAAAAAACAGGAATTGCCTGCCTATGATCCAAGAGGAGCATATGGTCATGCGCTCGAATATGCAACAAGCAACCGCGGTGGATGCCATGTAAGGGGTTATATGATTTCACCCGAAATACTCGGTATACCTGAGAAACTTGATCCATTAAAGGTGGAGGGAAAGGCACAGTGGACAAAAACTTTCCAGGACTTGACAGCAGTAATAGATTCTTCAGGTGAATGTTTGTTTACAGTATTCGCTCTTGGTGCGGATGATTACAGGGATCTTCTTAATGCTGTGACTGGATTTGATTATACAACGGAAGAAATGATGCTGGCTGGAGAAAGGATATGGAATCTTGAAAGAAAGTTCAACTATGCTGCAGGATTTTCAAGCAAGGATGATACATTACCACCAAGATTCCTGAATGAACCGATGCCAGACGGCCCTGTCAAGGGAAGTGTTGTTCCTCTCGATGTATTGCTGAAGGATTACTATAAAGTAAGAAAATGGGATGAGGAGGGAAATCCAAGGGAGGATCTGGATTACTAAAATTTTTATTTCACAAATTTTTTATCCCTTTTATGAAAGTAAAATATTTTGCAACATTAAGGAAAATAACGGGTAAAGAGGAAGAGGATCTTGATTTCAAAAATGTAAGGGATCTTCTCAATTATCTTTTACAGAAATATGGTGAAGGTTTCAGGCAATCGCTCTATGATGGTAAAAGTTTCAAAAAGGGAGTAATTATACTTAAAAATGGTAAAAATATTATTTATCTGAACGATCTTGATACAGAACTGGATGAAAATGATGAGGTATCAATATTCCCACCCGTTGCAGGTGGATAGAAAATATTTATAATGTTTGTTAAATTATGAAACATTATGGATGTTAAACAGATTCTTGAGGCATCACTATTTTCATCTGAAGAACCAATAAAGCTTTCCGATATAGCAAGGGAATTCAACATAAGTAAAAAGGATCTCTACAGGGCACTGAAATCACTGAAAAAGGATTATGATGAAAGAAAAAGTGCAATAGAAATAGTTAAGGTAGGGCAGAAATATGTTATGCAATTAAGGGAGGAATTCATTGAGATAGGTTATAAATTTGGGAAACCTGAACTTGACAGGGATGTTTTAAAGACTTTAGCCATAATAGCATACTATCAGCCAATAAAACAGAGCGATCTAAGGGATATGCTTGGTGAAAAAATATATGACCATGTTGATATATTAAAGAAAAAAAGGCTGATAAATGTAAGAAAGGAGGATAGAACATTAATTCTTACTTTAACAAAAAATTTCAGCACATACTTTGGTATTGATGCGAGGAATCCACAGGAAATAAGGGAATATTTATCAAAAAAATTGAATTTGAACCTTGGGGAGGGAAGAGGAGAATGAATATTCTTTTAATAGGTGGAGGGGGAAGGGAGCATGCAATTGGAGAGGCCATTGTTAGATCCGGTGGAACACTTTTTACAATAATGGGAAATCTGAATCCAGGATTGAAGAGGCTGAGCAAAGAATTTTCCATAATTAAGGAAACTGAAGTTAAAAAAATTCTCGATTGGGAACCTGTCAGGTCAGGTAAAATAGATTACTGTATTGTTGGTCCCGAGGCACCTCTTGAGGCAGGTATTGTGGATGAAATGGAAAAGGTTGGAATTGGATGCGCATCACCAACAAAAGAGGCAGCACAGATAGAAACAAGCAAATATTTCATGAGAAGAATAATGGAAAAGTATTCAATTCCTGGATATGTGAGAAGTTATTTTTTTGATAATGAAAATGATCTTTTAAACTTTATGAAAAATGTTGAATTTCAGTTTGCCGTGAAACCTGTGGGTCTTACGGGGGGAAAGGGCGTAAGGGTACAGGGTGACCATTTCCAGAGAAAGGAGGATGGAATATCCTATGCTAGGGAAATAATAAGGGAAGGTATTGGTGAGGGCAAGGGCGTGCTGATTGAAGAAAAAATGGTTGGTGAGGAATTCACACTTCAGGCATTTACGGATGGAAAAAATTTGATACCAATGCCACTGGTCCAGGATTTTAAGAGGGCATTCGAGGGTGATAACGGACCAAATACAGGTGGTATGGGATCCTATTCTTACTACAATCATCTTCTTCCATTCGTTGGAAGGGAGGATTATGAAAAATCCATAGAAATATTAAGGAAAATAGTTGAATCCATGGGAAAGGAGGGAATAACCTACAGGGGAACAATTTACGGTCAATTCATGCTAACAAAGAATGGACCTGTTGTAATTGAAATAAATGCAAGGTTCGGTGATCCTGAGGCAATAAACGTTCTGCCAATACTTGAATATAATATGGTGGACATAATTCAATCAATTTCTGAAGGAACTCTATCTGAAAATAATGTGAAATTCCAGGAATATTCAACTGTTGTGAAATATATTGTTCCTGTTGGTTATGGCGTAAATCCAAAGGCTGGAAGTGAACTTTCAGTTGACGAGGAAGGAATAATAAAAAATAATGCAAGGATCTATTATGGATCTGTAAACGAAAAAGATGGTAAACTTTATACAACACATTCAAGATCCATTGCAATTTTTGCAAAGGACAGGGATCTTTACGAGGCTGAAAAAATTGTTGAAAATTCAATCAAATACATAAAGGGAGAATTCTACGTAAGGCATGATATAGCTAAAAAGGAAACAATTGATAAAAAACTGGAAAGAATGAGGATGATAAAAGGATCTACCTGATTATTTTGAAATCATCCAGATATTCAGGTTTTTCCCATTTTATTTTCACATCAGTTACAATTGCTTCAGGATGCTTTGTTCTGCAGATTTCAATAAGTTCCATGATTTTATCATATTCCCCTTCAAAAACAGCCTCCACATCACCATTGGTAAGGTTTCTTACCCATCCTTTTATACCAAGTTTTTCTGCATTTTCTTTAACGAATGCACGGAAGAATACTCCCTGAACATGGCCTGAAAAGATAACATGCGCCCTTTCCATGAATAATACAATAATTATCATAAATAAAATCTTTTCATTGAAAAATATTTATAGTGTTTTCTCATTTTCCATTCTATGGCAAGATATGTTGTTACAGGCGGAGCAGGATTCATAGGTTCAAACCTTGTTTCATACCTTGTTAACAATGGCCATGATGTTATTGTTGTGGATTCCCTGCATACTGGATCATACGATCTTATAAAGGATCTTAATGTCAAATTTTTCAAAGAAACTGTTGATGAATTCTACAGAAAGGAAAACTGGAAAAATATTGATGGTATATTTCATCTAGGTAAACCATCATCATCACCCATGTACAGGGAAAACAGATGGAAGTTTGTTGAGAGTGTTAATGGAACAATAGCTGTCCTTGAAATGGCGAAGGAGCTGGGTGTAAAGGTTGTTACAGCATCTTCAAGTTCCCTTTACAACGGTCTTGAACCTCCCCATAGGGAGGATATGATAATAAAACCTACGGATTTCTATACTGAAGGAAGGCTTATTGAGGAAAGGCTTGCAAAGGTTTACAATGATCTTTATGGTGTAAAATATGCTGCAATGAGATTTTTCTCAGTTTATGGACCAAATGAGCAGTACAAAAAGGGTTTTGCAAATTTGATCTCACAGTTCATATGGATGTTTATGAAAAACAAAAGCCCTGTTATATATGGTGATGGTGAGCAGAGAAGGGATTTTATTTTTGTTACTGATGTTGTTAATGCACTTGTTCTTGCAATGGAGAAGGATGCGGTGGGAATATTCAACGTTGGAACGGGTAAGTCCTATTCACTTAATCAGGCCGGGGCTATAATAAAGAAAAAGATGAAGGTAAACATTGATCCTGTATATGTGGAAAATAAAATAAAGAATTATGTTCAGGTGACGCAGGCTTCAACGGAAAAGGCTGAAAGGGAGCTAGGCTTCAGGGCAAAAACTGATATTGAGAATGGAATAGAAAAAACAATTTCATATTACAGTAAAATTGGAACTATACCTGATCTGTAACTACTTTCTTTTTCTGGCTTTTATAAAGTTCAAGTATTTCCTTTGCGGTTGTTGCCTCATCAGGTCTTTTATCAGTTCTAAATTTACCAGTGAACCTTGGAAATCTCAATGAAATGCCCGAACCCTTCTCTATCACATCCCTGCAGCATGTGTGTAATGGACTAAGGGTTAATTCCGCACCCATGACCTCAAGAACCATATAGGGCTCAAACCAGTAATCTGCATCAATTTCTGACACAACCCTGGGATGTCTGTGATCTATTTTGTATTCCTGTAACATTTTTGGTAAAGCGGATAAATGTTCCTCGGTGAATCCTGTTCCAAGTTTGCATAATGTGACAAAAACATCCTTTTCATCGTCGTAAACTGCCATCAAAAGAGCACCGTATGTTCCCGTTCTTGATCCATGACCTGCAAATGCACCAACAACAACAAGATCAAGAGTATCCGAAAGTTCCATCTGGTAATCCCTTTTGTACTTTATCCATAAAAACTCCCTTGCACCTGCCCTGTAAATTGAATCTGGACCTATGCTTTTTGCCACCAGCCCCTCACAACCATTGGATATTGCTTCCTCAAAGAATTTTTGAATTTCATCCCTATTATCGGAAACGATCCTTGTTGCAAACCTTACCTTTTCACTCTCCTTCACTGTTTTTTCAAGTATTGCCCTCCTTTCAGGGTATGGTTTTGTTGTCAGATCCTCACCGTTAAGATAAATTATATCGAATAGGAAAAGAACAACCGGATACTCCTCTATAGCCTTTTCAACATCATATTTCCTCCCCCTTCTGTGTGTAACAACCTGGAAAGGTAAAAGCTCTCCTGTTTCAACGTTTATAGGAACACCCTCTCCATCAACAATTGCCTCATTTTCACCCAGTGCCTGCTTTAATGCCTCAATTATATCCGGGAACTGGTTTGTTAAATTTTCAAGCCTTCTTGAAAATATTGCACTTTTATTCTTTGTTATATGGGCCTGGATCCTCAGGCCATCATACTTGTATTCATATGCGGCCTTTCCTCCCATTTTTTCTATGATTTCATCAAGGGATGGAAGTCTTTCGGCAAGCATGGCTCTTACAGGTATACCCGGTGTTACCTTAATTTCCTTAATTTTTTCAATTCCATCCTTAACGAGTATTTTTGCAATATATCCAAGATCAGGATATATGTTGTATGCCCTTTCAATTATTGATCTATTTTCCTTACTTTCACTGAATGCAACGGCAAGGGCATCAAGAATTGTCGCATCGGCAATTCCAAGCCTTAATTTACCCTGAACTGTCCTGACTATGTATCTTGCCTCAACAGGCTTTGCTTTCTGCAAGAGTTCTTCAAGGAGCTGAATTTTTTTATCCTGGCTCTTTTCACCTGTTGCCTCAGCTATCTTTACAAAATTTTCATAAACCTTTTCCACCGTTAAGGATTCACTTTCCGTTTCAAAAGTAAATAACGTCTTCTGTTTTTTCTTTGTGGCAAATTCCTCTGCTGTTATTCCAAGATCTCCAGATGTCTGGTAATGTTCCTCAATCTTTTCAACAGGTATTCCATAGCTGAGTGAAATTGCCCTCATTGCAAGTTTTTCCGCCATTCCAAGTTCTATACCAACAAAATCTGGATATATTTTCCCCTGTGTCAAATAGACAACCTTATCAATAACTTCATATGGACTCTTTTTTAAAAGATCAACAAGATAATCCGTCATTTCAAGCCTTTTTGTTGTTGATTCAATTTTCTCATAAACTTCAGTTATAAGTGAATAGTCCATGTTTAAATGTAAATATTCCATATGAATAAATTTTTTTAGTCCCAATGCTATACTTTTTTTATGGGAAGGCTTGAAGGAAAAAAGGCTCTTATTACGGGTGCATCAAGGGGTATTGGAAGGGCTATCGCCATAAGATTCGCCCAAGAGGATGCGGATATAATAATAAACTACAGATCGAATCATGCCGAAGCCATGGAAACATGCAGGGAAATAGAGAAAAAGGGAAGAAAGTGTTTGCTTGCAAAGTATGATGTGTCAGTTGAAAAAGAGGCAAGGGAGCTTGCAAAGTTTGCAATTGAAAATTTTGGTAAAATAGATATACTTGTTAACAACGCAGGTATAATGATAACAGGTGAAATTGAAAAGGTGGGCATGGATGAAATGGAAAGGATGTTCAGAACAAACGTTTATTCCATGGTTTATATGATTGAATCCCTTTATTCTAACTTTAAAATTAATGGTGGAAAAATAATAAACATAGCAAGTGTTGCGGGAATCGGAACGGCTTTGAAAAACACAACACTCTATTCAATAACAAAGGGTGCTGTTATAACGTTAACAAAAAGATACGCTTTCGATCTTGGACCCTACAACGTTAACGTAAATGCCATAGCTCCAGGTTTCATTGAGACAGATATGACAAAAAAGGGAAAAAGTGAAGATGAATGGTTGAAAACTGTGAAAGAAATTTCATCAAGGACGTTGAAGGGAAGGATTGGAAGACCTGAAGATATTGCAAATGCTGCACTGTTTCTTGCATCGGATGAATCTGATTTTATCACAGGACAGGTAATTGTTGTTGATGGTGGAAGAATAGATTATCTTACACATTCTCTATGATCTATTCTTCAATGTTCAGGAGTTTCAGTTTTAATTTCTCAGGTATTCCATCCCTGTTCCATCCCCTTGTCTGATAGTACTCATCAATCATCCTTTCAAGTTCATCCTTCGGAACATATAAGCCCTTGCTAGGCCCGTCAGCAATAGGCTCATTTGTTATTCTTTCAGGTAAAGAATCATCCTTTCTTCCAAGACCGCACCTTATGTTGAAAAGTTTCTGAAGATTGTATACCCTTTCGGCAATTTCCATTATATCTTCAAATTTTAAATCGAAACCTGTGAAGTCCGATATGGCCTTGTAAATGAAATCCGGAGTTAATGATGATCTTGAAAATTTGCATATACCTGTTATATCAAATACGGTTGAAAAATCCTGCATGGACTTTACAAGGAATGCTTTATTTTCTGCACTTTTCCTGTCAACATCTGTGAAATACCAGAATTTTCCATTGAACTCCGCAGCATATACCTGTGAATCAAGATGATCCCATCCCCTGACACTTGTTGCAACAGCCAGGGCCATGCCTTTCAGTGCTCTAACATCGTAGGCAGGTGGTTCAAGACCCTTTGAGTGCATGGCGAATTCCTTACCCTTTCCTATCCTTTCTGATGCCCTTTTAACACCATCGGCAAGCAATTCACCAATTTTTCCTTCCCTGTAGGCCATCTTTTTCATTAAAATGAATGCCGTATCAGCATTTCCAAACCTTATTATCAGGTGATCCGTGAACTCTTCAGGTAAAAGATTCCTTTCTGCCATTTCCATGGCCCAGGCTATTGTAACACCTGCTGAAATTGCATCAAGTCCATATCTATCAGCCATATAATGCAGATATGCTATATCCTCTATACTTTTAATGTTGAGCATGGAACCAAGGGAATATATTGTTTCATACTCAAGACCTTCAACATCAAAACTTCCCCATTTTTTGGATTCTATATGAAGGTACCTGCTACAGGGTTTGGCGCAGTTCGGGCATGGATGTATTTTCCATCTGTACTTTTCCGTCCAGTACCTTGGATCTATTTCAGGAATATTTTTTTCATCCCTGTAGGCTTCCTCAAAATAGGATTGCTGGAAATTTTTTGCAGGGTACGCACCATGGAAGAGATTAACTGTTTCAACAGAAGCTGCTGTTCCATACTTAAAATCACTCTCCTTCCTTGGATCCTTCATGATCCTTGACACGGCATCTTTAATATCGTTCCTGAATTCTTCTTTTCTTGTTGGTATCGAAAGCCCTTTTTTCTCCACAAGAATATACTTGATCTTTTTTGATCCCATTACCGCACCGAGGCCTGTTCTTGCAGCCTGTCTGCCTTCCGATTCTATTGTTGAAATAAGGCTCAGGTTTTCACCTGCAGGGCCTATAACACAGGATGCAAATTTTTCATCGTTCAACCTTTCTGTTGTTTCAAGGGTATCAAGGCCAAGAAGATCTTCAGCATTTTTTATCTCTACATCATCCTCCTTTATTATTATACCGGACCATTTTTCAGCTTTGTTTTCTATAACAAGTGCTGCAATGTCCATGCCCGCGAGAGCGGGACCCAGTGTTGATCCTGCGCTTGCCCTTCCAACGCCCATTGTTAATGGTGATCTTGCCATAAATATTGTTTTGCTTGCGGTTGGATAACCTGATCCTGTTAAAAGTCCAGGAAGAATGATCAAAGCATTTTTTTCCGATAATGGATCAAATTCCCAGAGTTTTTTTCTGTACATTAACCAGGATCCAAGACCGGATCCACCAAGGAAATTCTTTAACACGTTATCATCTATTCTCTCTTTTTTGAATCCATTAACGGGGTCAACATTCAAAATGAACTTCATTTTTCCTCACCAATATGTTCTTTCATAAAATTAAGAATTATTTTCAATCTTTCAATCCTATGTTTTGGTTTCCCCGATCTTGAAAGATCATGGTTTTCACCAGGAAATATGACCATTTTTACATTTTTATTATAATATCTCAGTGCTGTGAAAAGCTGATATGCCTGTTCAATAGGGCATCTGTAATCCTCATCCGAATGTATTATCAAAAGGGGTGTTTTTACATTCCTCACATGTTTTAAAGGGCTCTTTTCCCAGTAATGTTCAAGCATATCCCATGGATTTTTTCCTATCTGATCACCGTTGAAACCTGGACCGATGTCCGATGTTCCAAAGAATGAAATCTGATTGCTTATGGATCTTTCTGTTATTGCAGCTTTAAACAAATCTGTATGTCCTATGATCCAGTTTGTCATGAATCCACCATAGGATCCGCCCATAACACCAAGCCTTTCTTTATTCACAGGTAGATTTTTTAAAGCATATTCAACTATTTCCATGAGATCCATAAAATCCCTTTCCCCATAATGTTCCTTAATCTCAAGTGCAAAACTTTCACTGTAGCCATCGCTTCCCCTTGGATTGGAGAAAATAACGTTAAAACCGGATGATGCGAGAATTTGGAATTCGAACATGAAAGCATTACCGTACGCTGTCTTCGGACCGCCATGTATCTCAAGAATTGTTGGCCTTTCCTTTCCATCCTTACTTAAAAACCAGAAATCAACATTCTTTCCATCTGATGCCTTTATGGTGAATTTCCTTGGCTCCGGTAAACTTTCAAAATATTTATTGAATTTTGTTAATCTTTTAATTTTGCCATTGTAAAGGAAAAGTTCGGTTGGTCTTTTTGCACTCTGTGAAATATATGCAAAACCATTTTCCATTATTGAAAAACACTCCATACTTTCATTGTTGCTGAAAAATTCAATGTTTCCTTTTTCATCGTGATAAAATAATCTTGAGATTCCTCCATCCGTGATTGTGAAATATATTCTTTCCCCGACCCAGTCAAATAACTTCCCTGAACCAAACCTTGAATCTGAATTTATTGAATTTCCAATATCCCTGTCTATATCATCCGTTATGCATTTGAATGAATAATCCTGTAAATTATAAATGTAAATTTTATGGTGCTGGAAAACACTCTTTTTATTGTCTGAATAAACAACAGCGATTTTTTCTCCATCGGGTGAAAATCTGGGGTTTGAAAATGATCCATCAATTTCTATTTTCTTCATTTTTCCATTTTCAAAAATGTAAAGGTTGTTCCAGTAAACATCCTGTTTATCATCCCTCATAACAACTGCAATTTTGTTATCCTTTGATATGGAAAATGATACAACGTTGTATGGTTCATCTGTGATCTTTTTAACTTTTCCTCTGAGATTAACTTTAAAAAGTACTGGTCTTTTATCGAATATAAAGCCCTTACCGTTGAAATAGAAAGGATACCTTTCAATGTACTTTACATCACTTTCACTCTTCATTTTTTCGTTGGAAATGAAGTATATGGATTTACCATCGGGTGCCCAGGTAATTTCAGAAATATCATCCCTTTCAAGTATAACCTTTGGTTCACCACCTGTAAGAGGCATCAGCAAAAGCTGATTCTTTTTCTCCTTTCTCTGTGACACAAACGCAAGGAATTTTCCATCTGGTGAAACCCTCGGCTGTGAATCCTTTGGACCTGATGTGAATTCATGTATTTTTCCATCATAAATCCATATTTTGCTCCTGTATTCATTTGATTTTTTATCCGCATTTGAAACAACAAAAAAGATCTTTTTTCCAAATGTTTGCACATCACTCAGAAATTTTATTCTGTAAAAATCCTCAATATTCAGTTCCTTCATATTATTCATATAATTATTGCTCTTAAAAAAGGTTTTGGAACATAAGTTATTTTAATACGTTTAAGAAAAAGATTTTTTAATTTTTTAAAAAGCAATAATTCAAAGTTGAAGAAATGGAAAAAAATTATTATAAAATTTAATAAAACTGAGATTATGGGTGGATCAATTTAAAAATGGTGAGGATCTTTATCTTCCATAAAAAAGCTTTTTCAGAAAACATAATATTTATGAATTGTTATAATAGGTAATATGGATAGAAAGCTAAGGGCTTTGAAATGGTTCCTGAGTACCTATCAGGGCGATTATGAAAGACCTGTTTATGGATCATACAAGGTTACACATTCATGTAATCTACAGTGTCCATTCTGTAATGTATGGAACAATCCCGTAAAAATGCTCGATACAAAGGGAGCATTTAAGATCATAGATAGGCTTGCGGATTCAACTGTTACTGTTTTAAGTCTAGAAGGTGGTGAGCCCCTCCTAAGAAAAGATATCCTGGATATAATAAAGCATGCACATGATAGATCATTCTATCTGTTCATGACAACAAATGGACTGCTTCTTGATCAGGCACCATTGAATGAATTCTCAAAATACCTCGATTTCCTTCACATATCCATTGATGAGGGTCATGGGAACCTTTTTCTTCTTGACAAGTTGAAGAAATATGTTGATCAGGGTTTAAGAATAACAGTTCAAACTGTTGTAACAAAAAATGATATAAACAATCTCAGGTATAAGGTTGAAAAGGTGGCAGAGGCGGGTGCAAGAATATTAATAATGCCCGCAGTACATTTTGATAACACGCCCGATCTTACACCTGATAGATACACCATGCATGATGTTCTTTTACAGCTTAAAAAAGAATATGGTGGTGTGATTGTAACAAGCAGGGCATTTATAGATGCCCTGGTAAACCATTACACATGTAAATCCTATTCCGTTCAGATAGATGCAAATGGTGATGTAATTTATCCATGCAGCGTAATAGGAAGAAACATAGGGAATCTAATTGAAAAGGATCTTGACACACTTTTATCAAGTGAAGAGGCAATTAAGGGAAGGGAGGAAATGAAATCATGTAAGAGAGAATGCTTCCTTTACCTTCATGCTGAAACTTCAAACTTTCATGATCCAAAGAACCTGTTTCTGTTCGTAAAGGATACTGTTGAAGGCTATTTTATGAGGTAAATGTCTCTATTCTTTCCTTACCCCTTCCAGGCTTTTTTCCTCTCTCTATTCTTATTTTTCCAATTTCTTTCGTATTTTTAACATGTGTTCCCGCGCATTTCATGATTATTTCACCTGATACCCAGTGTCTTATACCATTTTCATCGGTCCAGGTTTTAATTTCATAACCTTTTTCAATAAATTCATTTGCAAGATTTTCAACATCCCTTAATTTTTCAACATCAAAGGAATCATCAACAATATAATCCTGCCTGTCCTTTATTTCATCAACAAGCCCGGATCCATAGGGTTTGATTTTTTCTCCATAGACTTTTAACATAAAATAATAAACGATATGTGATGCCGAATGGTTCTTCATGATTCTGTACCTTCTTTCCCAGTCAATTTCACCCTTTACGGTATCACCAATAGAGAATTTCGGTGTTCCTTTAAATCTATGGTATATGATTTCATTATCTTTTTTCACTTCAAAAATTATCAGATCTTCAATCCTTCCCGTATCGTATATCTGCCCCCCTCCACCTGGATAAAATGCTGTTTGATCAAGAGCAATATAATCATCCTTTATTTCAATTACCCTTGCTGTGAATGCTCTCATGTATGGATCCTGCCAGTAAAGTTTTAAAGTTTCCATACAGTGCGGAGGGCCGGATTTGAACCGGCGAACCACTTCTGGACGAGACCCTGAATCTCGCACCTTTGACCAGGCTCGGTAACCTCCGCTCATTCTCTTAAAAAAATTCAGGTATTATATTCTTTTTGTTTTTAGAATTCAAATTGTCTTCAAAAGATCCGCCTTTGTAACAATACCTGTTATTTTTTCGCCGTTTGTTACAATTATTGCCGGATAAAATTTTAAAAGAAAGGCTGCTATTTTTATTGGTGTGCTCTCTCCAACAATTGGAAATGGTTCCTCCATGATCTCGTATACCTTCAATCTTTTTAGTTCCGAAGGTGATTTTCCATTCGATATTTTAGAACTTATTACGCTTTCAGTTATGGAACCAACAACCTGGCCATTTTTCATAACAGGAAGCTGTGAAAATCCATATTTAAGGAATATTCTCATGGCAGTATCAACTGATTCATTGTAATCAACAAAAATAACATCCCTTGTCATAACATCCTTTACCCTTATTTCCCTTTCCTCCCTTTTTTCCAGTTCATACTCAAGAACGCTGAATATCTTTTTAAGATTTTCATAGCTTGGATTAAGATCACCATTTTCAAGCCTTGCTATGTACGATTGACTTAATCCTGTCCTTTTAGCCAGTTCCTTCTGTGTAATTTCAACCTTTTTTCTGATCTTTTTTATATCCGATATATCCGGAAACATTTAAATTGGATTATAAAACAAACTATAAAAATGTTCCCCGAATAAAGTTTTTAATATTGATTGAATATTCTCAAACGAAGCCCCGTGGTGTAGCGGTCAAGCATGCGAGACTTTGGATCTCGCGACGGCAGTTCGAATCTGCCCGGGGCTGCTTTTTATAATTAAAATTGAGGTAAAGTGCCCATAGTAAGCCCCTTTCTGTTTCAGGCAACATTCGACTATGCGCCCTACCCAACACTCAAGAGCCCTATCACAGTGTTTGTTTGGGCTTGCTCACTCAAGGCTGGCCGTTTCAACAGATCCCGGGGAACGTCCTCTTCACAAAGATTCATCCTGCTCCCGGGCTGTGTCGTTTCTGTGCCATTGCCATCCCTCTCGGGATCCTGTCTTGCGACAGGTTGAGTTGGCTCATGAGAGGGGACTTTCCTCATCGAAAACCTTACGGTTTTCAACGTCAGTTGCCCTTGGGCTCTTTACCTCATATGTCAATTATAAGGAATTACTTAAATTTTTTATCCCTTATTTCGAAGTTTGATATGAAATCTTTTATTTTATTTCCGATATATATTATTGAAATAATGGCATATATTTCTCTCATTGTGTTGTAATCAAGGTCCTTCCTGTATTCAAAAATTTTTTCGAATGCAAACTTGTTCATTTCATAAAAATGTTTCTCAAATTTTTCCTGATCCTTCACATGGAATCCCATCTTCTCAAGTATTTCTATTGTTTCCATCTTTTTCCTTTCCCTTAAGTCAGATAGATAATCACTTTTAAAGAATGTTTCAGTGGAAATTATGAATGTTTTTGCGGTCCTTCCATAAAAAACAATTTCATTTTTCTTTCCCTTTATTTTCTTCACAGGTTTAACAAGGCCAAGTTTTTCCATCTTTTTTATATGCCTGTATATTGTGGATTTATCCTTCTTCAAAAATTCTGAAATCTCATCTATACTCATTTCCCTAATCCTTAAAATCTGCAGTATCTGGTTCCTTGTTCTTTCAAATGCCGTTTTTATTACAAGGGGATCATTAATTATTTCAAGTTCTTTCATTGGAATGATTTAGAATTTAAAAGTATAATAAATTTTCTAATTTTTGGTAGTGTGTTAACTCCTATGAAAAAAGTTCTTTTGTTTGCATCTGCATGACGATGATGTGTAAGAGTCGGAGTTTGGCAACCGTTTTATCACTTGACCTTCGAGATCGTTATATAGAATGGTTGCCTACGCTTCAATTTGATACCCTAAAACAAGGGTGAATAGGAGTTTGTCGAGGAAACTCCGACCTTAAAACTCTTACACCAAAAAAATAAGAGATGAAAAAAGAAAATAGGAATTGATGTGCAAAAGGAAAATGTCAGAAAACTATAAAAAGTTTATTTAATCCTTCAGACTCTCCGCATGTCTGACTGATGTCAGATAAACCTATATAGAGGGGAGTTATTTTGAAGTTTATGAACCCAGAAAATAAACTCCCCTCAATAAACAATGTTAAGGAACTTAAAAAATTTTTCC
>JAVRLK010000013.1:0-20865 GCA_031961545.1 Thermoplasmatota archaeon | reverse complement strand
ATTATCGGAAATAACATCAAATTCTTTCATTGAAGATTCTGTTGAAATTGCAAAATCAATAGGAATGTTCAATAAAAAGAAATGTGAGATCTAATTCGACAAAAGAACTTTTTTCATAGGAGCTTGTGAAAGAAATTAATAAAATGATTGTAGAAAATCGGAAAGAATCCCTTGAATAAGGTAAAAGATGGAGAGTAGAAATATTCTTTTCTACATTGAAAAGAGTAATGAAGAAGTGATAAATGCAATTAAGTTTATCTATCTTGTTCAAGTGACACTATGAAGATTTCCTATTACTTTATTTTAAGAAAGAACACGTGGTGAATTAAAAATGATTAATCTAATAGAGTTAGTTAACACACTTCTTCCAGAAAAATAATTTTATAGTGAATGACTTTTTTCCCTTTAATGTTCGTCAGCATAGATTATTCGGAAGACATGAAATTCATTGCAACGGTTAACCAGGAGCATGGCGTGATTGTTGATGGTGATAGAAAGATTGCACCATCCGCCATGGATTTTCTGCTTGTTGGTCTTGGATCATGTACAGCTATAGATGTTGTTTCAATACTTAAAAAAATGAGGGAAAATTTCAGAACTTTAAGGGTTGAGGTGAATGGTGAAAGGGCACAGGATTTTCCAAAAGTATACACAAAGGTAACATTGAAGTACATTGTTTATGGAAGAGTGAATGAAGAGAACCTTAAAAAGGCAATAGAACTATCACAGAACAAGTACTGCTCAGCAAGCATAATGTTCAAGAGATCTGGAACTGAACTTGAATATTCATATGAAATAATTGATTAGCCACCGCTAACAGGTGTCATTATTGCAATTTCATCGTTCTCCTTTAATTCAGCATCACCATCCACATACTTGTAATTTATTGAAACAATCATATTCTCATCATTTAAACTGTATTTTTCCTTTAGAATTGAAATTAATTCCTTTAGCATTTTACCGTTGAATTCTATAATCTCCTCCCTTTTGTTTGTAATGTCCCTGAATGCACCGAAATAAAGAACCTTAATCCTCATTTTTCATCACCCTTCTTGTTTTTCTTCCAATGCTTTCCAGAACCATCCCTTCAACATCAAATATCCTCAACTTTCTTGATAACCTTATGGTATTTTCAAGTTTATCTTTCTTTTCAGCGTAGAATTTAAGAACAGTTTCATTCCTCTCCACCTTATCTCCAATCTTCTTGTAAACCCATATACCTGCACCCTTATCGTTGGGTGCTCCTAAAGATCTTGCAAGCTGTACAATGCTTCTGTTTGAAACATATGATATGTAACCATCCATGGATGATGTTAGATCGTACTGGAATTCTCCAACCGGAATTTCATCACTTTTCTCAATACCCTTTGATCCCTGCGCATTAATAATTTCCAAAAACTTTTCCCTTGCCCTTCCGCTGTTTAATATCTGTCTTGCAAGATCCTTTCCCTTGTTGAATTCCGCAACACCACCCATCTCAATGATCATTGATGCGAGTTCTATTGCCTTAACGATCAAGCTGTTTGATGTTGTAATTCCTTCAAGGGCTTTCATTGCCTCCATGGCCTCAAGGGCAGGTCCAACAGCCCTTCCAAGGGGCTGACCACCGTATGTAATAGCACATTCCACATGAATATTCAATCTATTCCCAATCTCTATGAACCTTGATGCCAGATCCCTTGCCCTCTCCTCGTTCTGTACCTTTGTTTCCGATCCCATGGGTATATCAATCAACAGGTAATTTATTCCCGTTGCCTTCTTTTTTGCAAGAACGGATGCTATTACCTGTGGATATGGATCAATTCCAAGGGGATGCTCAATCCTTATTATTTTATCATCCGCTGGTGCCAGGTTCATTGCCCCTCCCCAAGTAAGTGTTCCCCCAACATCCTCAACTATTTTCTTTATTTCATTTGCCTTCAGATCCACCCTTGCAAGAACCTCCATAACATCAGCTGTACCTGCAGGTGAACTTATTGCCCTTGATGATGTTTTTGGTATTTTCAATCCAGCTGATGCAACAATTGGAACGGTTAAAAGAGCATACTTGTTACCAGGAATGCCGCCTATGCTGTGAACATCGTAAACATCATGGTCGAACCTGATTGTTTCACCCGTGTTAACCATTGCATTCACCATGTTTGTTATTTCCTCGCTGTCAAGTCCAATAGTTTGGATGGATGAGACATAGGCTGAAAGTTCAATATCGCTTAAATTTTCCATAACAATGTCCCTGACAATCGTATCAATCTCATCCTTGGTTAACTTATTCCCAAACATTTTTTTCCTTATGTAATCAATGGATTGTGGTTGTGGGGCTGAAAAAACAGAAACATTTTCTCCATTCCCTACATTAAGATCCTTTGAAAGCCTTTCATTTATCCATATTTCACCATTTCCAACAATATCTGAAAGGTAAACAAATGCAATCATGTTTGATGAATCACGACCAACAATAATTCTCTGTTCTGATCCAACACCTATTATGCTAGCATCCTTTTTATTGATAAACGCAACCCTTTTTGGATGTTCAATGTTTATTACTTTAACCTTCAGATCCATGTTTATTCAGGAGATTTATTCATTTAAAAATTTTGCCATCATTATATCATCAACATATTCTCCCCTGATTTTGAACTGTTTTTTTCTCACACATTCTTCATAAAAGCCCATCTTTCTGTAAAGGTTTATTGCAACGGTGTTCGTTGAAAAGACTTCAAGACATATTTTTTCAATGCCCTTCTCCCTTGCCCACACAAATGAAAGATCCATAAGGTTTGTTCCAATTCCCATACTCCTGTATCCCTTCCTTATGGCAATACCAAGCTGAGCAACATGCCTGTTTTTCTTGAACCTTTCTCTTGTGAGTGTAAGGACACCTATAACTTTATTGTTATCCTTTGCAACAAGGAAAAGTTCATTCTCCTCATCAATCAATCTCATGCCAAGGAAATCCTCATCTGCAAGATATTTTTCGCCAAGTAAATACACTTCTTCCTTCATTACATCATTGAAAACATCAATAATTCCCCTTATATCTTCCCTTTCAGCTCTTTTAATCTCTATTGTTCTTCCATCCCGAGTATTCCACAACCTTTTCAAGAGCATTAACAAGCCTCCTTGCTGTAGTTATAACAGGAATATTCATCTTCTCAAGATCCCTTGATACCTTTGTTGTGAATTCACCACCTGCCATTACTGCTATAACTGGTTTTTTCCATTTTATTCTGAAAAGTTCGTAAAGTGCATTAATGTTCCTGTAAATTGGTGCATTGGGTATAACAAAGTAAAGAACAAAAACATCAATATTATTTGAACTTTCAAGAATTTCCATGGATTTTTTATACCATTCAGGTGTTGCTGAACCTGTAAGATCAAGCGGGTTTGATATAATGGAATATTCGGGCAATATATTTTTCAATTTTTCATTTTCCTCATTATTCAATTGTGAGAGTTTCAGAATTTTTGATTTACCGATCTCATCCGCTGTAACAACGCATGGACCCGCACCGTTTGTTATCAGCATGACTTTTCCACCATTTACATTCGGCTGCTTTGCAAGAATTTTTATTACATCAACCATTTCCTCAATATCCTCAACAACAATAACGCCTGACTGTTTCATTGAACCCAGAAATATGGAATAGTTTTCGGCCAGGGATCCTGTATGGGATTTTGCAGCTCTTGTTCCCTCACTGCTCCTTCCCGCCTTTAAAATTACGATGGGTTTTTTCTTCGAAACCCTTTTTGATATTTCAGCAAATTTTCTCGCATTGGAAAAACTCTCGAGGTAAAGGGCAATTATACCCGTATCATTATCGTTCTCAAGGTACTCAAGCATGTCTATTTCGTTAACATCCACCTTGTTCCCGAAACTAACAAATTTACTTACACCTATGCTGTTTTCCTCCATAAGCTCCAGCAAGGTAACACCGTATGTGCCGGATTGCGTTAGAAATGCAACAGGACCGGGTCCGGGTCTTTTCATTGCATCCCTTGCCTGGAAGAAGGTATCAAAACCTGATGAGGATGAAAATACCCCTATACAGTTTGGTCCTATTATTCTCATACCATACTTTTTTGCAATTTCCCTTATATTGTTTTCAATTATTTCACCCTCATGAGAGAGTTCCTTGAAGCCTCCTGATATGATTATTATGCCTTTCACTCCCTTTTTACCGCATTCCTCAACAGCCTGTTGTGTATCCCTTGCACCAAGAACTATTATTGAAAGATCTATTTTATCTCTTACATCAAGAATACTTTCATAGCATCTGTATCCCATTATTTCTTTTTCCTTTTTGTTAATAGGATATATTTTTACCTTTGTGTGTTTTAGTGAATTCATTATTTCATAACCGATCTTTCCCTCCTTGCCTGATGCGCCTATTACGGCAACAGATTCAGGGTTAAAGAAAAATTCCATAGTATGGGAAAATGTTTGTAATTTAAAAATTTTTCATTAAAAAATTTTAATAATTGAAATAATTGTTAGAATGTGAAGGAAATTGAATCAAAAATAATTGATGCGCTTGAGGACAAACCATTGACACAGAGGGAACTTAGAGATTTAATAGGCATATCAAAATCCTACCTTTCAGAGAAATTAAGGGAAATGGAAATCAATGGCCTGATAAAAAGGAAGGAGATTTCAAAAAGAACAATACTTGTTTCATTGAACCATGATAAAATCTTAAAAATAGGTGTTCTGAAGGCATCAGAATATGCTGCTGTTTTTTTAACAGCGAAGGAATTAAATGATTATTATGTGAAGATAAAAATCTATGATAATGGTATACAGGAATTAAGGGATCTATTGTTGAAAAAAATTGATGTTGCATTTGCACCAGTTGTTACCGGTTTCATAATACATTTAATAGATAAAAGAATAAGGTTAATCTCGTTCTGTGCAAAGGGTGGTTCAGGTATAGTTCATAAAGGAAAAATAAGTAAAATTGGATCAACATTGTTTTCAACAATGGATTTGAACACAAGAATTTACCTTAACTTTGATGTAAGGAACATAAAATACTTCGATTCACCTGAAGAATTGATGGATGCTTATAGAAAGAAAGCGGTGGATGCAATTACAATATGGGAGCCATATCTATCAAGTGTGGAAGGTGAAAAAATTATAGTTGGAAGGGAAAATGTCTGCTGCGGTGCCCTCATCATTGATTTTAATAAAAAAATAAAAGAATTCATTGAAAAATACATCGAAAATACTGATTCTTTGAGAAATGGTGAAAAAATTGATAAGGCAGTTAAAGCAACATCACAATACCTAAACTTTGATGAAAGGATTATTGCTGAAAGTCTAAAAAGTTATAATTTTGTCTGGGAAGTTGATAAGGGGGAAATTAAAAAGAACCTTGAAAATATGAAAATATTTGTACCTGATGATCTCGTTGATTCCTATATTTTTTCAAATAAATGAATTGTTTGAATTATCAAAACAGACGGAACTTTTCTTCCATACGAAGATCCATGTTTACCAAAATTTTAGCTCAAAATATTCATTTTCTTTCATTAAAATCACACATGAATATGAATCAAAGAATATAAGCTTATAAAATTTTATCTTCCAGAGAAATTAAATTTTCTTCAAAGAAAAAATTTTATATTACGAACACATGTTCGGAATATGGAGGATAGAGGAATTAAAACTGTTGAAGAGGAAAAAAGGCATGGAAAGCCATTCAACCAATTCACCCTCTGGTTCGGGACAAACATAACACTTGCAGATTTTGCTGTTGGATTTTTGCCATACATACTTAATCTTAATATATTTTACACAATTCTTGCACTTATAATAGGCACACTTTTAGGTGCAATTGTTCTTGCAACAGTAACTGTTCTTGGACCAAAAAAGGGAAAAGCACAGATGATGATATCGGAGGAAACATTCGGGAAATGGAACTGGCTGATGAGTCTTTTTCAGGGTATTAGCACACTTGGGTGGTTTATTGTAAACCTTATTCTTGGAACACTTGCCCTTCTCATTATATTCCACACAAACTATATCTTTTTAATAATTATCTATGGAATTGTGCAGATTCTTCTTGCAATATACGGATACGATTATATACATAAAATAGAATTAATTTTTTCAATCCTTCTCGGTGTAATGTTTCTCTACATAACAATAACTGGTAATTTTGTAAATTTAAATTATAATGGAAACACAAACATATATTATTTCGGTATTGTACTTGCCACATCTTTTGCATACATAGCGTCTTGGGCACCATACGGTTCGGATTATTCAAGATACCTTCCCAAAAATACAAGTTCAAGGAAAGTCTTCATTTATTCATTTCTAGGATCATTTTTATCAACAATATGGCTTGAAATTCTAGGTTTTCTTGTTGCTATTAAAACAGGGAATACAAACTCCATGTTTGCAGCCTATTCCCTTTCAGGATTCCTTGGAATATTGACTGTAATATCCCTTTTTATGGGCGGTCTTGGAACAAATGCAGTCAACATATATTCACATTCACTTTCTGTGAATGCAATATTCAAAAATTTTGACAGGAAAAAATTACTGATTATTTCAGGTTTTATTGGGATAATTCTTGCAATCATAGGCTTCAACAGCTTTTATTCCTTCTATGAGGATTTTCTGTATTTCCTTGATTACTGGATCATGCCATGGTTTGGAATAATTGTTGCTGATCAATTCATAGTGAAAAAAGGAATTGGAAAATTGGCAATCATTTCATTTTTAGTTTCATTGGTAATCAGTGTTCCATTCATGAACCAGGCACCTTTATACACAGGACCGATATCCAACATAATTGGTGGAGTTGATATAAGTTACTTTGTCTCCTTTGCATTATCATTATTCATATACACAATCATTTCTAGGTTTTTGAAACAATCTTGATTACATCTCCATCCTTTAACTTATAATTTTTTCCAACAACCACCTTAGTTTTTGCATCTATTGCCCTTATGAAATTCTCACCTATTTGGGTGTGAACCTTAAAAGCAAGGTCAAGTGCTGTTGATCCCTCGGGCATGAGGAATGCATCAGGTAAAATATTACCGGATTTGTCAGTCCAGTGATTTTCATCCTCCACTGGATAAACAGTTATCATTTTCATTATTTTGAATACAATATCATCAAGCATTCTCTGCACACCAGTTCCATTGTTCCTTTTCATAAATTCAGTAATTTTATCAAGTGCATTTTTCTGCTGTTTGTTTAGCCTGCTTTCATCAATAATGTAAAATTCACTATCCCCGGGCCTGTATTTAATCAGCCCTGCTTTTGAAGCTTTTATTAAAGCAAGTTCATATTCTGCAGATATTGGATAAACAGGAAATTTTGATTCCTTTTTTACTTTTTCAATCACATCATTTGAAACAAGGTCAGATTTGTTTGCTGCAATGACCATGGGTTTTGAAATTCTAAGAATTTCAAGACCGATTGAGAAGAAATCATCCTCATCCCATTGATCTATTGGGCCATATGATGCGTTTTCAAGTGCCCTCGAAATCTGATCCTCGCTTATTCCAAGACCTGAAAGCTGGTCAGAAATAATTTTTTCAAGTTTTTCATTCCCGATTCTTCTGTAAACCTTGTTCCAGTTTCTTGAAAGAATTTCCCCTATCCAGTAGGCAATCTCCCTTTCAACAAAATCAATGTCCCTGAGAGGATCGTATGAACCAATGCCAACAGGATTTCCATCCTGATCCGTTGATCCTGAAACATCAATAACATGTATGAGGGAATTTGCATTCCTCAGATCGTCAAGGAATTTGTTTCCAAGACCCTTTCCCTTATGTGCATCTGGAACAAGGCCCGCAACATCTATAACGTTAACAGGTATGTATCTGATTCCATCCATGCATACAGAATTCCTTGGATTACAGTTCTTTCCAATCAATTTATGGGGGCATTCATTTCTCACATAGGCTGTTCCAAGGTTCGGGTTAATTGTTGTGAATGGATAGTTTGCAATTTCCACAACATGCTGTGTTAGTGCTGAAAAAAGAGTTGATTTTCCTACGTTTGGTTTACCAACTATACCAATAAGAATGTTTACCACCTGACAAGCACCCTTTTAAGATCCCTACCCTTTGGGCATTCTATATCATCAAGGACGCTTTCAATTTTAAACTTTGAACCTGTTCTCAAACCAATTGGATTGCACAAATCATAATATTTGCATAATATTTCGTTGCAATCATCCCCTGAAAAGGTTAAAACACTCCCCTCTATTGCCTTTGATTTTTCAACAGCAACAGGAACTGGAAGTTCTTCAAGTTCCACTGTTAAAACCTTTCCAAGGTCATGGATCTTGCAGTCATGCTCCTTCTCCCTTATTTTAACAATTCTATAATATTTCCCCTGATCAAGGGAAAAACAAATATTCTTTAGAGGACATTCCTTGCATTCTGGAACACTTCCCAGGAACTGAAAAACAAAATTCTCCTTTGCCATCCTTTTACCAACAAGTCCTATGGTTACCATCATATCACCTCTGTTGCCCTCAGTGCCTTTTCAGCAGCCTCCCTTGATATTCCATTTTCACCAAGTATTGTGAACCTGTCCCTGATTGAATGTGCCATTGTTAATGCTTTAATCGCCTCTTCATCGCTCAATCCTATTTCCCTTGCCCTTGTTGGTGCACCCATTGTCCTCAGGGCATCCCTTATTCTTTTCCAGTCCTGCCCCTGTAAAAAGCTCATGATTATTGTTCCAACACCTGCCACTTCACCATGCAGAGCCCTTCCAGGTGCAATTATTTCCACAGCATGTGCAAAAAGATGCTCACTTCCACTTGCAGGTCTTGATGATCCTGCAAGGCTCATTGCCATTCCCGAAGAAATAATTGCCTTTATAACAACCCAGACGGATTCTTCATCGTTCGGTTTAAGATAGGGTGCGTAATTTATCAACTCTTCGGCTGTGTACTTTGATATTGCATACGCGGAACTTGAAAAATCCTCGCCCTTAAGTTTATAACCAAGTTCCCAGTCCTTTATTGCCGTGTAGTTTGCTATAATGTCAGCAGCACCAGCAATAAGGTTTCTGTATGGTGCCTTAACAATTATTTCCGTATCAGCTATTATTGCTATTGGAACGGCAGCCTCCGTGGATAATGGTGATCCTGAATCCCTTATTGTTGCCCTGGGACTGGCAACACCATCATGGGAGGCTGCTGTTGGAACACTTATGAATGGAACTGAAACATCATAGGCTGCCTTTTTTGCAAGATCTATCTTTGTTCCTCCACCAACACCTATTATAAGGTCAGGTTCAAAATCCTTTGCCCTATCCTCAACAATCCTGAGATTTTCTGTTGTTGCATCACCAGTGATAAGAACATCTATAATGTGATCCTTTTCGAGTATTTCCTTTACCCTTTTTCCAGCTATGTCCATGGTTTTTGGACCCGTTACTATGAGAATTTTTTTGAATTCTCCAATCTTTTCCACAACGGATCCTATTCTATCCAGAACTCCATGACCTGCAAGAATCTTTCTTGGTAAATCCATTTCCTTTACTTTTGTGAAAGTCATCGGCGGATTAATAAAAATATTTCAACTAATTAACATTTTTGGTAATTGAATGAGTAAGTTTTAAAATATTGAATTTTTTTTAAGCATCTATGGAACTAAGCAGAAATGAGAAGATTCTGTTGAGAAGACTTATTGAAAAGGGTGGTGAGGATTCACTCTCAAATATAATGAAGGATCTCTCACTGACAATCGTTGAGATCATGAATGCTGCATCCTGGCTAAAAATGAAGGGTTTGCTCAAAATTGATGAAAGAATAAATGTGGAATACTATTTAACTGATGAAGGAAAAAGGTACCTTGAGAAGGGTTTACCTGAAAGAATAATTTTTGATTATTTAATTGAAAATGGTGAAAAGAGTATTGATGATCTTATAAAAATATTCGGAAAGAATTTTGTTACCATTGCAATAGCGAACTTAAAGGGAGAGGGTTTTGAGATTGACAAGGGAAAGATTGTTATTAAAGATAGGGAAAAGGTTGAAAGTAGAATAAGGGAAAGGGAAGAGTATTTGAAAAACTTTAAAAATGCTCCCAAAGATATTATTTCATACTTTTTGAAAAGGAACATTGTTGATAAAAAGGAAAACGTTGAAAGGTTTTTCAGGTTAACAGACAATGCAAAAAGGATCCAGGAAAAGGATCTTGAGTTAAGGGATGAAATAACACAGCTTAAACCCGAGGATATTCAAACAGGTGCATGGAAAAACAAGGATCTTAAAAGGTATGATGTTCATATGTTTGCACCATACCCCTCAATGGGAAGGATTCATCCTCTCTCCGAATTCATAAAAAAGGTTAGAAGGATCTTTCTAAACATGGGTTTCAGGGAAATATATGGATACTATATTGTAAGTGCATTCTGGAACATGGATGCTCTCTTCATTCCACAGGATCACCCTGCAAGGGATATGCAGGACACATTCTATGTTGATAGAAAATTCTCCTTACCTGATTATTATAGAACTGTAAAAAACGTGCATGAGAACGGTAATGGTATTTCAAGGGGATGGAAGTATTCATGGAAAGAGGATCTGGCAATGGCAGGGTTGTTGAGAACACACACAACAGTTAATTCAATAAAATATCTTTATGATCACAGGGATGAGGTGATAAGGGTATTCACCGTTGGAAGAGTATTCAGAAGGGAAAATATGGATTCAACACATTTACCAGAATTCCACCAGATTGAGGGTATAATGGTTGAACCTGGATCCAACTTTTCCATGCTCCTCGGTACACTTTCATCATTTTACAGGGAACTGGGCTTTGAAAAGATAAGGTTCAAGCCATCCTATTTCCCATACACAGAACCTAGCGTTGAAATACATGTTTTCAAGGATAGATGGATTGAACTTGGTGGTGCAGGTGTATTCAGGCCGGAGGTAACAGAACCGCTTGGCATAAAGGAAAAGGTTCTTGCATGGGGGCTTGGACTTGAAAGGCTTGCCATGCTATATTACGGTTACAATGATATAAGGGATCTTTACATAGCCGATATTGATAAATTGAGATCACTTCCACTTCTTTGAACAGTTTGTGCATATGCCCAATGATGGTATATAATGATCATCACATACCGGTCTACCGCACAATTTACAAACATGCCTTGCGGGCTTTCCGCATATGTAACATAAGCCAAGTATCATTTTCTCCCCTTTAAATATTCAATATAAAATTCCGGATAATGTTCATATTCCAGGGGATCCATCTCACCGGCCTCCATGAATCCCTTTAACCTTAAAATGCATGAATCGCATTTTCCACAGGGTTTTTCACCACCCTCATAGCATGACCATGTTAATTCATATGGAACATTAAGTTCCATACCCTTTTTTATTATCTCAGCCTTCGTCATATGAATTAATGGTGCAACAATCTCTATGGGTTTTCCCTCAACACCCCTTTTTGTTGCAAGCTTTGATAGTTTATTGAACTCCTCAATGTATTCAGGTCTGCAATCCGGATAACCTGAATAATCAAGAGCATTCACACCTATATAAATTCTGTCCGCATCAATAACCTCGGCATAACCCAGGGCGATTGAAAGGAATATTGTGTTCCTTGCAGGTACATATGTTACCGGTATTTCCCTTGAAATTTCACCAAGGGATCTATTTTTTGGAACATCTATGTTATCTGTAAGGGCACTACCACCAATTTCCCTCAAATTTATGTCAACAATTTTCAATTTTAAATTGTAATATTCGCAGATTTTTTTTGCGCTCTCTATCTCCCTGTTATGCCTTTGTCCGTACCTGAAAGTTATTGGGTAAACATCATAACCATCATTGATAGCTATTGCAAGCGTTGTTGTACTGTCAAGACCACCTGAAAGAAGAACAACAGCCTTCATATTTTTTCCTCTGAACATGCACCCTGTCCGGGTCCCTCATCAAGACATAGTGTAATTTTCTTTATATTTTTAGGGAAACTGTACCTTTTAATCAATTCATTCAAAAAATATTTTGAAAGTTCCTCGGCTGTTGGTACTTCAATATCAAGGAGAACAACATCCTCACTTGGTATTATATATTCCTTATCCTCAAAATGAACAATATACCTAGCTTCTATTTCCTGAACATCCATGAATTTTGATTTTTTTGGTAGAATAATATGGTGATCAACCATTTCGCACATTTCCCTCAGAATCTTTTTTATTTCAATGAAGTCAATCAACATATGATTTTCATCCATTTCCCCCTCCACCCTTAACCTTATTCCATAATCATGACCATGTAACCTGGAACATTTTCCATGATATGGTATAAAGTGGGATGCTGCGAACTTTATGTTTGTTTCCCATCCATTAATTTCAAGTATCATACAAAGGAAAATAAAATTTTGAATATTAACACTTTCGCTTTTTTAAATCAATCCTTTTAGAAAATCCAAAAGATTATATATTTTATTACCATTTTAATTTTATGAGATCCATACTACTATGCGGGGGATATGCAAAGAGGCTTCTTCCAATTTCAGAGTTTATTCCAAAGCCATTACTTTTTGTAAATGGAAAGCCAATAATAGACCATATTGTTGACAGGATTGTTGAAATAGGAATTAGGGATATAACAATATCAACAAACAAAAGGTTTGAAAAACATTTTATTTATTATTCAAAAACAAGGAATGATGCGAACTTTAATGTTATAGTTGAGCCAACATTCGATGAGGAGGGTAAATTCGGGGCCATAAAGGGTATGAAATATGCTCTGGACAGGCTTGAGGATGATGATTATCTTATAATTGCCGGTGATAATTACTTTACTTTTAATCTTAAAAATATCAAAGAGTTTTTTATAAAAAATAAGGAAACAACAATAGGTCTTTATGATATTAAGGATCTTAATGAAGCAAGGAGGTTTGGTGTTGTTTCAATCGACAGTGAAGGTTTTGTCAGGGAATTTGAGGAAAAACCGGAGAATCCAAAAAGCACACTTGTGAGCACTGCCATATACTTTTTCCCTAGGGAAATAAAGGAATGGATTGATGAATTTATATCCAAAACCGGCAAGGCTGATCAACCCGGAAGGTTGATAAAATATCTCGTTGAAAACAAACAGGTTTATGGAGTGGTTCTTGAGGGAGAATGGTACGATATAGGTACAATAGATACATACAGGGAATTATTCTACCGCACCTTGTGATTTTTAATAAAATTTTTTACCAGATATGGTAAAAAATTGTGATCGGATCTGATAAAACATATCGATCAAATTGTGTATAAAAAACATTTTTCTATATCAGGGAGATAGTGCAATTTACCCGCAGGAAAATGGGGTTGATAGCATGGATAAGGTAATGAAAAGGGATGGTACGATAGTGGATTTCGATGCGAAAAAAATTACACTTGCAATTTACAAGGCCATGAAGGCATCTGGAATAGAGAATCTTAGAGAGGCTGAAAGGCTTACAAACATTGTTATAAAAAGACTTGAGGAAATGAAAAAGGAAATACCAAAGGTAGAGGAAATACAGGATGTTGTTGAAGAAGTCCTTATGCTCGAAGGATACACATCTGTAGCAAAGGCATACATACTTTACAGGGAGAAAAGAAAAATAATAAGGGAAATTAAGAAGGCCTATGGTGTTAAGGATGATTTAAAACTATCACTTAATGCAATAAAGGTCCTTGAATCAAGGTATCTGTTGAAGAATGAGAAGGGTGAGGTTATAGAAACACCTGGACAGATGTTTGAAAGGGTAGCAAAATACATTGCACTTGTTGATATTCTTTATGATGAATCCATATACGATATAAATGCATCACAGAAAGAATGGGAATTTGAGGATGTTGTTGATCATCCTCTAACAGTACATGAATATGAAATGCTCAAAAGGGCTTATATCACACTTAACAAAGAGGGAAGAATGAAAAAATCTTTCAGGGATTTAATAGATCTTTTAAAGGCAAAGGAGAGAGAGATTGAGAAGGTTGCAATGGTTTTCTATGGAATAATGAGCAGGCGTGAATTTATACCCAATTCACCAACATTGATGAACGCAAACACTGAAATTGGACAGCTTTCAGCGTGCTTTGTTATACCTGTTGAGGATAGTATGGATGGTATATTCGATGCTGTAAAGTATGCTGCATTAATACACAAATCAGGTGGTGGTACGGGCTTTTCATTCTCAAAGCTAAGGCCACAGGGTGATATTGTTGGATCAACAAAGGGGGTAGCATCCGGTCCAATTTCATTCATGAGAATATTTGATGTGGCAACAGATGTAATAAAGCAGGGTGGAAAAAGAAGGGGAGCAAACATGGGCATTCTGAGGGTTGATCATCCTGATATACTTGAATTTATAACGGTAAAGGATTCACAGAACAAAATACTAACAAACTTCAACATAAGTGTTGCCGTAACTGATGAGTTTATGAAGGCACTTGAAAATAACACAACATATAAACTCATAAATCCAAGGAATGGTGAGGTTGTTAAGGAAATTGAGGCATCAAAGGTCTGGAACATGATCGTTTCCCATGCATGGGAGACGGGAGATCCTGGGGTTATATTCATTGATGAAATAAACAGGCACAATCCAACACCACATCTCGGCCAGATTGAAAGTACAAACCCCTGCGGTGAACAGCCTCTGTTACCATACGAATCCTGTAACCTTGGATCCATAAATCTTTCTCTTGTTGTTGAGGATGGAAAGATAGACTGGGAAAAGCTCAGGTTTATTGTAAGGGAATCTGTTCATTTCCTTGACAATGTTATAGATGCAAACAAATTCCCCTTGAAACAGATAGAGGAAATGACAAGGAAAACAAGGAAGATTGGACTTGGTGTTATGGGATTTGCTGAAATGCTTATAAAGCTTGGAATACCATACAATTCTGAGGAAGCATTGAAGGTGGCAGAGGATGTTATGAAATTTATACAGGATGAAAGCCATAGAATGAGCATGGAACTTGCAGAAAAGCGTGGAGTATTCCCTGCCTGGAAGGGATCAATTTGGGAAAAAATGGGTATAAGGATAAGGAATGCCACAACAACCACAATAGCACCAACGGGAACAATATCCATAATAGCTGATACAAGTTCAAGCATAGAACCCCTGTATGCCCTATCATTCATAAGGAACGTCCTTGATGGTGCACAGTTACTTGAAGTTAATCATCTTTTTGAGGAATATGCAAGAAAATACAAATTTTATTCAGATGAAATAATGAGGGAGATTGCAAAAACCGGTTCAATACAGCATATGGATCTTCCGGAATTCGTTAAGAAAATATTTGTCACCGCCCATGACATAGATCCTGAATGGCATGTGAGAATGCAGGCAGCATTTCAGAAGTATACGGATAATGCCGTAAGCAAAACAATAAACATGAGGAATGATGCAACAATAAGGGATGTAGAAAATGCATATCTTTTGGCATATAAATTGAAATGCAAGGGTATAACCGTTTACAGGGACGGCAGTAAAAGTGTTCAGGTACTTGTGAAGGGCGCTGAGAAGAAAAAGCAGACAATGGAAGTATCACTTGAATTAAAACCAAAGGTTGAGGAATACATAAAACTTGATAGCACATTTGATGCGGCCTGTCCAACAGGAAAGTGCGATCTTTGATTCAAAAAAATTTTTTATTAATTTTTTGATGAATCCTGATCCGATAGAGTTAGATCTTTTGCAAGAAAAAGTGTATAGTCCCTTTCTTTTTTTAAAGCATTTATTCCAATGGCTATGGATATTATTGATCCAGTCATGGATAAAAGTATCAAAATATGACCAACAAAACCTGTTGTTGTTAAAAAAATAAAGATTGAAAGGATCAAACCAGCAAATGATCCTGATAAAGTATAAAGAAAATAAATCAATGTGGATATACCACTATCAATTCTCATTCTTAGTATTAACATTTCATCAATCTTTATCAATTTTTGAAAATATTCAACAATTTTTTCCATATTTGACGGATCCCTTGTGTTCAAGTTTTTTATATTTTCCAACAAAATTTCCTTCTCCTTTCTAAGATCTTCACCCTTTGGAAGGTTTTCTAGTTTATTTATCTTAACGATGATATTTTCAAGAAAATTTTTCAAATTTTCCATATAGTGCATAAATTTATATTCAAATAAAAAGTTTTGTTTATTATGATGGATTATTTCAAAAATAAAAATAGTGTTGTTACTGCATCAACAATGGGCCTTGGGTATGCAACAGCGAAAAAGCTCCTTGAATATGGATCCAATGTGATTATATGTTCAAGGAAGAGTGAAAATGTGAAAAATGCCATTGAATCATTGAAAAATTATGGCAATGTTTTGGGGAAGGAATGCGATATGACAAACATTGAATCCGTTAATGAATTCACGGAATTTGTAAGGGAAAAATTTTCAGTTTTGCATAACCTTGTTATAATACCGGGTGATCCAAAGCCAGGAAAATTCAGAGAATTGAAATTTGATGATTGGTTATCAGCAACAAATCTTTTGCTTTTATCCCCTGTAAAAATGATATATGATCTTTCAGGGATTTTCAGTGAGGATGCTTCAATTGTTATATCAACATCCATAGCAATAAGGGAACCTATTCCTGAACTTGCTCTTTCAAATGTTGTCAGGCTATCTCTTGCGGGTTTAGTTAAAACACTATCAAACGAATTCAAAGGAATAAGAGTTAATGGAATCATCCCAGGTTATTTTGATACACCAAGGTTAAAGAGAATAATCGATGTGAGAAAAAAGGAGAAGGAGGATCCACTTGGTGATATGGTTAAAGATATTCCTGCCGGAAGGGTAGGAAAACCAGAAGAGTTTGCAAATGCTGTTCTTTTTCTATTATCACCTCTTTCATCTTATGTAACTGGATCGTTGTTAACTGTTGATGGAGGATTGGCAAAATCTGTGTTTTAATTTTAAATATTTTATTGTAATTGGGGGAAAGGATGTTTGAGAAATATTTTAAAAAACTGGGTATTTTCGTGAAAAAGAACAGCAGGAAAATCATCATAATTTGGGTAATACTTGCTATAATATTCCTTCCATTTTCACCAATGATATTTCAGGAAACTTCATACAACATAGCCGGTAGTTTTGTAACACAGAACAGCATGTCTGAAAAGGCTTCAAATTTATTTAGCAGTGAATTTAATAACAATGGAAACATATCCGAGAATTCAACAGTTGATATAATTCTCATTGAAAATGCCAGTATGTATGATAAAATTGCTGTAAGGAACATAATTGATCTTCAGAATGCTATTTTAAATAACAAAACACTGAAAAGTTATGGTGTTAATGTAACATCAGTTTTCACCGTTGAAAGGGAAATATTGAATGGATCATTAAACAATGCATTGAAAATTCTAAATTATACAATAAAATTGAACAATGAAACAAATTTAACAATCAATGCCCTTTACAAACTAGGATTCATGAGCAATATTTACATGAAAAATATTGTAATGCTTTACAATTTAACAAAAATAAATTATGGAAAAATATACAACAACACAAATTCATCCCTTTCAATAATGTTCGGTGTACCCAATTATTATACATACACATTCATTTCCCTTATTAAAAATGGATTAAGTGTACAGGAATCCGAATACATTGCATATAGCCAAACATTAAAGTTTATCAGGCAAAACCTCACTTTACTTGAGAATATTTTGGTACCCTATTTGAACAATTTTACATCATTCTTCAATTATTCCATGAGTGATCCATCAGAATATCTGGAGATTGAAGAATACAGCATAAACATGGCACTTTACAATTCATCGTTTTCACAGGCATTTTCGAACAATTCCATGGTTAATTTCTGGAAATTGCTAGGAAAATATTTCAACGTTACATCATACAGAGATTATAACTTAATAAAAAATTTTTCAATAAATTATCTATCAAACATTTATTCACAGAACAGTACACTTGTTAAGATCCTTCCCTATGGTCCCGAAAATTTCATTTTAAGCGTTTTAAATGCAACACCACCCGAGGATCTTGCGGTTAACTATGCCAATGCCATGATGAATGAAACTGAAAAACAGTTCCTATATTCATTTTTCAACAGCACATATTTTTATGAAATTTTTGATAAAAACAGTTCTTATATTCTGAATATCACATTGAATGGTGTTTCAAATAAATTCAACGAGAATAAAACTTTGAGGAATTTCATAAACAACATACTTTTTATTAAGGTAAATGATTTTGTTAACAATTCTTACTACAACAATACAATATGGAACAGCGTGAATGAAACATCCAATGCTATGATAAAAACATTCTACGGTAATCCCCTTGTTTCTGTCAATGAAAATACCTTGCCATCATATTTATTTGAAATTTATCATGAAAACAATTTGCAGGAATTTATAAATGAAACGCTTTTAAACGGTTCATTTGCAACATATCCTTTCATACCCGGATCGTACACCTACCATAGTTTTGTTAGTTATAAGGATAATGTTTCCCTTGTTATTATAAATTTGAACAGTACGAATGATGTATACACATTAAACATAATAGGAAATATATCTTCAAACTATATAAAAAATATACCAAAAGCAACATATCTTCTTGCGGGTGAAAAGGCAATTGAAGAACAGCTCACAAACGAGACAAACACCGGCCTTTTCAGGGCATTATTTGTTGGTATAATAGTTGCAATAATAATAAGCCTCCTTTTCTTCAGATCACCGATTGCAGGTCTCCTGCCCCTTCTCATCTTTGGAATCTCAGCCGATATTTCTTTAGGTCTCAATGCCCTGCTTTACAAATATGTTCTAAATTCATCTGTTTCTTTCATAACGCCCACACTCCTTCTCATACTGCTTTTAGGCCTGACAACTGATTATACTGTTTATCTTACCTCTAGGTTCAGGAGGGAAATAAAAAACAAATCACCCGAGCCTGTTGTAAAAACAGCTGAGTGGGCCGGTCATGCAATATTCACAAGCGGTTTGACCGTTATCATTTCATACATTGTTCTCTGGTTATCAAATGTACCATTGTTCAGCGATGCAGGTTTAACAAATGCAATTTCCATATCTGTAACACTCCTTCTTGCTTTAACTCTCCTTCTTTCAATACTTAACTTATTGAATAAAAAAGCATTCTGGCCATCAAGGATGGAATACAGGGATATAACGGAACATGCAATGGAAAAGATATCGGATGTGAATAAAAAACACAAATATGCCCTTTTCTCAATATTCGTTATATTTTCAATTCTCAGTCTTTATGTTTTTGCCGTTACACCATCAGGCATGGATGTTTTCCAGCTCGTTCCACACCAGAGCGGTCTACAGGCGGTTGAGGTCATGAACAAAACATTCAAGGGTGATACTGTATTTCAAAACTATTTAATATTCACATTAAAAAGCCCGCTGTTGAAGAATGGAACCTACAATTCAAGTGAACTATCATTCATAACAGATGTTGAAAACTATCTACTTTCAACAGGTAACGTATCATTCGTTTATGGACCCACATATCCATTCGGCACATACGTATCACCTCTTTCCCTTAATTATACAAATGCAACAAATTCAATATATATACAAAAAATAAACTCATACATTGGAAAGGATAATAGAACAGTTTACATAACATTCCAGCTCTCATTCCTTTCCTGGTCAAACAAGGCCATGGATTTCGTAAAATACCTTGGAAATTCTCTTGGAAACATTATGAAAGGTAATGTAACACAGTGGTACATAGGTGGTCTCTCCCAGGGTCTTATTGATGCAAATTCATACACGCAGCAAACATTCATAACAATAGTTCCAATACTTGCCATAGCTGCATTTTTCGTCCTTATGATACAGTTCAATTCAGTATTCACACCCCTAAGATTGGTTCTGATGGTGCTTGGATCTGTTCTTATTTCCCTTGTTATATCATACGGAATATTCTACTATTATTACCACATGCCCATCCTTATTTACATGCCACTCTTTGTCTTTATAACACTTCTCGCTGTAGGGCTTGACTACGACATTTTCATGATAACGAGGGTGAGGGAAGAGGTGATGAATGGAAAAAGTGATGAGGAGGGTATAAAAACAGCAATGAGGGAAAACGGTGGTGTCATCATGGTTCTGGGAATGATCCTTCTCTCAACCTTCATGTCACTTTATCTTAGCCAAATAGGTATAATACAGGAGGTTGGTGTTGGCCTTGGGTTCGGTGTTTTTGTGGATACATTCATTTCCTGGATGTTCTTCATACCATCTGTAATGCTAATAATGAAAAAATGGAACTGGTGGCCATCAAAGATCTATAAAAGATAAAAGTTTTTATTCAACATAACATTTTTTTCATTATGCTTTACTATGAAGATCCATATTTGAGGGAAACGGATGCAATTATAATGGAAATAAAAGGAAATGAAATTTTGCTGGATAAAACAATATTTTACCCTGGTGGTGGAGGACAGCCCTTTGATACAGGAATAATTGAGAACGATATTTTTAAAACAGTTATTATAGAAACAAGAAAGGAGGATGGAAAGATATGGCACAGGGTTGAGAAAAATAACTTTAGGGTTGGTGAAAAGGTCAGGATAAAGATTGACTGGGATAGAAGATATTATTTTATGAAGGCACATACTGGCGAACATATACTTTACAGATCCCTTGAGAATGTTTCAAGGGTAAATTTTGAAAAGATGGTTCTTGACCAAGAATCAACACTTTTTGTTTCAGGTGAAATTTCATTGGATGATATTTCCCATGCTGAGGATATTGCAAACTCAATAATAAGGATGAACATTCCAGTTAAAATCCACTATGAAAATATTGAAAATGTAACAAATACTAGGATAAAAAGGGAAAGGATAAGGGAGGAAAATGTTAGAATAGTG
>JAVRLK010000012.1:0-23109 GCA_031961545.1 Thermoplasmatota archaeon | reverse complement strand
CGCTTTATAGTATGAATTTAAAAAACTTAAGAGAAAGCTAATTTAAAAAAATAAATATATTCTTGATTGCTTTCACATTAACACATATGATTGTAATTGCTGATTATTTGTTAATGATCCTGCTTGGAATCGCATACCTGAATCAGATTTATTTCCTGTCCATATCAACTTTCAGCATATTAAAAAATCTGAAGGATGAAGTATGGTTAAAGACAGAAACGAGGTACGATAAAAATGTTGAAGTTCTAATACCTCTCTACAAAGAAGAATGCAAAAGCATTGAAAAAACAGTTAACAGTATTTTAAATCAGAATTATAATAAAGAATTATTAAAGGTGATTATGATAGTTGAAATGGGCGATTCAAACACAGAAGATTGTGCAAAAAGGGCCTGTGAAAAATTGAACAAAAGTGGTATTAAAGCAAGCGTTTTTGTAAGAAATAAAAAGAGGAGTTCAAAGGCAGCTGCACTGAACGATACATTGAACTATGTTGAAAGTGAGATAATAGTTGTTTATGATGCTGATGATGAAATCATGGATCATGAACAGATTGGAAAGGGTGTTTCCTTGATTTCAAAGGGTTATGATGCCGTTGGTGTGAAGGTTTTAAGGGTGGGTGAAAGCATAACACAAACACTTTCATACATAGATACGTTCTTCTGGATCAATGTTTCCCTTCCAGGAATAACAAAAATATCCGGCTATCCTTTGTTGAGCGGTGAAGGTCTATTTGTATCAAAAAAGGCTCTGGAAAAAATAGGAGGTTTTCCGGATTCATTGACAGAGGATTCCATGTTAACTGTGGAATTTGCAAAGAATAATTTGAAAATTGGTTTGCTTGACAGTGTTGTATATGAAAATTCACCAAAGAAATTGAGGTCTCTTGTCAAACAGAGAATAAGATGGCACAGGGGTTATGCCCAGTGTTTCATAAAAACTTTAAAAAGTAAAATACCTGCAAAGTTGAAAATAGTTCTTGCAATATCATATACATCACCTATATCCCTGATAGTTATTGCATTTTCCCTTATTTATATAATTTATTATTTAATTCTTGGTTCAACATTGCACGTTTTCCTTTTACCTGAACTTTTGCTTCTTAGTATTTTTTCAATACTTACTGCAGTTTCTGCCCCAATATATTTGATAAAAAATGATAATTACATAAAAAGAAGGGAAAGTTTCTATTTCCTCATTCTCTACTGGTCCTTACTTGGATTTGCAACAATCTATTCATTCATTGTTCCAAAAATACAGTGGTACAAAACTGAAAGACTTTAAATTTTTCAATGCCCGAGCCGGGATTCGAACCCGGGTCAGAGGCTCCGCAGGCCTCCAGGATGATCCTGACTACCCCACTCGGGCTATTCCTTCATCAACAACTTCTTCCTTTCCTTTGCTGTATAACCTGTTGCCTCTTCAAGGAAAATGTTGTACCTTTTTATTGTTTCCTCATAAAATTCCTTTTTATCGTTAGACCTTGTTTCAACAAGAAGTTTATTTTTTTCAAGCTTGGCTTTTATTGAATCCAAAGATCCAAAAGAAGATATAAAAAATTCATTTTCAATTTTTACATTACCGAAATTCTTTTCCATTATTTTCTTTAAGTTTTCATTATCAATCTTCTTTGTCCTTTTTATTGGATATTCCCTCATGGTATCACCCTCCTGATGTTTCTTGGGTATGGTACCGCATACTTAATATGATCCAGTCCAGCTATCCACCATACAAACCTGTCTATGCCCAGACCGAAGCCAGAATGAGGTACGGATCCATATTTCCTCAAATCAATGTACCAGTAATAATCTTCAGGATTAAGATGTTCCTCCTCAATTCTCTTTAACAACTCATTTAAATCATATATCCTTTCACCACCACCTATTATCTCACCATAACCCTCAGGTGCAAGAAGATCGTGGTTCAAAACAACATCAGGATTTTCTGGATCAGGTCTATGGTAAAATGGCTTTATTGATTTGGGGAAGTGTGTTATAAATGTTGGTTTACTGAATTCCTTTGTAATAACATTCTCCTCATCCGCACCAAGATCCGATCCATATTCCAAATTTAAATTTAATTTCTTACCAAGTTCTATTACATCCTTATATTCCATTCTGTTGAATGGTGGCAGGAAACTCTCAAGCTTATTTATATCCCTTTTTAAATATATAAGATCCTGCTTATTTTTTTCAATCACTCCTTGGATAACATGACCTATCATGCCCTCCTCAAACTTCATCATATCATCGTTATGCATCCATGCACTTTCAGCCTCGCAGTGCCAGAATTCTGTTAAATGTCTCCTTGTTCTTGATTTTTCTGCCCTGAAGGATGGGGCTATTGTGTAAACGTTCTCAAGTGAGAAGATGAATGTTTCAAGATAGAACTGTGAACTCTGTGTTAGATAAACCTTTCTACCAAAGTATGGAACCTCAAAAAGTGTTGATCCACCCTCAACAGATGAACTAACAAACATGGGTGCCTGAACCTCATAGTAACCTTCCTTTCTGAAATATTCATGGAGTTTTTCAAATACGGTTGACCTTATTTTTAGTATTGATGTCATTTCCCTGCTCCTGAGCCATAGATGTCTGTGATCAAGAAGGAATTCATCGCTCTTGTCCTTCGTTATGGGAAAATTCTGGCTGGGACCTATTACCTTGAATTCTTTTGCCAGTAATTCATATCCACCGGGCGCCCTCTCATCCTTCCTTACCGTTCCTTTAACGTAAACTGATGCCTCTATACCAACACTCTTGGATGCCTTAAAATCATCCTCACCCACATTTTCCTGTGAAATGACTGTTTGCATTATTCCTGTGGAATCCCTTACAACAATAAAAACAATCTTACCACTTTCCCTCCATCTGTAAACCCATCCCCTTATTTCCTCTTCCTTATCAACCCATTCATCTTTCTGCAGTTCGGCAATTTTTTTCATGGTAATGCCCTAATGTTTGTCTTTTTAAAATTTTTTTCCTTAATTTTTGGACAAAATTAAAATGATAAAATTTATTATTTAAAAATTCTATATAAGAAAGAAATGTTCTCATCAAGAATTAACGATGTGTCCGTTCCTGTTTCGATTCCTCCTGATTCGGAGGATATGTATAATGTTGCACTTTCAGATATTTTACATCGATTAAAGGAGACAATTTTTGGAAGTTATGGAAAAAAGGGTACAAGAGGTGAGGCAAGTTCATTTATCATTCCCCTTGACCCTGTCTTGCCTGTACTGGTTAAAAAGAGCCCTGTTAATTTTGCTGAAATACAGTCCAATATCAGGGAAATATCAAATGGCCTCGTTGTTTCAAGCGCTGATCCAAACATGCTATGGGCACTTGATACTCTCATACAAAAGCTTTTTGAAAACAAAAAAATAACAATTCTCGAAAGACCTACATACTACTGTGACTACTGCAGAACAAATCTATCAAACAGGGACGTTTTTTACAAAACAGGTGATGTTAAATACCTCTACGGAAAGGTAAAGGTATCTGAAAAAACCTATTTTATAAATATAGGGCCTGAGGAAACTGTTCTGAACATTACAGGAATAAACATTAACCCGAAGGACGATTTTGTTGTTCAGATACAGGGTGATGAAACTTGGATAATGAACACAACAACACACAAAAAAATGCAGGAGAAACTGCTACTTTTTCCAACAAAGTTTGAAGAAAAAAAAGGAAATGAAATAAAGGATTATTTCAAAGATGTACCTATCATAATGAACGAAAAGATGCCAACAAGGTTTATTTCCTCAATAGTAAATAGCTACGATTTTCAGATAATGGAAAAAAGGGAAAAGATTGATGTGGAAATAATAGATCATGATGTTTTTGAGGGATCCGTTCCACACTGTAAATACTGCGGTAAAAGGGTAAGGAGGAAATTAACCAAAGGAGTTTACCTTAAATTTGATAGATTGAATTTTAACATACACCCTAAGAAATTTGAAAAAGGATTGAATTTTTCAAACATTCTTATATCAAAGGATTTTAAAAATTTTCCAAAAATTCCAATACTTCAGTGTGAAAAATGTGGAGCATATGAATACGGTCATGGAGAAAAAATGCATACATGCGGTGGAAAGATGACACAGGTGTTTTCTTACGATCCCTCAATACTTTCTGTTGGCATATTTGCGTTTACACAATCATATGGCAACAGGCTTTACATATCACATAAATCAATAAAAAACAGATATCCAATGCTTTCACTTTTGAGTTCACTTAACATGAACTATGTTAAGGATGTTTATATTTCATATTTAAAATTAAAGGATATAGAGCATTATAGTGAATACAGTAGATCCATTCTAAGACTCGCATCAAGCTGGAAAAAAAGTGGTATTTTGAATATAAATGATATAAAAATTGCTAAAAAAATGGAAAAAAATCTTCTGAACCTATGGAACTATGTTAAAATTTATGAGTTGGATGAAGGGGAGGATGGCGTTGATACCTGGATATTTTCAGTTATTGAAAGTTATAAGAAAAGCTTACTGGATCTTTATGAAAAGGGTGATATTATAAAAATAACAAAAAGTTATTTTGAATTGAACAATAAAATTTCAAACTATTATGTAAAATTGAAAAGAGGGAGAGAGATAAACAAAGAACTTTTCAGGGAATTTCTTCTACTTTCATACCCATTCCTGCCAAACAATGTCATGGAGATTTCCCTGAATTTACGTTTGGATCTTGGAAAAATTGAGATTGGTCTTCATGATATCAATAAATCCATTGAAAAATTAATGGATGATGTTTTCCTGCTCAATTCTTTAATCTATAAAAAGAAGATTGAACTTGGTATACCTGCATCTCTCCCAATAAAGAAGATTGTTTTTGAATGTGAAGAAAAATACCATCCGTTCCTTGAAAAAGTAAAGGAAACACTTAAGGATTATTTCCATGCTGATGAAATTGTTTTCACCAAGGCATGGAATGAAATGGAATACAGGGTAAAAATAATTGAAGAAAAAATGGGAGAAATATACAGGCCTCTGGCCAGGAGAATTGAAACCATTCTTGGTAATCAGGATCCAAGAAAATTAAAGGAAATTATTGAAAAGGAAGGTTATAATCTTGCAATAGAAGGAAATCTTATAACAATAACCCCTTCAATGGTAAAATTTGAACTCAACATACCTAAAGATTATTACATGTTCCAGATGGATATTTTAAGAGTGTACGCAAAAATAGTTTACGATGAGGAATTGGAGAAAAAAATGTTTTTTAACAGGATTGTAAGAAGAATAGAGAGAATGCGAAAAGAACTGAACCTGGATTACAATGATCTCATAGATGTAAGTTTATCCGATTCAAGGATCTTAAAAGGAATAATAAATCCTGAAAAGGAAAAATTTATGAAAAAAATAAGGGGAAGAAATTTAATATTCACAGATCAATTCAATTCAACGCTCGTTCATTCCTTTGAGGATATAATGGAAGGAACAATTGAAATAGGCATAACACCTCTTTATAAGAAAGAAAAGATGAAATCATTAAGAAAATTACCTGGCATAGATGAAAGCGATGCTGAAAAACTTTTCAATAATGGTTATATAAGCATAAAGGAAATAAAAATGGCAGATCCAAAAGAAATAAGTGAAAGGACAAATATACCAATTTCTAAAATAAAGGCAGTGAAGGATTATCTTTCAGCCAATGAATCCTTTGAGGTAATAAAGGTTGATGAAAAATTTTATTGCCCCATGTGTGAATCGGAGGTGGATTTATACCAACCATTCTGTCCAAAATGCTCTGCACCATTGAAATGGTGAATTTATAATCCTTTAAGTATTTTTATATTATTGCAAATATCACCTGAAAATATACCTGTTGCAGCGCTCACCATGTCCACATAATCCTTCACTTTTTTTATTGTTTGAGAATTTATTCCCCCATCAACAGCTATTTCAAAATTGAATTTTTCATTGTCCTTTATTTTTTTCAACCTCACAATTTTTGGCACAACTTCCTCCATGAATTTCTGGCCTGAAAAACCGGGTCTAACTGTCATTATTAGAATGATATCAACATTACCAAAATATTTTTCAATACTATCAAGATCCGTTTCAGGGTTGAGAGCAATTCCTTTTTTCACACTTATTGATTTGTATGCTTCATCAAAATCCTTAGATTCAATATGCAATGTTATTATATCCGCACCAGAATCCTCAAATACCTTAACATATTTTTTTGGATATTCAATCAAGAGATGCGCTTCAATTGTTTTTTCTGTAATCTTTCTTAGATTTGCAATAAAATCAGGACCAAGGGTAATGTTTGGAACAAAGTGACCGTCCATGACATCAACATGGTAAAAATCGATACCGCATCTTTCAAGATCTTTAACAACTTCCCTCAAACAGGTTAAATCAGCAGAAACAATAGATGCTCCAACCTTCATAATTTATTGAAAAATTCACACATATATTAATTTTGACAACAAAAAAGGAAAAGTTTAATTATGGAATAACCATTTAATTTTGATGTTATCAGGAAAAGACATTATATCGATTAGGGACCTGACAAGGGATGAAATATTCGAAATTTTTAGTGTTGCAAAAGAGATGATCCCTGTTGCAAAAGGTAAGGGCATAGAGATTTTAAAGGGAAGAATTCTAGCAACACTTTTCTTTGAACCGAGTACAAGGACAAAGTTTTCCTTTGAGAGTGCCATGTACAAGCTTGGAGGAAACGTTATAACATTTTTTGATCCAAAGTACAGTTCAGTTTCAAAGGGTGAAACACTGGCAGACACAATAAGAATGGTTGATTCATATGCGGATGTTATTGTCATAAGGCACAGTTATGAAGGTGCTGCAAGGCTTGCAAGCAGGTTTGCGGAACATCCTGTAATAAATGCAGGAGATGGAGCTGGGCAGCACCCAACACAAACACTACTTGATCTTTTCACAATATGGTCAAACCTTGGTAAATTTGAAGGTTTGAACATTGGTTTGCTTGGTGATCTTAAATATGGAAGGACTGTTCATTCACTTGCCCTTGCACTATCGGATTTTGGGGCAAACATATACCTAATTTCTCCAAAGGGACTTGAAATGCCTGACCATATTATGAGGGAAATTTCACTTAAAACAAAACCAAAGGTACATAACGATCTGATGGAAGTTATTCACGAACTTGATGTTCTATATACAACAAGAATACAGAAGGAGAGGTTTCCTGACATAAATGAGTACAGGAAGATTGCAGGATCCTACAGAATTGATCTGAACGTATTAGAGCATGGTAAAAAGGATCTTATAATAATGCATCCACTTCCAAGAGTGGATGAAATTGCTCCAGAGGTGGATTATACACCACATGCAAAATACTTTGAGCAGGCATTTAATGGCTTGCCAATAAGAATGGCAATTCTAAGCATGGTGCTGGGGGAGAGATGATGACAGAAAAGGAACTTAGAATTGAGAAGATTAGGAACGGTACGGTTCTGGATCATATTCCACCGGGAATGGCATTAAAGGTGATGAAAATCCTGGGTCTTGAAGAAAATGTAAAAACAACAGTGAGCATAGGCATACATGTACCAAGTAAAAAAACTGGATTTAAGGATATAGTTAAAATTGAGGACAGATATTTAGCAGAAAAAGAAATTGCAAAAATTGCTTTGATTGCACCAAATGCAACTGTAAACATAATTAAGGATTATGAAGTTATAGAAAAACACAGGGTTTCACCACCATCTGAAATAGTTGGTATAGTTAAATGTTCAAACCCATCCTGTGTTACAAACACAAATGAACCCGTTCCACCTGAATTTGTTGTTGTATCAACCGACCCAATAAGGATAAAGTGCAAGTACTGTGAAAGGGAGATGGATTCAAAGGAGATCATTCAGAACATAATTTAGATCTCGGGAAAAATTTTCAGGGAAACATCCATACCATCCTTCAATCCCAGTTCTTTTCTTAGACCTTTATCTGAGATTATTTCAATTACATTCCTGTAATGGCTTCTTTCTGGGAATATGACATAAACATCAATTTCACCAATCTTTCCTTTATGAACATAAACCTTACCGAATGTTCTTCCCTCATCGTAGAATTCCTTCAAAAAATATTTTGAATTGTATCTTAAAAATTCAACCTTGTAAATGTTTTCTCCCTCTATTTCAATGTTGAGTGTACCTGGGTAGGGTATGAAATTGAATAATTCTTTAATCTGATCCACATAACCTTTTTTTGTCATGTAGTAGGATCCTTCACCGGACCCACTTACAACCTTACCACTTATTTCAATTTCTCTTAAAATTTTTTCAATCTCCCTGTTGTTTTTAATATCTTCCATGATCTTTTCAATACCCTTGAGGGATAATTTTACCCTGAAACCATTTTTGAGTGGAATTCTTTCTAAAAATCCCATATTTTCAAGCATTGAAAGTTTTCTTGATGCACTCTGCTGACTCATGCTACATTCATTTCCAAAATCACCGGTCTTTACAGTAATGTACTTGAACAAAGCACCTTTCAATGCAAGCTTTTTAAGCAGGAATAAGATTTCATAATCCTTCATACTACCTCAAGCCTTTTCATTCCCCTTGTTTCTATAACCCTGATTCCCTGCGCCTTTAGTATTCTTTTCAATCTTTTATCGTTTGTTAGTACAGGGTATCCCGTTTTTATTGCAAGGTTAACTATTGCCCTGTCACCGCTTCCCTCATTTTTAACAACCCTGAATTTCATCGCATACTTCAATGCTGCCCTTGCAATGGTGTTTGTCTTTGATAAATTGTAGAGTTCGTTTATAACCGATTCGGGTACAATTATTTCAACCTTGCCGAATAACCTTTCCAGTTCTTCCTCAATCCTTATCTTTAACTGGAAGGGAATGAATAGGGCATTTGTATCAACTATTATTCTTTCCATTGAGATACTTCCCCACTCTCCCTATACCTTCACTTATTTTTGATATATCCCTAACAAGTGGACCGTATGATATCCTTATGCCCTTTTCCATGGATTTACCAAATCCCTTACCAGGTACGAATAAAACACCTGTGTTCTTCATAACATCCACAACAAATTGATCAGAATCCATTCCAACATGGGCGGAAACATAAAGACCTCCCTGCGGTTCAAGGTATTTAAAGGAAAGGAATTCATTAATTGATTTTACAGTTTCCATTGCAGCTTTCCTGTAATCTTCCCTTATTTTATCAATATAATTCTTAATTGATTTTCCATAATTTTTCACGTACCTTGTGAATGCAATCTGGTGCAGTGTATCAGGACAGAGAATTGAAACCTGCTGTGCCCTTTCCATGGCCCTTACTATTTCCTCATTCGCCTCAACCCATCCCATTCTTCTTCCCAGACCCCTGTCCCATTTACTGTTTGAATGTATTGCGATGATATTTTCATAATCAAGTGGTGAATAGGAAAAATATTCAGGCATTTCAGAAAAATACTGTGTTTTGTATGCAAAATCAAATATTACGTAGGTACCTGTTTCCATACCCATCTTTATTATTTCCTTAACAAAATCATGGGGCAGGATCTGACTTGTTGGATTGTCTGGTGATGCAATTAGCATGGCCTTAACATCCCTTTCCTTGAAAAGTTCATTGATTCTTCCCAAAATTTCCTTTTTGTTTTCAAGGAATTTCCAGTTTTCATTTAAAAACCTTACACTTTCAATTTTTATATTATCCGAAACAAACCTTAACTGACCAAAATAGTTGGCATATGCAGGATCTGGTAAAACAATTCTATCCTTTTTGTTAAGTAAAACCCTGAATAGATCAATTGTCATCTGTGAACTTGATCCCCCTATTATTATATTTTTCCTTTCAAGCTTTTCATTGAACAGTAATTTTTCAAAATCTATGACCGCATCCTTTGTTTCATCAAATCCACCTGTTGGTGAATAACCACCTGCCCTGTGGAATTCCATAAAATCGTTTGCTATTTCAGCGTAAATTTTTCTTAGTTCATCCGGTGCATAATGATCAACCCATCCCCCTGCAAAGGAAATAACTTCATCAGGATTCAAGCCCATGTTTATTATGTTGTTCCTTTCTGCCATTTTCATAATTTCTCTAATGGGGGATGGAGAATTTATTTCCCTATTTATTAAATCGGAAAGGTTTTTCATTTATTCACCCCACAATGGTTCCAAACGCTATATTCTTCTTTATTTTTTCAATTTTAACCTTCACCTTCTGTCCCTTCTTTGCCTTTGGAACGTAAACTGTGTATGATCCAATCTTCCCTATTCCATCACCATCCCTGCTTATATCTATTATTTCAACCTCGTAAACCTTACCCTCCTCAACCTTAACCTCCTGTACCCTGATTTCCACATGTGCGGTAACTGGTCTAACTGCACCGCATGCCTTGCAGACAAGTATTTCAACCCTGTCCTCCTTCTTTAAAACAGTATCTGGACTGCCACACTCATAGCATAACACATAGGTTTTAATATACTGGTTTATTCTATCCTTTATTGACTGTGCCGGAACCCTACCCTTGAAAACAAGTCTTTCATTCTGAATATTTCCTGCTGTACCAAGCTCCTTGAAAAGGAACTTTGAAAAGTGCTGTGGATCCCTATCAAGCTTTTTACAGAATTCCATGAAATTTTTGAAAATTGTGTTCTTACCCTCTATTATGATTTCAGCCTCAGGTAACTGGAACCTTTCACCTGAGGATGTAGGTGAAGGTACCTCCTGCTTTGCCTTTTTCAGTAAAGATTCATAATCGTATATATTATCCATGTTTTGGAGGAATAACTTTTGGTTAATATATTTTTACCAAAAATTAGTTAATTGAGTTTTCAATTTAACCTTTTTTTATGAAAAATTTAATGTGAATCTTTTCTTTTTTCAATGGAAAAGTAAAGAAAAGATGCAATAATGGCAGTTAAAAATATTAAAAACCATCTGTCAAAATATGAAAGGTAAAGTGAAAAAATTAAACCACCATAAAAAGTTCCAGAGGATCTTCCAATGCTTGTAAAGAAACCGAATGTACCTGCATACTTACCACGATTCTTTTCATTTGCCATGTTCATTGCTGTTGCTGTGGCTGTTGATGAATATATGATTTCTCCCATTGTTATTACAAGCATGGAAAGGAAAAGCCAAGGAACTGTTGAGTTGAATGATAGCATAAAATATCCAAAACCATAAATAATTATGCCAAATTCAAGGAATTTGAAAGCATTTTTAACATTTGCAAATCTGGCAAAGAAAACCTGAAGACCGGCAACCATAAAACCATTCGTGGTCCACGTAAGACCGATCAAATCTGTTGATATTTTGTTAACATTAGTTTCATAAACAGGATATGTGCTTGTTAACTGGCCAAAGATCATAAAACTTATGAAACCTGCAAGACAATATATTGTAAATTTAATGTCCTTCAGAGAACTCGTTATATCAGAGAATGTAAAATTACCTGATGATTTATAGATATCCGGCAACCTATTTATTAAGAATATGAAAAATATAAGAAAAATTCCAATAAATATGAATGCATAAACGTAAAAATTGTGGGAAAAAAGGAATCCGCCTATTGCTGGGCCTATACCCCAGCCAAAGTTTGCTGATGCCCTTTGATAGGCATAACCCTTGAACCTTAATTCAGGGGGTAGAAAATCGGCTATGATTGCATTTGTTGAAGAAAAGACAAGACTAGATGAAATGTTCTGAAATATTAAAAGAAAGACTATTAAAATCACATTCCTCAAACCTAAACCAATTCCGAGGAAAACAAATGATATTCCTTGAAATACCTGACCATAGTACATTATTCTTTTTCTTCCGTAGGCATCGGATAATATTCCGGATATTATCTGAAAAAATGCACCAACAAGTCCTGAGATTAGCAAATAGATTCCAGCTATTGTTAATGGAACATTCATTATACTTGTTAAATACAAAACAATGAATGACATTAAAGATCCATAGGAAAATGATCTAAAGAAGGCTAATAGTGAAACAGTTGCCACGACTTTTTCTGGTTCCGATATCTGTTTCAATACTTTCTATAATAATTTTTTAAAATTTAAATTTTCAAGTTATCTTTAACTTTCCTACAACATATTTAAGATTAGAATACATTTTTTCAGGTTTTTACAAAAACATCTTCACTAAAAAGTTTTATAAATGCCAATTTGTTATAATAATTATGGATCTTGAAGAAAAGATTCTGGAAAGTATTAGACTTGCAGAGACAACAATACCCCAGGATGTTTACAACCATCTTTTAGAAATATACAAAAATGAGGAGAATGAAATTTCAAAATCACAGTTAAAATCAATAATTGACAACGTTGAATATGCTAAGGAAAAGAAATTGCCAATATGCCAGGATACTGGTACTCAAACATTCTTTGTTGATATGGGCTATGACTTCCCCTACAAAAATGAACTTGTAAATGCAATAAGAAATTCTGTAAGGAAAGCTACAGAACTGTATTACATAAGGCCGAATGCTGTTCATCCCTTCACAGGAAAGAATCCTGGAAACAACATAGGAAGGTTCATACCATACATACACTGGGATCTAAGAGAGGGTAATGATGCCATTGTTTACATATTACCTAAAGGAGGGGGATCGGAAAATGCCAGTGCACTGGCCATGCTCAACCCCGGAGAGGGAATAAAGGGTGTGAAAAAATTTGTTGTTGATACTATTGTCAAGGCAGGTGCAAATCCCTGCCCGCCAACAATTGTGGGTGTTGGAATAGGTGGTGCAGCAGATCTTTCACTTAACCTTGCAAAAAGATCACTTTTAAGACCTCTGGGGAAAAGGCATGAGGAGGAAATAGTTGCAAAACTTGAACTTGAGCTCCTTGATCTTTTGAATAGAACAGAGGTGGGAACCATGGGATGGGGCGGAAAATACTCTGTTATTGATGTTCATGTTGAGTATGCATACAGGCACCCGGCAACATTTCCAGTGGGTGTAATTGTCCAGTGCTGGGCGGATAGGAGAGCAAATGTTCACATATACGCTGATGGAAAGGTGGAGGTGGAACAATGATTTACAATCTAAAAATACCTGATGATTTTAATCTACTTGAAAAATTAAGGATGGGTGATGTTTTATTCATAACGGGTAAGGTTTTCACCGCAAGGGATGAAGCGCATCAGCTGATGCTTGAATACCATGAGAAAAATAAAAAGTTACCATTTGAACCAAAGGATATGGTCATGTACCATTGCGGACCTGTTGTTAAAAAAGAGGGAAATGAATGGAAGGTCTTAGCTGCAGGACCAACAACATCATCAAGGATGGATCTCTTTGAGGATAAAATAATAGAGATATATGGTGTAAGGTTCATTGTTGGAAAGGGAGGAATGTTTGACAGAACAGCAAATGCTCTAAAAAAAGTAAAGGGAATTTATGCAACATATACAGGGGGTGCGGGAGCACTTGCCGCAAAAAGTTTCAAGAAGGTGGAGAACGTTTATTTCCTTGAGGAACTTGGATCACCTGAGGCAATATGGATATTTGAGGCTGAAAACTTCGGACCTTTGATAGTTTCAATAGATCCGGAGGGAAATAACTGGAACAAAATATCAAGGGAGAAAATGCAAAAGAACAAGGAAGAGATTTTCAAAATAATCGACCATGCTAGTCATTGAAAATGCAAATCAAATTTTAACCATTCCGCCGGGATCAACTGGACCAAAAAGAGGAAAGGAGATGCAGGATCTGGGAATAATAGAAAAGGCAAACGTATGGATAGATAATGGTAAAGTTGTTAGGATTTCAAGGGAAAAGCCTGAAGGTGAATATAATGGCATTGATGCTCATGGTAAGATTGTCCTACCGGGATTTGTTGATCCACATACACATCCTGTCTTTGCAGGCTACAGGGATTTTGAATTCAGTTTAAAATTGAAAGGCATGAGCTATGAGGAAATAACAAGGATGGGTGGTGGTATAAACTACACCGTAAAAATGACAAATGAATCATCCTACGATGAAATATTTGAACAGTCATCAAAAAGGATAAGAAAAATGATAGAGCATGGAACAGTTGCGGCTGAGGCAAAATCTGGTTACGGTTTGAACGTTGAAAGGGAAATAATGCTCCTGGATATCATAAGGGATCTTGGTGAAAAGTATCCCATTGATCTCATACCAACCTTTCTTTTACATTTTCCACCTCAAAATATGGAAAGGGAAAAATACATAGGGGAAGTATTGAAAAGAATGGATGTTATATCAAAAAAGGCAAAATTTGCGGATGTTTTCTGTGATTCAATCGCTTTTAATGTAAGCGAGACAAAAAATTTTTTAACAATTGCAGAAAAATATGGATTAAAATTGAGGATGCATGCGGATGAGATTGAATACATTGGCTGTTCATCATTGGGATTGAAAATACATTTAAAAAGTGTTGATCATGCCTTAAAAACACCAAAGACAATTTTAAGGGCATTTTCAAAGAAAGATACAGTTTTTGTCCTTTTACCCGGGACACCCTTCATGCTTTTCCAGAAAAAATATGCAAATGCAAGGTATATGATAGAAAATAACATTCCTGTTGCACTTGGAACAGATCTTAATCCAAACTGTTACACAGAAAATATTCAGGAAATAATAACACTTGCTGTAACACAGATGAAAATGACCATTGAGGAGGCTATTTCAGCGGTAACATTCAATGCAGCATATTCCCTTGATATTCATGATAAACATGGATCAATTGCACCGGGAAGACCTGCAAATCTTTTGATAGCGGATGTACCATCATACACACATTTTGCATACCACTTTGGAATAAATTTAATTAAAAAAATTATAAAGGATGGAAAGGTTGTAAAAATCTAATATTTATAAAAGCCCTCTCCTGTTTTCCTTCCAAGTTTACCTGCCGCAACCATCTTTTTCAACAATGGAGCAGGTCTGTACTTTGGATCACCAAGATCCTCGTAAAGAACATTCATTATATCAAGGCATACATCTAGTCCAATGAAATCCGCAAGTTCAAGTGGTCCCATGGGGTGGTTAAGTCCAAGTTTTGCAACCGTATCAATGCTTTCCTTTGATGCAACATTTTCCATGAGGGCATAAATTGCCTCATTTATGAAGGGCATCAATATCCTGTTTGCAACAAATCCCGGATAATCTTCCACAATAACAGGTACCTTTCCAAGTTTCTTTGAGAGTTCGTAGACAAAATCAACAGTTTCCTTTGATGTTGAGTATCCCCTTACAACCTCAACAAGCCTCATTATTGGAACAGGATTGAAGAAATGCATTCCTATGAATTTTTCAGCCCTTTTTGTACAGGATGCAAGCCTTGTTATGGATATGGATGATGTGTTTGTTGCGAATATAACATTTTTATCAATCATTTCATCAAGTTTTTTGAAAAGATCGCATTTAAGGTCAAACTTTTCAACAATTGCCTCAACTATGAATTCAGAATACCTTGTTTCATTGTAATCGAGCGTTGGTTTGATTCTTTTCATTATATCTTCAACGTTCTCCTTTATCTGATCCTTCTCCTTTAATTTTTTCAGGCTTTTCTCAATGTTCTCCATGGCATTCTTCAGGAATCTTTCCTCCACATCCACCATTACAACATCATGGCCATTCATTGCAAATACCTGTGCTATTCCCCTTCCCATTGTTCCTGAACCAAAAACACTTACCTTCATTTTATCACCTTACATTTTCAACAAGCATGGATACTGCATTTCCACCACCAAGGCAGAGTGTTGCAATACCATACCTCAAATTCTTTTCTTTCAATGAATATAGCAAAGTTGTAAGAACCCTTGCACCGCTTGCACCTATTGGATGACCCAGTGCAACAGCACCGCCGTGTATGTTGAATTTATTTTCAGGAATTTTCAATTCCTTTCTCACAGCAACACTTGCTGATGCATACGCTTCGTTATGTTCAAAAAGATCTATTTCATCAATGTCCATTTTAACTTTTTTCAAAAGATCCCTCACACCGAAAATAGGTGCCTCCATTACGTAAATTGGATCAACACCCACAGTATTGTATGCTATAATTTTTGCCATGGGTTTTATTCCAAGTTCATCCATCTTTTTCTCACTCATTACAACCACAGCAGATGCACCATCGCTCAGCTGTGATGCATTGCCCGCTGTCACAAATTTTCCATCCTTTAAAACAGGCTTTAGATTCAACAATTTTTCAGTACTCGTATCATCCCTTATACCCTCATCTTTCACAATATTTCCATTCTCTGTTTTAACAGGAACTATCTCTTTAGCGAATCTACCACTATCCCTTGCCTCCTTTGCTTTCATGTGTGACTGGTATGCAAAAAGATCAATCTCCTCCCTCGTAAGGTTATACTTTTCAGCTATCACCTCTCCTGTCTTTATCATATGAACATTGTAGTAGGCATCCCAAAGACCATCCATGATCATCTCATCGTAAAGCATTGTATTATCATACTTCAGGCCAAACCTTACACCCTTCACATAGTATGGTGCCTGGCTCATGTTTTCCATTCCGCCAGCAACAACAATGTCGTTATCACCTGCCTTAATGGATTGAGCTGCAAGCATAACAGCCTTAAGACCGGATCCACAAACTTTGTTCACGGTGAATGCGGCAATTTTGTAAGGAAATCCTGCTTTCAGTGCACTCTGCCTTGCTGGGTTCTGGCCTAGACCGCACTGGAGCACATTTCCCATTATTACCTCATCAACCATATCCATTTCAATATTTGCCCTTTTTATTGCCTCATTTATTGCAATTTTACCTAGTTCCTGTGCGGGAACATTGACAAAAGATTTACCATACTTCCCTATGGGGGTCCTTACGGCAGAAACAATATACGCATCCATAGTTCTGGTAAATTAAATTAAACTTAAAAAAGTTTTTTATTATGTTTTCCTATAACAAATACAATGACCTACGATCCAAAAGAAACAGAGAAAAAATGGCAGGATTTCTGGGAAAGGGAAAAGATTTACAGGTTCGATTTCTCATCGGATAAGGAAGTATTTTCAATAGATAATCCGCCCAGGTATGCAAGCGGTGCACTTCACCTTGGTCATGCAACACATTATACGCACATAGATTTCATAGCAAGATACAAAAGGATGCGTGGATACAATGTTTTCTTCCCACTATGCTATGATGTGAATGGAATGCCAATTGAGGTGAACGTTGAAAAGCTACATAATGTAAAGATGAGGGATTTACCAAGGCAGGAATTCGTAAAACTCTGTGAGGATTTTGCAAAATCCAAGATTAATATTATGACCGAACAGTTCAAAATACTTGGTGAATCCATGGATCCATCAATTTATTATCAAACAGATGCTCCATACTACAGAAAAATTACACAGTTAACCTTTCTTGATATGGTTGAGAAGGGTTTGGTTTACAGAGCATTGCATCCTGTTAACTGGTGCCCAAGGTGCGGAACAGCCATAGCGGAATCTGAGGTTGTTTACGATACAAGAAAAACAAGTCTTTATTACATAGATTTTGATCTTGAGGATGGTGGAAAAGTAACAATAGCAACAACAAGACCTGAACTTATTCCAGCCTGCCTTTTCCTTTCCTACAACAAAAATGATGAAAGGTACAAGAATCTTGAGGGAAAAAATGTAATAATTCCCTTGTTCAAGAGAAAGGTACCAATCTATGGGGATGAGGACGTGGATCCATCCTTCGGTACAGGTATTGAAATGGTATGTTCTATAGGTGATAAGAACGATCTTAAATTAATAAAGAAGCATGGAATGGAAATAATCAGGAGTGTTGATGAGGAGGGAAAATTAACAGAAATTGGTGGTGATTATAAAGGATTGTACGTTGAGGAGGCAAGGAAAAAAATTGTTGAGGATCTTAAAAAAGAAAATAGGATAAAAAAGATTGAGTATCTGGATCACAGCGTTGGAACCTGCTGGAGATGTGGAACACCTCTTGAAATAATAAACAAGGAACAGTGGTTCATAAAGACAGTTGATTTAAAAAATGAAATACTTGAAAGTGCAAATAAAATTAGATGGGTTCCAGAATTCATGAAAAAAAGGCTTGAGGAATGGGTGAACAGCATAGAATGGGACTGGGTTGTTTCCAGGCAGAGATACTTTGCCACACCCATCCCTGTATGGATATGTGAAAATGGCCATTATGTTTTTCCAAAAAAGGAAGATCTTATGAAAAAAGATGGTTACATAGATCCTCTTGTTGACAAACCTCCATACGATAAATGCCCCGTTTGCGGTTCAGAATTGAGGGGGAGTGATGAGGTTTTCGATACCTGGGTTGATTCATCCATATCGCCTTTATACAACACATTCCTCTACAGGGATGTTGAAAAATTCAAAAAAATGTATCCCATGAGTTTAAGACCGCAGGCACATGATATAATAAGAACATGGGCATTCTATTCCATTGTCAGGTGTAAGGCTGTAACAGGTATTGAACCATGGAAGGATATTTTCATAGATGGGCACATTCTTGCAGAGGATGGTAGACCAATGCATGCATCATGGGGAAATGTTGTTGATCCTCTAAAAGTAATTGATGAATATGGTACGGATGCGTTCAGATACTTCGCAGCAACATGCACAATAGGTGAGGATACACCTTTCAGAAGAAGGGAGGTTGTCCATGGTAAGAGGTTATTGACAAAAATTTACAACCTTGGAAGATTCGTTGAATTGAACGTTGATGGTAAGTACGATTTAACACATGAAGATTTAATAAACAAATGGATCCTTGTGAAATATTCTGAAATGGTGAAAAGGGTAACATCGTACATGGATAATTACAGGTATGACAGGGCAATAAGGGAGATTGAGGATTTCTTCTGGCATACATTTGCTGATGAGTACATTGAAATAATAAAGTATAGAATAAAAGAGGATAGGGAAACAAAAGCTGTTGTTTATCACATTTATCTTGGAATTCTAAAGCTCTTCGCCCCGATTCTTCCACACATAACAGAGGAAATGTACCACAGAATATACTCCAAGCATGAGAAAAGAATATCAATACATCTTGAGACCTGGCCAGAACCTGTTCTTGAGGGTGAAGCATTGGATGGTGAAAGGGTAAAGGAATTGATAGTGAAGGGAAGGAGCTTTAAGATAGAAAACAATATAAAAATTATAGAAAAGGCAAGGATTATAACGGATAATCCAGAACTTTTCAATAAAATGAAGGATGTCATTAAGGGATCGCTGAACATAAAGGATCTTGAAATCACCCAGAATCTTGAAGTGAAGGAAGAGATAAATATTGTTCCGGATCTTTCAAAGCTAGGTCCATTGTTAAGGGATAAAATGAATGAATTTTTGAAATTCATTAAAAACATTGATCCAAAAGAGATTGAAAATGGAATTGAATTCGATGGAATAAAAATAACTAAGGATTACTTTAAAATAAAAAAAGAAAAAATATACAATAAAAAAGGAAAAATTGTTGAAACAGATTACGATAAAATGTTAATATTTGTTTGATCAGAGTTTCTGTATTGTTATTGATCCCGTTGGACAGTTCGTCTGGCATTCCGTACATCCATCAATGCATGCTTCAGGATGTACAACCTTACTTACATTCTCAATTGTAAACACAACCGGATTCGCCGGGCAGACAGATGCGCATATTCCGCATGCAATGCATGTTGATTCATCAACAACTGGTTTCTGAGGCATTACAATCACCTTAAAAACCATAATGGATAAATTTCATATAAATGTTTTGTTAAATGCATTTCAAAATGATTTATTTAAAGGTGCCAAAATATGATGCGGAAAAAATCAGAATTGAATTGCTGGAAAAAGATATACTACATCCAGATTATTCCATATTCCCTGAAGGGGGATTTGTATATTTTCCATTAAAATATAAATTGAATTTTAATTATGACGTTGTGGAAATTGATGGAATAAAAAGGAAAAAAAGAAAAAATCCCTATGAACTTGTTCTTGAAAAACTCAATTTCCAGGGGAAGGAATTGTTAAAAAATAAATGGGAAAAATTTGGAAATGTTTTGATAATCACAATTCCAAAAGAAATTTATGATCACAGATTTGAAATTGGAAAAGCTTTTGCTGAAGTTTTTAATGCAAAGAGTGTTCTCAATTACAGGGGTGTTTATGGTGAATTGAGGATTCCAGAGGTGGAATTCATATATGGAAATGATGCTGAAACAATTCATGTGGAAAATGGTATATTCTATAAGTTTGATGCTTCAAAAATAATGTTTTCCTCTGGAAACGTTGATGAAAGGATAAGGATGTCCAAATTGAATGTGAATAATGAGAATATTGTTGATATGTTTGCAGGAATTGGGTATTTTTCAATTCCACTTGCAAAGTATGGTAATCCAAAAGAAGTTATTGCATGTGAGAAAAATGAAACTGCGTTCAGATATTTAAATGAAAATGTTAAAATTAACAATGTTAAAATAAAAACAATTCTTGGTGATAACAGGGATCTTGATCTTAAAGATTATGCTGATAGAATAATAATGGGTTATGTTCATACATCTAAATTCATTCCAAAGGCTATTGATATACTTAAAAATGAAGGGATAATACACTACCATGATACATGGACAACAGAAGAACTCAAAGAAAAAGAAAAAACATTGGATAGTATTTTTAAAGATGTTAAATATGAAGTGAGAAGGTTCCATGTTTTAAAATCATACGCACCCCACATATGGCATATTGTTGCGGATGTTTTTGTGAGAAAATAATGATTAATTTTTTACCATTCAAAGATTTGTACTGAAAAAGTTTAAATCAAGAAATAAATGTTGTTAGTAGATGCAAGAATCTAAAAAAAGAAAAAAGCTTGATATGTCAAGGAACGATGAATTCAGATATATGCTTGGTGAGCTTGTGAAGGATCTGGATGAAAGTGTTAGAGGAGCAATCTATGGTGGTATATATTCCAAATTTGCAAAAATTGATCTTAACAGTGCGAAGGAATTTATAATAAGGAAAAAGAATGAGGGTATAATCTCAGAGGAACTTTCAAAAAAGCTCATCGATCTTCTTTACAGGTATGGAAAATACTATTAATTTTTATTTATAAAGTGTGAAAAGATCATGGTTTTCTCCTGCATATATCAATCCAATCCTCACACCCGCATCTATCCAGCCATAGGCATAATTGATTGCAGCAAATGCGTTAACATAATCACCTTTCTGAAAAAAGTAGATGGCATCGGAAAAATAGCTTTTAATCATTGTAAGGAAATCCTCTGCTATTTGATTCAGGTGTGAATTCTCCGGTACGGATTTTTTCAGTATTTTTAAAACCATTTCTGTCTTTTCAATGTAATTTTTTATCTTTTCATCAGTTATTTCCCTCATGCTATCTTCACACTCTCCCCGCCGTGCATGGTTTCTCTTGGTCTTATTTCAACAAAAAGGGGCATGGATAAATTACCGCCTGTCACAAGGGCAACACCAACGGGCAACCTTTGTATTTCATCCAGTGATGACTTTGTAAGACCTTCAACCGAATCACCTATTGTTCTAAGATCGTTTGGATTTGTTACCCTTAATATTATCTGCGTATTACATTGACTTAAAACATTTTTATCAACCTTTGCAGGTCTCTGGCTTATGATACAGAGACCAAGACCAAACTTTCTACCTTCGGATGCTATTGTTCTAAGTATCTTTGATGAAAGTGCCTTGCTCTGCTGTGGTATGAAATTGTGCGCCTCCTCTATTATGAGCATTAATGGTGGAATACCATCCCTTTTTCTCATTTCAAATAGTGCATTTGAAAGTCTCTGTGCAACAAGTTCCTGTATATCCGGTGGAACACCCTTAAGATCTATAACTGTCACCATACCTTTTTTAACAATATCTGTTATCCTCGTACCTATTTCTGAAAATATTCCAATCCCATCAAGTTCCTGAAGTGCTGAAATTAAAACGCTAACATTTGCAGTGTTCTCTTCACCCTTAAGAACATTTATTATATCCTTTATTGAATACATTTTTCCAGATGCCTTCAATGTGTCTATGGCCTTCCTTAATGGTGTAATGTAGGCCCTGTAATCGTTAATGTTCAGAATATTCAGAAGTTCCCTTGGTGATATTTGTGAAAGTGTAAACTGTAATGGCTTTGCATCCCTGTTAAGTTTGTATGGTGAAAATATCTGGATCTTATCTTTATATCCCCTGGGCTTGACACCAAACCTATCCATCTGTGGAACATACTTTGATGGAAACCTGAGGGATGAATATTCACCATGCGGATCTATAACAACTGTTGTAACATCATGCTTCATGAATTCCTCAATCAAAACACCTGTAAGGTAACTTTTTCCACCACCAGTCTTTGCAAGTATGCTCACATGTTTTTGAACAAGTGTGTTTATGTCTAGATAAATCCTTATATTATGGTTGTAGAGCAATCCTATGTATGCACCTGTATCCTTCATATCCTTAAGGCCAATGACATCGCTTATAAGTTCATCCTTTGCCCTGTAAACAGGTTCACCTGCCTTGAAGGGTGTTCTTGGAACCTGAAGTATGCCCTTTGAATCCCTGTAACCAATGATGTAAACATTTCCTATCATTACCTCATGTATTGGAACATTTTCACCCGCATTTATGAGTTTTGCACGATCAATCGATAGATCACTTTTTCTCTCTATGTTTTCTACCCTTCCAAGAACCCAGCCAGATCCCTGGTGAAAGATCTGAACAAACTCGCCCTGTTCAACAAGACCAGTTATTGTTATTGGTACCTCCGTTGTACCAACATCTCCATAAACAATTCCTACCCTTTCCATCTCATTCATTGATTTTATAAAGAATAAAGGTGTTAATTAATTTTTCAATACAAAAGATTATTAGAAAAGATGCAATTAGAAAATTGTACCATGAAAATTGCAATGAAAATGTGGAAAATACGTGATGAAGTAATGCTCGCTGCCTGCGATGCAGACTTGCTGGGGAAAAAATTTGAGGAGGGTGAAATTCACATTGAGGTAAGGAAGGAATTCTATTTTGAAACATATGTTTCAGAAAAGACTTTCAGAAATGCTTTAAAGATTGCAACAATAATAAATCTTGTGGGTGAAAATGTTATAAGGATCGCAATTGAAGAGGGAATAGTTGATGAGAACAACATTC
>JAVRLK010000011.1:0-23944 GCA_031961545.1 Thermoplasmatota archaeon | reverse complement strand
AAACAAGGTAAAATTTTTTATATTGGGGCACATTAGGGTTTTTACCTAGGCTCTCACCCAGACATCTTGGGATAATCCATATGGATTCCCGTACTCCGGGCCCGAATTTGTATGATTCTGGGCCAGGGTAAGGTGTCACGGGTGGGAATGGAGGATTGAAAAAATGGCAACTCCGCATCATTCGAGACATGGGTCTATGGCGTATTATCCGAGGAAGAGAGCCAGCAGTATAGTCCCGAAAATTTCAAGCTGGCCTGAGATAGATGATGGTCCGAGAATACAGGGTTTTGCCGGATACAAGGTTGGAATGACTCACATAATGATGGTTGATTTCAGGAAGAAGAGTGAGACTGCAGGACAAGAGATCGCTGTACCGGTGACCGTTGTTGAGGTTCCACACCTCAAGGTCATGGGTGTAAGATTCTACAGGAACACAACCTACGGTCTGAAGGTTGAAAAGGAAATATGGACAAACAACCTTGACAAGGAACTTTCACGAAAGATCTCATTACCAAAGAAAAACATTGAGGTTGATTCAATAGATAAAAGTGCTGTTGATGAAGTAAGGTTAATTGTTTATACAAATCCAAAACTTGTATCCGGTGTACCGAAGAAGAAACCGGAAATAATGGAAATCAGGGTTGGTGGAGGAACAATTGAGGAAAGAATAAAATATGCACTTGATAAACTTGGTAAGGAATTAAATTTCACGGATTTCACAAAACCAGGAAAACTTGTTGATGTTGTTGCTGTAACGAAGGGAAAGGGTTTCCAGGGTCATGTTAAAAGGTTTGGTGTAAAAATTTTACCAAGAAAGAATAGAAAGCATAGAAGAATGATAGGTACGCTTGGACCCTGGCATCCAAACTGGGTCATGTACACCGTTCCAATGGCCGGTCAGCTGGGTTTTCAGCAGAGAACAGAATACAACAAAAGAATATTGAAATATGTGGATGTTAAGGATGAGGATATCACACCCGATGGTGGTTTTCTCCATTACGGTAAACTCAGGAATCCATATGTTCTTGTTCATGGATCAATTCCAGGACCCACAAAGAGAATAATAAGGTTCAGGGATCCAGTTAGGCCATATGATACTGAGGAAAAGGAGATAAAGATCACATATGTTTCAAGGGCATCAAAGCAGGGGGTGTGAGTGAATGATAGTTAATATTTATGATCTTGATGGTAACGTTAAGGACCAGGTAACTTTGCCCAAAGTTTTTGAATTCCCATTCAGACCAGACCTGATTAAAAAGGTTGTAAGGGCAATGCAGTCAAACTCAAGAACACCATACGGTCACTATAAATTGGCAGGGATGAGGAGGGTTGGACACAACTGGGGACCAAACCATGGAAGGGCAAGGGTACCAAGGAGACCCGATGGTGACAGGGGTGTAATATTGAACAACATGGTGGGTGGTAGAAACGTTTTTGCACCAACATCGGACAGGATATGGTTCAAAAAGATAAACAAAAAGGAAAAGTTACTTTCCAAGTTTTCAGCACTATCACAGACAGCAAACAAGGAAATGGTAAAGAAAAGGGGGCACAGGTTCAAAGAAGATATTACATTGCCTGTTATAGTTGATGATGCAATTGAAAATGTTGATAAGGTGAAGAATGCGATTGAAATTCTTGAAAAACTGGGATTGATTGATGACATAATTAGGGCAAAGGAAGGGACAAAGATTAGGGCAGGAAGAGGTAAAATGAGAGGAAGAAAGTATTACACACCAAGATCCATTTTACTCGTTGTTAAAAACAAAGAAAAGGTAATGAAATCATTCAAAAATCTTCCGGGTGTTGACATAATTACACCTGCGGAAATAAACACTGAAATACTTGCCCCTGGTGCCATGCCTGGTAGGTTAACGGTATTTTCTTTAGGTGCCTTTGAGGAACTTAAGGGGTGGCCTGTATGAACGAGTATGATATTATAATAAAGCCATATGCATCCGAAAAGGCCATGATGCTTGTTGAGAAAGAGAATAAATTAACATTCATTGTTCACATGGATGCAACAAAAAGCCAGGTTAAATGGGCTGTTGAAAAACTCTTCAACGTAAAGGTTGATAGGGTAAACATGATCATTGGAAAGGAAGGAAAGAAGGCAATTGTGAAACTTAAACCAGAATACAGGGCGGATGAAATTGCAATAAGGATAGGTCTGTTCTGAGGTGGTGAAATATGGGAAAGAGAATAAGGTCAAGAAGGCGCGGGGCCGGGACAGCCGTTTACAGGGCTCCATCACACAGGTACTATGCTGATATTGTTCATCCTAAAATAAATGAGGGAAAGGGTGTGATTGTTGATATAATAAAGGATCCAAGCCATACAGCACCTGTTGCGGTTGTTAAGTTTGATAAAGAATATTACATGCTTGCTCCTGCAGGCCTTTATGTTGGGCAGACAATTGAAGTTGGACCAAATGCACCCATAAAGGAAGGAAACATACTTCCACTGGGAAGCATACCCGAGGGAACACCAATCCACAACATTGAGGTAAAACCATACGATGGTGGAAAGCTTGTCAGGGCCGCAGGAACATATGCACTCGTTGTTTCACATGGTGAGAAAACAACCGTACAGCTCCCATCCGGACAGTTCAAGTACCTTGATCCAAGGTGCAGGGCTGTTGTTGGTATTGTTGCGGGTTCAGGCAGGCCCGATAAACCTTTCCTGAAATCAGGAAACAAGATACACGCATTGCAGAGCAGGGCACAGAGACCATATACTGTAAGGGGTGTTGCAATGAATGCTGTTAACCATCCACATGGTGGAGGTAACCACCAGCATATTGGTAGGCCAAGTACAGTTTCAAAGAACACACCGCCCGGAAGAAAGGTTGGAAGAATCGCTCCGAAGAAGAAGAGGTTAAAGAAGAGGTAGATGTGAAATGGCAAAGGGTATGGTAACATCAGAAAAAAGTGCAAGAAGGAAAAAGAGAAAATCACAGAAACTTGCACTTGAAAGGGCAAAGGAATTCACATACAGAGGATATACTATTGAACAATTAACAGCCATGAAACTTGAGGAACTTATACCTATCATGCCTGCAAGGGTAAGGAGATCCCTTAAAAGGGGATGGAACAGTGAACAGCTTAAGGTTTTTGAAAAGCTATCCGATCCTGAAATTGAGGTTGTTAAAACACATGTGAGGGATATGGTAATACTACCCCAGTTCGTTGGAAAAAGGGTACAGTTACACAACGGAAAGGATTTCCTTGAGTTTGAAATAAAACCTGAAATGATAGGCCATTACCTTGGTGAATTTGCCCTCACAAGGAAGGAGGTAAAGCATTCAGCACCAGGTGTGGGTGCAACAAGATCATCAAAATATGTTCCTTTGAAGTGATGAAATATGATGAGGTATACTGTTAAAGAAATGCCAAAAAGATCCGCCCGTGCAAGGCTCGTGGATGTTCCTGTCTCAGTAAAGGATTCATACGAGGTATGCAGGGCACTGCGCGGAATGAAGCTGAAGGATGCGGAACAGTTCCTTCAGGATGTTATAGATAAGAAAAGAGCTGTACCGTTCAGAAGGCATCTTGATTCCGTTTCGCACAGAAGGGGTATTGGTCCGGGGAGGTATCCTGTTAAGGTATCAAAATACCTTTTAAAGCTCCTGGAAAATGTTGAGGCAAACGCCGAAAATCAGGATCTTGATGTTGATAAACTTGTTATACACTCAATACTTGCAAAGAAGGGAAGGACAATAAAGAAATACATTCCAAGGGCGCAAGGAAGGGCGACAGAATTCTTCAAGGAAACACTGCACTTTGAAATCATAGTTAAGGAGGTAGAGGAGTAATGGATGAGAAGAAATTCGTTCAGGAAAACGTTAAAAGGTTATTGATTAAGGAATACATTAAAGAGTTTGCCGATAATGCAGGTTTCGGTGGCCTTGATATACAAAGAACACCCATGGGGACAAGGATTGTTCTGCAGGTTGAAAAGCCGGGTTTGATAATCGGTAAGAAGGGTACGAAGATTAAGGATCTAACAGATACAATGGTAACAAAGTTCGGGCTTGAGAATCCCCAGATTGAGGTGAGGGATGATCCAAATCCAAGTTTGAATGCACAGATCATGGCGAAAAAACTTGCCATGGCCCTTGAGGCAGGATGGCATTACAGAAGGGCGGCACATTCAACCCTGAGAAGAATAATGGATGCGGGTGCAAAGGGAGCACAGGTAATAATAAGCGGGAAGGTTAGCGGTGACAGGGCAAGAAGGGAAAAGATTACTGAAGGAAAAATAAAGTATTCTGGAAAGCCAAAAGAACTTGTAAGGGTTGGTTTTGCTGTTGCCAAAACAAAGCCTGGTATAATAGGTGTAACTGTGAAAATATTACCCCCGGATGCAAAATTACCTGATGAAATATCGATAGTTGAGAAAAAGGAGGAGATAAAGAATGAAGGAGATAAAGGCGAAGCAGATCAGGGAAATGAGCAATGAGGATATAATAAAAAAACTGAAGGATATGCAGAACGAACTTCTGATTGAAAGGGGATCATCCTCACTTGGAGGTGCACCGCATAATCCAGGTAAAATTAAATCATTGAGGAGACAGATTGCGAGAATAAAGACGGTGCTCAGGGAAAAGGGGGTAAGGGTATGACCTGGATAAATTTGATGGGAAAGGAAATAAAAATAATTGAATCAAAGAATCCAAACATGAAAAATTTATCAGGAAAAGTTATACTTGAGAGTAAAAACATGCTTATGGTAAAAACATCAAATGGTGTAAAGAAAATACCCAAGGATATTGTTAAAATATACATAAATAACAGGGTAATTGATGGTAAAACAATAAAATTCAGACCAATAGATAGAATTTCAAGAAGGTGATGAATGTGAAAAACATTGGTATTGAGGTAAAGCCTCCACAAAAGGAATGCAACGATAAAAACTGCCCCTTCCATGGAAATCTGAAGGTAAGGGGGCAGATACTTGAAGGTGTTGTTGTAAGTGCAAAAATGCAGAGAACCGTTGTTGTTAAAAGGGATTATTTACATTACAACAAAAAGTATGAAAGGTATGAGAAAAGGATGAGCAAGTATCATGTTCATGCGCCGGATTGTCTTGAGATAAAGGAAGGTGACAGAATAAGGTTTATGGAATGCAGACCACTTTCAAAAACAGTTTCATTTGTTGCAATTGAAAACCTTGGAGGTGAAAAGAAATGAAGGGTCTTGCAGGCAGGCAGACAAGAGGTCTTCCAACAGGTGCTGAAATAGATTGTGCCGATAACACAGGTGCAAAGGTTGTGGAAATAATCACGGTTATAGCATACCATAGTACAAAGAAAAGACAGCCTGCAGCAGGTGTTGGTGACATGGTTGTTGTTAGCGTTAAAAAGGGAACACCAGAAACAAGGAAAAAGGTAATGAGGGCGGTGATCATAAGGCAGAGAAGACCTTTCAGAAGACCCGATGGAACAATGGTAAGGTTTGAGGATAATGCCGCTGTGATTGTAACGGAGACAGGGGAAACAAAGGGAACGGAAATAAAAGGGCCGGTTGCAAGGGAAGCTGCGGAAAGATGGCCCAGGATAGCTGCAATAGCATCCCAGATAGTTTAAGGTGGTATTGATGGTTAAACCAAGAAAGGTAAGAAAGGAAATATACAACGCTCCTGAACATAAAAGAAGGAAAATGGTATCATCACATTTGAGTGATGAACTTATTGGAAAGTATGGTATAAGATCATTACCTGTCAGAAAGGGTGATACGGTCAAGATAGTAAGGGGTCTATGGAAGGGAACAGAAGGAAAGGTATCGGGCGTGGATCTTAAAAAAATGGCAATAAGTGTTGAGGGTGTTCTAATAAGCAAGGCTGATAAGAAACAGGTGCCGAGATGGATCCACGCATCAAATGTTATTATAACAAAGCTTGACCTTTCCGATAAAATAAGGTATGAAAAATTAAAGAACATTGCAAAATTAAAGAATAAAGTTATAGAGGAAGGTGAGAACGTTGAGCAAACACCTCAAGAGATTAAACCTCAGTAGGGCTGTACAGATACCCAGAAAGGAACACAAGTTCACTTTCAAACCAAGGAGCGGCCCGCATAGCAAAGATAGAAGCATTGCTCTCGCAACAATTCTAAGGGATTATCTGCATCTGGCGGGAACGGGAAGAGAAGCGAAAAGAATAGTTGCATCAAGGGCAGTACTTGTGGATGGTAAGGTAATAACTGATCATAAGTATCCTGTTGGAATAATGGATGTTGTATCAATACCATCCATAAACAAACATTTCAGGGTTCTATTTGACACAAAGGGTAAGCTCAGGCTTGTGGAAATAAGTGAAAATGATGCAACATGGAAACTTTCAAGGATAGAAAATATAAAGACTATTAAGGGTGGAAAATTCCAGATTTCACTTCATGATGGTAGAAACATAATTGTTGATGAGAAAAAATACAATACGGGTGATGTTCTGAGAATAGATCTTAAAACGGGCCAGATACTTGAACATCTTCCATTTTCAGAAGGCTACTATGCATACATAATTGGTGGAAAGAACGTTGGAAGGATTGCAAAGATTGAAGATTACAAGGTTGTGAATGCCATAACACCCAACATGGTGAAATTCAAGGAAGGTTTTGAAACAACAAAATACAACACGTTTGTTGTTGGATCATCAAAACCACTTATACAGATACCGGAGGTGAACCTTAATGAACAGTGATAATCCCATGAGGGAAGTTTTGGTGGAGAAGATTGTAATCAACATTGGTGTTGGTGAAGGCGGAGAGAAGCTTAAAAAAGCAGAAAGGGTAATTGAAATACTCACCGGAAAAAAGCCAGTTGAAACAAAGGCAAAACAGACAATAAGGGATTTCAACATTAGAAAAAGGCAGCCAATAGGTACGAAGGTTACATTAAGAAAAAAGGATGCCGAGGATTTCCTTAACAGGGCATTGTGGGTAAAAAATTACAAACTTCCTGAATACTCATTCGATGAAACTGGATCATTGAGTTTCGGTATAAAGGATTACACAAGCTTCCAGGGTGTAAAGTACGACCCTGAGATCGGTATATTCGGTATGGATATTAGCGTTACATTCAAGAGAAGAGGTGGGTACAGGGTAAAGTATAGAAAGATTAACACAAGGCAGATACCAAAAAGGCACAGGGTAACAAGGGAGGAGGCAATGGAATTTATGAAGAAAAAGTTCAATATTGAAATTGTTGGGGTGAAATAAATATGGCACAGCCAAAGTTAAGACCAAAAAAGAAGTATGGAAGGGTACAGGGTTGCGATAGGTGCGGAAGGAAAAGAGGAATAGTTAGAAGATATGGGTTGCACCTTTGCAGGCAATGCTTTAGAGAAGTTGCTGAGGAACTTGGATTTAAAAAATATTCGTGAGGTGATCACAATTGCAGAACGATCCATTAAGTGATGCATTGAGCAAAATAAAAAATTCTGTGAACATAGGAAAGATGGATGTTGAAATAAAGCCTGCATCAAAGCTCATAGGCAGGGTTCTGAAGATCATGCAGGATTACAACTACGTCAAGGAATTTGAGTTCATTGACAACGGAAGGGGTGGAATATTTAGGGTTAGGCTACAGCCATCCATAAACAGCTGCGGTGCAATAAAGCCAAGGTTCTCAGTTAAAAGGGAAGATATTGAGAAATATGAGGCAAGGTATCTTCCTGCACAGGACTTCGGTATACTTATAATATCAACAAACAGGGGATTAATGACGCATGCTGAGGCAAAGAAGAACGGTATTGGAGGTAAACTTATAGCATTTGTTTATTGAAGGTGCAGAAATATGCCAGTAAGTGAAATAATAAATTTGAAAGTTAACGTCCCTGAAAATGTTCAGGTGAAATACGAAAATGGAATACTTGAGGTTACGGGACCGAAGGGTAAACTGACAAGGGAATTCATTGATGACAGGGTTAAAATTGAAATTGAAAATAAAACAATAACAATAAAGTGCGATTTACCAAAGAGAAAGGATGTCGCACTTGCCGGAACCTGGCAGGCTCATGTTAAAAATATGATAAGGGGTGTAACCCAGGGATTCACATATAAACTTAAAATTGTTTACGCGCACTTTCCCATGAAGGTGAGCGTTAAGGGAAATGAGGTTATTATTGAAAACTTCATGGGTGAAAAATCACCCAGAAAAACATACATAAAGGGAGATGTTAAGGTGGAGGTAAAGGGTGATACTGTTACAGTTACAGGAATAAACATTGAGGATGTTGGTCAGACTGCAGCAAACATTGAAAGGGCAACTAGGATTAAGGATTATGATCCCAGGGTATTTCAGGATGGAATTTACATTGTTAGTAAGGGTGATGAATGATGAGAAAGATGGATAAAAATCTAAAAAGATTGTTCATGCTCAAGCTTGAAATGGCCAGGAAAAGGCCCCTTTTCAGAAGACAGGAGTGGTTCAGGTACAAAAAGCTTGGTGATGCCTGGAGAAAGCCGAAGGGAAAGCATTCAAAGTTGAGGGAGCACAGAAAGTACAGGCCACCTGTTGTTGATTCCGGTTTTAGGGGCCCTAGGGCAGTAAGGTACCTTCATCCTTCAGGTTACAGGGATGTTCTTGTTCACAACGAAAAGGAACTCGAAAAGCTTGACCCATCCATGGATGCAATAAGGATAGGATCATCCGTTGGCATGAGAAAAAGGGAGATCATAGAGGAAAGGGCAATGGAACTTGGATTCAAAATATTGAACCCAAAGGTGGTGAGGTGAAATGGATCTTACCTTTCAAAAAAGACTTGCAGCGGATATTTTAAAATGCGGTATTTCAAGGGTATACATTGATCCGAAGGCACTTTCAGAGGTGGAAGAGGCAATAACAAGGGCAGATGTTAGAATGCTCATAAAAAGGGGTTTGATAAAGAAATTGCCAAAGAAGGGTAATTCAAGGGGAAGGATAAGAAAGAGGCAGGCACAGCTCAGGAAGGGTCTTAGAAACGGACCGGGTTCAAGGAAGGGTACAAAGTATGCAAGGCTTTCAAGAAAGGAAAGATGGATAAAAACAATAAGGGCATTGAGGGATGAGCTGAGAAAACTGAAGAAAGAGGGAAAAATTGACAGAAAAACATACAGGAAATATTACCTGTATGCAAAGGCAGGAATGTTCAAGAGCAGGGCACATCTGTTGCTCCATCTTAAAGGGAGTGAGGCAAAATGAAAAGTGGGCCAACATATAAAGTTAAATTCAGAAGGAGAAGGGAAAATAAAACGGATTACAGGAAAAGGCTTAAACTTCTGAAATCAAAACTTCCAAGGGCGGTTGTAAGAAAAACATTAAGAAATACAATTGTTCAGTTTGCACTTTACGATCCTTCAGGTGACAGGATCGTTGCATCGGCAAACTCAAAGGAACTTGTAAAACTGGGCTGGAACTTTTCAACAAAGTCTGTTCCCGCTGCATACCTTACAGGATACCTTGCAGGATTGAGGGCAAAGAAGGAGAACATTGAAAACGCAGTCCTGGATATTGGTAGGTACACTCCAACAAAGGGGGGAAGGGTGTTTGCAGCACTGAAGGGAATGATTGATGCAGGTATTGATATACCTCACGATGAGGATATTCTACCATCACAGGAAAGAATTAATGGGGAGCATTTGAACCCCGAAATTAAGAATAAAATTGATGAAATTAAATCAAGGATGGTGGTCTGATGGCTGAAGAAACATGGTATCCAAAGACAAAACTGGGAAAGCTTGTTGCCGAGGGTAAGATTACATCCATGTCGGAAGCATTAAGAACAAGGTTACCATTGAAGGAACCTGAAATAGTGAACATGCTTTTACCAGACCTGGAGGAAAAGGTTGTTGATATAAAGATGGTTCAGAGAATGACCGATTCAGGAAGAAGGACAAAGTTTTCTGTTACGGTTGTTGTTGGAAACAGGGATGGTTTTGTTGGAATTGGAAGGGCAAAGGGAAAGGAAGTTGGACCTGTGATAAAGAAGGCAGTTGATAACGCAAAGTTAAATATAATTGAGATAAAAAGGGGATGCGGATCCTGGGAATGCGGATGCAACAGACCGCATTCACTTCCATTCAAGGTTGAGGGTTCATCAGGATCCGTTAGAGTTGTTTTAAAGCCCGCACCACGCGGTGTTGGTCTTGCTGTTGGAGATGTGGCAAAGGATGTTCTCAGACTGGCCGGAATACAGGATGCATGGGGTTTCACATCCGGTCATACAAAAACTACTGTTAACTATGCAATTGCAACATTCAATGCATTGAAACAGACAGCTGTTATGAAATTGAACGAAAAGATAACAGTTAACCTTGCAATTTACAAGGGAGGTGGATTCAATGTTAGCGGCGATCAGGATAAGAGGTAGGGCAGGTGTAAGAAGTGATGTTGAAAAAACTTTAAAATACCTAAGGTTAACAAGGGTAAACCATCTTGTTATACTTCCAAAGACACCATCAATCTTGGGTATGCTTGAGAAGGCAAAGGACTACATAACATGGGGGGATATTGATAAAAAAACACTTGAGGAACTTATAGTTAAAAGGGGAAGGCTTATGGGTGACAAGCCAATAGATCAGGCTTACCTTGAATCAATAAACTTCAAGAGTGTTGAGGATCTTGTTAACGCAATAATGGAGAAAAAGATAAATTACAATGATCTGCCAAACATAAAGCCAGTTTTCAGACTCAACCCTCCAAGGGGAGGGTACAAAAACACAAAGAGATCTGTGAAGGAAATGGGTGATCTTGGTTACAGGGGAAAGGAAATTAATGAATTGATAAGAAGAATGATGGTGATTTAAAATGTCATACAGCAGAGGTAGAAAGTTTAGGGGATACAGAAGGCATGGCCATGGTATGAAGGGTAGAAGGGGCCATGGCCTTAAAGGAGGAAAGGGTCTGGCCGGTCTTGGTAAACACAAATGGATATGGCTAAACAAATACTTCAGGGAACACTGGGGAAGGCACGGTTTCACAAGCCATCATCCTTCCAGGGAGGATATAACAATAAATCTGCGGGATGTTCAGGAAAGGTTGCAATTATTCGCCGATCTTGGTTTTGCAAAGTTTGAAAATGGTGTATGGAACGTTGATCTTTCTTCCGCAGGGTATACAAAATTGCTTGGTACTGGAGATGTGGATGAAAAAATGAAAATCAGGGTGATGAAGGCAAGCAAAATTGCGAGGAGGAAACTGGAAGAGAAAGGTGGTGGGGTAGAACTCAATGCCTGAATCGGAAAAAATACCGAGAAACAGGGCAGTGGGCATTGTAATACTCTTAATTTTTATCCTTACCCTCTATTTTTATGTTGATTACCTTGCAGGAAAGATCCTTGATTTTGGATCATTTTTTTCTTACATGGAAAAGGACTGGGTTGATCCTTTAATATTTACATTACTTGTTGGTCCTTTATATTATCTTACCTATCTTATAGTATCATATAAGGGTGAGAAAAAAAGCAAACTTTATGGTTTAAAGCCTCTTGTGGAAAGATTGCCCATAATAAAGAAACCACAGAGGCATGTGAGGTTCAGGGAGAAGCTTTTCTGGACAGGTCTTGTACTGATTGTTTACTTCATAATGACAAATATATACATTTATGGACTAAACACAAGCACAATGCTTGATGTTTTTTCATCCTTCAGGGCAATAATGGCGGGTGCATCCGGAACACTCATGCACCTTGGTATTGGGCCTATAGTTACGGCAAGCATAATAATGCAGCTTTTTGTTGGTGCAAAATTGATAAACTTTGATCTTAATGATGAAGAGGACAGGGCCATGTATCAAGGCGTGCAGAAGCTTCTCGTTATCATCATGATTTTTGTTGAAGCAATACCTCAGGTTTTTGGATATTTAACACCAGACAATTCATTTGTTTCCATGCTGAATGGAATCTGGCCAAACCATGGTATGTTCCTTGCACAGACATTCATTGTTTTACAGCTTTTCTTCGGTTCATACGTTGTCTTTCTTATGGATGAACTTGTGAGTAAATGGGGTATAGGATCAGGTATCTCACTCTTCATAGCTGCAGGTGTTTCCCAGGCTTTGATAACTGGTACAATAAACTGGATCCCTCCCCATCCAGGACAGCCAATTTCCGTTATGAATCCCCCAAGCGGTGTTATTCCAAAGACTGTTTATTTACTTTCACAGTTCTCAGCGAGTGATCTTTACAATGGAAGGATTGAAACGCTTATTTTCGGTCAGCCAAATGCAATAATAGCACTTATTGGAACAACAATAATATTCTTCCTTGTTGCCTGGACAGAAAGCACCAAGATTGAATTACCTTTAGCTCATGAAAGGGTAAGGGGTGCAAGGGGAAGGTATCCAATAAAGCTTCTTTATGCATCAAACATACCTGTAATTTTAACCTCAGCACTTCTTGCCAATGTTACAATGTGGACATTGATTTTCTGGACAAACCCCGCGCTTTCCAGGGTTCCAATTCTTGGACATAACCCCTGGCTTGGTGTTTATCCCACACCACAGCAGGCCCAGATGTATGGTATACAGCAGACAACACCCATAGGGGGTCTTGCATTCTATCTTAACAACATAAACGGTCTGGGTGAATGGCTCTTGCCAATCATGGAACCATCCATATACGGTGCTGCCCTGTTAGGTCACACCGTACTTCAGAACATAATACATGTGCTTGCATACACATTCTTCATGATAGGGATGAGCATTCTCTTTGCAAAGTTCTGGATAGATACAACAAATATGAACGCGCAGGCCGTTGCAAAGCAGATCATAAGCAGCGGTATGCAGATACCTGGTTTCAGGAGGGAACCAAAGGTAATTGAGAGTGTTCTTAATAAATACATACCAGCAATAACAATATTCAGCGGTGCGGCCGTTGGTGCACTTGCAGCATTTGCAGGTCTGATTGGAACTGTTGGTAATACAACTGGTACGGGTGTTTTGCTTACAGTAGGTATATTAATACAGTTCTATGAGGCAATGGGAAGGGAACAGCTTATGGAAATGCATCCTGTAATAAGACAGTTCTTCGAGGGATGATCTATGAGAATAGTTGTTACAGGTGTTCCAGGTGTTGGTAAATCGACAATCATGGATGGTGTTTCAAGAACAACTGGCATGAAAATAGTGAACTATGGAGATGTAATGCTGGAAATTGCAAAAGGCATGGGTGTGAAGAACAGGGATGAGATAAGAAAGCTTCCAGCAGAAAAACAGAGGGAAATACAGAGAAGGGCAGGGGAAGAGATTGGAAAAATGGATGATGTTATCATTGATACACATATGAGCATTAAAACACCATCTGGCTATTTACCGGGTCTTCCTGAGTGGGTTCTGAGGGAAATAAAACCATCAATGCTTGTTTTAATTGAGGCAAACCCTGAAGACATTTATTCAAGAAGGAGCAGGGATACAACAAGGGCAAGGGACAATGAAAGCCAGGAGAGCATAAGAATTCACCAGGAAATCAACAGATCATTTGCAGCATCCTGTTCTGTTCTTTCTGGGGCCACTGTTGTTATAATTAAAAATGAAGAGGGAAAAGTTGATAAAGCAGTTAATGATCTTGTGAGCATGATTAAACATGACTGAGCAAAAAAATCCCATGGGAATGACAGGTTTGTATTTCGTTTTCATAATGGTTGTCATGACCATTCTTCTATTTCCAGATTTAAGGAATGCACTAGTCATAGGTATAGGTTATATTTTCGATCCAATCTTTGGTTTCAACGGAGAATATCCCATATTAACAATTGTTGCAACAGGAATTTTGTTAACAGTAATAAATACGTATTCAAGGCATTATTTCATGGACTGGTTCCAAATGGCGAGGATACAGGAAAAAACAAAATACCTTTCACAGAAAATAAGAGAGGCTTACAGACAAAGGGACATGGGAAAGATTGAAAAGTACAGAAAGGTTCAGGCTACAATAATGCAGGAACAGATGAAGGTATCAGGGGATCAGATGAAACCCATGATGATTACATTCATATTTGTCATTGCAATTTGGACATGGCTTTACGATTTTCTCCTTACAGCAAGTGTTAAATATTTCAACCTTCCCTGGGCATCAAATGTCGATATAACAGGAGGAATTTCCTTCTTTCCATACTGGATAATTCTTTATTCATTTTTAACATACTCTCTTGGATATTTTATTTCCTATATCTTCAGACTTTATGAATTCAGGAAAAGGCTTGAAAAATTATGATTATAACTGTAAGCGGCCCTCCGGGATCCGGAAAAACAACCGTTTCAAAAATTCTATGTAAAAAATTGAACTACGATCTTGTATCTGGTGGTGATATATTCAGAAAAATGGCAAAGGAAAATAACATGAGCCTTGAGGAATTCAGCAAATATGCTGAAAATGATCCTGAGTTTGATAAAAAGCTTGATTCAATCCTCCTTGAAATATTGAAAACAAGGGACAATATTGTTGTTGATTCAAGGTTAGCAGGATGGCTTGCATACCTTAATGGAATAAAGGCATTCAAGGTATTTTTAAATGCGGATGAGAATACAAGACTTGAGAGGATTGGTAAAAGGGAAAATATAAGCATAGATATGCTGAGAATGAGGGAGGAGAGTGAAATTTTAAGGTATAAAAAGTATTATAATATAGATTTCAGGGATCTTTCCATATACGATCTTGTTATAAACACGGAGGATAAAAAACCTGAGGAAATAGCAATGTACATAATTGAAAGGGTGAAGGAATGGAAAAAATAGAGGAACTTCTTGATTTCGGTTTTGTTGTTATTGATAAACCTGAAGGACCAACAAGCCATCAGGTTTCATCCTGGGTAAAGGAAATACTAAATGTGAAAAAAGCAGGGCATGCTGGAACTTTAGATCCAAATGTTTCCGGTGTTCTGCCGGTTGCCCTTAACAGGGCAACAAAAATAGTGAATCTTTTACACCTTCTTGATAAGGAATATGTTGCTTTGCTTTACCTTCATGGCAAGGCAGATGAAAAAAGGATAAGGAACGTTTTTAAGGAATTTGTTGGTGAAATTTATCAGACCGTTCCGGTTAGGGCTGCGGTTTCAAGAAAAACCAGGATTAGGAAAATTTATTCTCTCGATATCATTGAAATTGAGGAAAGGAATGTCCTTTTCAGGGTTTCAACAGAATCCGGTACATATATAAGAACGCTCTGTGTTGACCTAGGTGATGCAATAGGTACTGGAGGAAACCTTCTTGAACTTAGAAGGGTAAGGACTGGACATCTGCATGAAGATTCATCGCATACGTTACAGGAACTTAAAGACGCTTACGAATTCTATAAAGAAGGGGATGAATCCTACCTCAGAAAGATTTTAAGGAAGGGAGAGGATCTTGTTTCATTCCTTCCAAAAATAATAGTAAAGGATACAAGTCTTGGTGCACTTGCACATGGTGCTCCAATTTATTCCGCTGGTATTGAAAAAATTGATGGAAAGGTTGAGAAGAATAAATACGCTTCCGTCTATTCGGAAAGTAACGTTTTTGTCGGTGTTGCAAAAATTTTGGAGAAAAAATCTGATAAAGATGCATTTGCAAAAATGGAACATGTTTTCATTGACAGGGAAAAATACCCAGCTTGGTGGAAAAAATAAATATAAAAAATACATTTGTTGAACTATGATAAAGATTTACTGGAACAGGGCTGAGGGTTCAAAGGATGGAAAAAGTGAAATTTTCTATTTTCCAGATGATCCTGGGAAACTTTCCGAAATATATTTAAATTTAACAAAAAGGGATTTTTCTTTCCTTGGTGATTTTTTGGAAAAATTCGGCCCTGAAATTGAATTTTCAGGTGATAATGTTAACGAAATTTTACATGATGCTCTTATCCTTTTTGGTAAAAAAATGGTTGAGGAGAAAAAGTCCTGGGATCTTTATGTTATGGAAAGTGTAAAGTTCTACAGTGCAATTGAAAAGATTGAGAATGAATTAAAGCAGCATATAATGGATCTATTTGATCTTGTTGATCCCTTTCTGAAATATGAAATGGATGAGGATCAGTTCATTAAAAAGATCATGTCAATGGATTATGGAAACTTTGAGATCATGAAAAAATCTGTTGAAATTCTGAAAAATTTATCAGAATTGAAAAAGAAAATTGAAAATTATATTGAAAATATTATGGAAAAGAACGCACCCAACCTTACAAAGGTTGCCGGGCCATTGCTTGGTGCACAGTTAATCTATCTTGCCAACGGCATTGATAACCTTTCATCATTCCCGGGGAGCAGGATACAGGTACTTGGAGCTGGAAGGGCCATGTACGTTTCAAGAAAAAAGAAAACACCAGGGCCAAAGCACGGAATAATATTCAAACATCCGCTTGTTCATGGAAGCAGGGAACGTGGAAAAATGGCAAGAAAACTTGCAAACAGAATCGCAATTGCTGCAAGAATTGACAAGTATGGGAACAAAGATCAGAACTGATCTATCTTTTTCTGCTTTATGAAAAGTTCACCTGGTATTTCAACTGGATAAATACCTGTTAAACATGCAAGGCATATGTCCTCTTTTGGAAAACCTATTGCCTCAACAAGACCATCAAGGCTAAGGTAGGCAAGTGAATCAGCCCCGATAATATTTCTAATTTCTTCAACACTTTTTCCTGTTGCAATAAATTCCTTCCTCGTTTTCATATCAATACCAAGGTAGCATGGGGCCACTATGGGTGGTGATCCTATCCTTACATGAACCTCCTTTGCTCCCGCAGATTTTAAAAGTCTTACAATCTTTTTCATTGTGTTTCCTCTCACTATGCTATCATCAACAAGAACAACCCTTTTACCCTTAACAACATCCTTCACAGGGTTGAGCTTCAACTTTATTTCCTCAATCCTTCCGCTCTGATCAGGAATTATGAATGTTCTGTCAACATACCTGTTTTTCATCAATCCTTCAGCGAAAGGTATACCGGATTCGAGTGAATAACCGAAGGCATGTGTCCTTCCTGAATCAGGTACAGGTACAACAATGTCAGCATCAGCAGGACTTTCCCTTGCAAGTATCCTGCCAAGTTTTATTCTAACATCATAAACATTTTTACCGTCTATTATACTATCGGCCCTTGCAAAATAAACATACTCAAACATACAGTGTGCAGTATGTTCCTCAGTATTCATGAGATAATGTTCCTTCAATCCATTTTCAGTTATTTCAACAATTTCACCTGGTCTCACATCCCTTATTATCTCACCACCAACGGTATCAAAGGCAACGGATTCTGATGCAACACCATATCCATCATCAACCCTTCCCAAAACAAGGGGCCTGATGGCAAGCGGATCCCTGATGGCAAAAAGTCTATCATTGATTAGGAGAACAATGGAATAGGATCCCTTTGCCACCTGCATGGATTTCTTTATACCCTCAATTATATCACCGGATCTGCTTATGTTGTATGCTATTAAATTAAGAAAGACCTCTGTATCGGAATCTGTTGTGAATGATATACCCTGCAGGGCAAGATTGTTCTTCAATTCCTGTGCATTTGCTATTTCACCATTGTGTGCTATTGCAATGTCACCAACAATTGTGTGAATAAGTATTGGCTGAGCATTGTTTATTGTTGATGCGCCTGCCGTTGAATATCTTACATGGCCTATACCTACCTTTGCGGACAATTTTTTCAAATAATCAACGTTAAAAACTTCATGAACAAGACCCATTCCCCTTATATTTATTATTTTACCATCGTATGCAGCAATTCCAGCAGATTCCTGTCCCCTGTGCTGAAGTGCTCTCAATGAATAATAAATGTAGGGTGCTGAGTTTCCCTTTACCTTGAATCCCACAACACCACAATGCTCATTTCTTTTTCGCCCAGGAATAGTGACGTAGCCTGGGTGCCGGGAAACCACAGTGTGAACACCTCTTCTCCCTAACATTATAGGTTCTATGACCGCATCTCCTGCAAACAATGTGCGTTTTATTTTTGCTTTTTTTACCCATTGCCGGTGTACCAGATCCCATTTAAAACACCTCTTATGATGGAGAAATGTAAATTACATTATCTCCTCTAACTACAACAACCGGATATGTTCCCCTTGATTGATTATCTGAAAATTCCTCTGCATTCTTCAAAACAAGATTCATATGCTGATCATAACCTGTAAGAATGCCTCTATATTCCTTATTCCCCTTAACGCAAACGAGAACATTTTTGTTAAGGGAATTCTGAAGTATCTGTAATGGTTTAACTGGTTGATCCATGGGAATTAGAAATTACATTGAATATTAAAATGTATCGCTTTCCAAAAAATTTTCAAAATGTTTTTAACTAATGTTTCATTTCCAATAAACATGGTAGAATCCATTGAATCAGCCATTGATAAAATGGATGTTTCAAAATTTCATTATAAAATGCTTTTACTTTCAGCAGCAGGTGTATTTCTTGACGGTTATGATCTTTTCATAATCAGTGTTGTTTTATTGTTTCTTAAGCCCTTATGGATATACACACTTCCACCATATGAGCAATCAATAGCACTTGGCCTTGTTGCTTCATCTGCCTTAATGGGAATGTTTGTTGGCGCGCTAACACTTGGGCATTACACAGACAGAATGGGCAGAAAAACCATGTATGTTATTGATCTGATATTTTTTGTTGTCTTTGCAGGAATTTCCGCACTATCTCAGAACATATGGGAACTTATATTATTCAGGTTTTTGCTTGGTATAGGAATAGGTGCGGATTATCCAATAAGTTCAACGTACATATCGGAATTTGCACCTGCAAGTAAAAGGGGTAAATTCATTTCCTCAACATTCACATTCTGGGGCATAGGAGCCCTAACAGCAGCAATTGTTGGTTATATTCTAGCACAATTAGGCCCGGATTCCTGGAGATACATGCTTTTGTCGGGTGTTATTCCGGCAGTTGTTGTAATTTTGCTTAGAACAAAGATGCCGGAATCGCCCAGGTGGCTTATTTCACAGGGTAAGGTTAAGGAAGCTGTAAATGTTCTTAAATCGCTAAATGCAGATGTGGATGAAAATAAAATATTGAAGGTAAAAAGAGAAAAAACAAGGATAAAGGATTTGCTGAGCCCTATTTACATCAGGAGAACACTTTTTGCCTGGATACCATGGTTTTTCATGGATATTGCTGTTTATGGTATAGGCATTTTTCAGCCAACAATATTAAGAGCCATGGGCTTTAAAACGGATATTGATGCAATTCTTGGTACAGCAATACTTGATCTTTTCGGCGTTATAGGTTTTATTGTTGCAATTCTTCTCATAGACAGGGTTGGAAGGTTGAAGTTGCAGATTATAGGATTTCTGGGGATGGGACTTTCACTCTTGTTCCTTGGTTTTATAACTCCTGTTGAACCATTGATCCTTATTATTCTTTTCGCCATATTCCAGCTGAGTGAAAATTCTGGACCCAATACAACAACCTGGGTTATTGCAACAGAACTTTTCCCAACAAGATTAAGGGCTACTGCACAGGGATCATCGGCCGCAATAAGCAGGCTCGGTGCAATAACGGGTGTATTTCTATTACCTTTATTACAGACTCTTTTTGGTTTAAGTGTAACACTATTTTTTGTTTCCCTTGCAGCCTTTGCAGGTCTTATTGTAACAATTTTACTTGGTGAGGAAACAAGGGCATTATCACTTGAAGAGGCATCAACGGTATTCAGGGAATTTTCAAACTACATAAAGCAATTGAGTACAAACGTTAAAACTGCTGCAACAGCATTCTATGAAATGGTAATTGATTTTGATAAAAGGGAGGAAAAACAGAAATTTATTAAGGATCTGGAGCACCTTAACGACAAAATAGTTTCTGATATTTTTTCAAAATTGAACAGAAAGTTTCCATCACCAATTGATACACTTGATCTTGTTTCCATAATAAAGGGCCTTGATAACATAATTGATGCAATAGAATCTGCAAGTAAAAAAATAATCATATATGGAATAAATGAAAGTACATGCGAGCTTGTTGCCCTTGCTGAAATAAACCTGAAAGCGGTGAGCCAGCTCTACGATGCCTTAAATGAAATTCTAGCAATAAGGCTCGGTGAATACGGTGAAATACTTGAAAAATGCGAGGATATTCACAGACTTGAGAACTATGCGGATGATATAGTTGATAATGTTTTAAGGGAAATTGTTAAAAAGAATGATACAAATGAACTCATAAAGTTCAAGGAAATATATGAGAGCTGTGAAAAAATAACGGATATGTGCGATGATGTTGCTGACATTATAAGAAGTTTGATAATAAAATATTCGTGAAAATTTTTATACGGATACTTCATAACAAGCATAATGATCCATGAGCTGATGGAAATTGGAAAATCCGTGAAGGAAAAGGTTGATGATTACCTTGAAAAAAAGTTTGATGAGGCTGGTAAGGTAGTAAAAATAGGTGCAGATGGTACACCTACATCAAACATAGACCTTGTCGCAGAGAATGAAGTTTTCAGGATCGTTAAGGAAAAGGATCTCCCATTCAATGTTTTGAGTGAAGAGTACGGTTACTGGGAAAGAAATAAGAAACTTACGCTTGTTCTTGATCCACTTGATGGTTCATTCAATGCTGAAAGAAACATACCATTCTATTCAATATCAATGGCAGTAATGGAAAGGGACATGTTTTCAACAAAGTATGCACTTGTAATGAACCTTGTTTCTGGAAAATCATACTGGGCAGAAAAAGGGAATGGCGCATATTTTGAGAACAGAAGGATACATACAAAAAAAAGTGATGGGGAAAAACTTTCCGTGATAAGTTTGGGAAAAAATGTGAATGAAAGGGTATTTGATCTAATAAAAAATTCAAGAAGGGTAAGGTCCATGGGCTGTGCATCCCTTGAAATGCTCCTTGTTGCTGATGGTGTTGCGGATGTATTTGTTTACGATTATTCAAAGAAGGGTGTTTTGAGGATCATAGACATTGCAGCAAGTTCATTCATTGTAAGGGAGGCTGGAGGTGAGGTCTTTGATGCTGATACAATGGAACCTTTAAACATGGCTCTGAATCTTCTTGAAAGAAAAAATGTTATCGCTATAGCTAATAGGGAAAAAAATCCCTACGGGGTGTGAAGGATGAAATTCGGTCTTGTTGGTAATCCTGAGGTAAAAAGATCCATTAAGGTTGTTAAGGTTGTTTATGATTATCTCTCAAAGGATCATGATGTTATTCTTGAAAAATCAACTGCAAGGAAAATGGGAATGGATGGAATTGATTTAAAAAACATGGATGTGGATATTGTTATTACAGTGGGGGGTGATGGTACAGTACTTAGAACTTTGCAGAACACGGATAAACCAATATTTCCAATAAACCTTGGAAAACTTGGTTTTCTTACCGAGATTGTGCCCGTTGATCTTGAATCATCCCTCGACAGGCTTATTTCAGGCAACTATTACCTTGATAAAAGGAAAAAATTAAAGGTAATTCTAAACGATAAAAGATTACCCGATTGTACAAATGAGGTTGTTATACACACATCTGAAATTGCAAAACTCAGAACCTATGCAATTTATATTGACAATCAATTGCTGGAGGATCTTAGAGCAGATGGCCTTATTGTTGCAACCTCAACAGGATCAACATCCTATGCCCTAAGTACAGGAGGACCTATAGTTGATCCAAGGATTGATGCTTTTGTTATTACATACATTGCTCCCTTTAAACTTGGAATAAGATCACATGTTATACCTAGCTCCTCAAACCTTGAAATACATTTGCTTGATCCAAAAAGATCCAGTGTTCTTGTTCTTGATGGACAGGTTAATAAAAAAATAACGCAGAAGGATGTGATAAAACTATCAGAAAGTGAACACCAGGCAACATTCATCAGGTTCAATCTTAATTTCTATGAAAAATTGAGGGAGAAGCTCATATGAAAATTAAGGGTGAACTTTTAAGGATGATTATGGAAAGTGCAAAGGATACCTATCCAAATGAATTTGCTGCATTTTTAAGGGCTGAAGGTGACGTAATATACGAAATACTGATGTTACCAGGAACAATATCAGGTAAAAGAAGCGCTGTCTACCAGCTTTACATGAAACCTATAGATTTTTCAATTGTTGGAACGGTTCATTCCCACCCTTCAGGTATACTTTATCCCAGCCCAGAGGATCTTGATCTATTTTCAAAAACAGGTAAAATCCACATTATAGTTGGCTATCCATTCAAACCTGAAAACTTCAAATGTTATGACAGGAACGGGAATGAAATTAATGTGGAGGTAATATGAGAATAATAGATGGTTTCAGGGCCCAATCAATTGTATCAAAGGAGGCTGTTTTGATCGATGTTTTCAGGGCAACAACAAGTATTGTTGTAATGTTTTACAAAGGTGTTAATGAAATAATTCCAGCGAAGGATGAGAATGAGGCCTGGAAAATCTATTCCCAAAAAAGGGATTACATATTGATTGGTGAAAGGGATGGTATAAAAATAGATGGTTTCCATTACAATAATTCCCCGGATGAACTGATGAATGCTGATTTAAATGGAAGGAATGTTATCTTTGTTTCAACAAACGGTACAAGGGTTCTAAAAAAAATTGAATCACCAGTTGTTTACATAGCCAGTTTCCTTAATGCTGATTTAATAGCAAATAATATAGGAAATGATGCGGATCTTGTTTGTGCAAACAGAAGGGATATTTTTTCCATTGAGGATTTTTACTGCGCATCCTATTTAAAGGCAAGAAAAATGAGTATTTCTATCGATTTTGAGAATTTGAAAGAGAAAATAATTAGATCAAAAAGTGCTGAAAGGCTCAGAAGGATGGGATTTGAAAAAGATATATATTTTGCTCTATCATTAAATTCAATGCCAGTTTTACCAGTTTACAGGAATGGTGTCATAAAAAAAGAATGAGAAGGAAAATAAAGATTATGAGTAAAATTAATGAAACAATTATCATCCATCTTGATGATCCAAACACTATTGGGAATGGCCCTATAACTATTGCTCCACCGTATTCAAAGTTTGATTCCTTTTCACCTTCACTTAAAGAAAAGAAAAGAAATATCATGCCTAGAACAAGTGTTATGAAAATTATTGCTGAAAAAATACCTGTTCCCACAACAACTGGAACAATTGCCCATATGAATTTAAGGTAACCCTTCCATATACCAACAGCAACAAAAATAAGAGAGAGGAAAAGGAAAGTAATACCCATTGAAAAATATATCCTGTTCATACTTTCACCATCAATTCATAGCCACAATTTCTACAATACTTATCACCCTGTTTAATTTCAGCACCGCATTTCGGACATTTATTTTTCAGCAAAAATCCGCAGTTGGGGCAGTAAACATCATTTTCGTGAACATCAGCATTGCAGTTGGGGCACTTTAATACATTAACATCAATTCCATTCAGTATCTTTTCTGCCCTCAATGAATCCTTCAAAGAGTTCCTGTAATCACCATTCTTAAAACTTGTTTCCGCACTTTTGATAAACATAGATGCTTTTATTTTATAACTTTCATTACCTGATTTTTCATAAAGGTCATGGACCTTTTCAAGTGTAAACTTTGCAGGAAGATAATTTTCATCAGGAAAATTTACCTTTTTTGTTTCCATGTAATTTGAATCATCCCTTTTTTCATCCATTGATTTATGCAATATCTCCTTTGCCTCCCTGCTTTTTTCAATCGATTCTGTATATTTTCCTTCCCTGTAAAGCCTTTCAGCCTGCTCAATTTTTTCATACGCAGCCCCGGTGGAATAACCCTTTCTTTCAAGAATAATTGCTATGGATCTTGCCATTTCCATACTGTTATAGGCATCATCCTCCATATGTTCTTTAATCCTTACATTCCTTTTTTTCATAAGGTTTAGGATGTACAATACAAAAATGAATATTACAATTATTATGAATGAATAGAGGATGAATGGTGTATAGTCCATGATTTATCAATTCATAGAGGATAGTTAAATTTTTCCATTCCATTTTCATTTATTTTTATAAAATAATAG
>JAVRLK010000010.1:0-24730 GCA_031961545.1 Thermoplasmatota archaeon | reverse complement strand
CTATATACGTTTATCTGACATAAGTCAGACTTGCGGAGAGTCTGTTATTATTAATTAGAAATAATCCTTGTAAAAATGTTCCGATAAAATTAAAATATGTATCGGATATAACATATTGATTCATATGATGAAGATGGATGAAAATGATGAGGTAATGGGTCAGGTTTTTAGCAATATTATAACAGCACTTATTGGTCTGAAGGTTGATACACCGCATATAGATTCAATAGCAAGGGTGTTAAAGGACAGTCCGAATGTGGAGGATCTTTTTCTTGTAACCGGCGATTTTGATCTCATAATAAAGGTGAAATTCCTCAGTTACAGGGATCTTAAAGAATTTATACTTGAAAAGGTTGGAAAGCTTGAGGGAATTCAGGATACATCAACAATGGTTGTTGTAACATCCTACAAGGAAAGGGGTCTTGTTTTTAACGAGAAATAGGAGGTTTGAGAACATGGTCGATACAAAAGAACTTGATAATATTATTGTTTTAATGGATGACCTTATAGGTGATCAGTCAATACCCAGAAATCTTAGAAAAAAGATCACCGAGGCGAAGGAAAGGCTTTTAAACAAAAATGAGGAAATTGATCTAAGGGTTGCAGGTGCAATATTCATACTTGAAGATCTTGTGAACGATCCAAGCCTTCCAATACATGCCAGGAGTTCAATATTCACAATAATCGGAAGGCTTGAGGCATTTTCAGCATCACTGAAAAAATAAAATACTTCAGCTTTTCTTATTTTCTTTTATGTAAATTACAACAAAAATATCCCTTAGAGAAAGTAAAACCAGGTAAAGGAAAACTAATAGGAATGTTAAAAGATAGATGAAGGAAAGTATTGAAATGTCAAGGTTCATAAAAATGAAGAGGTAATAAAGAGAGAAGAGTATGATTAAATAAAAAATAACAAGAATTATACTGTAAAACATCTTTCTTATCTTTACATTTACGTTTGAGCCAAAAATAATGGATAAAATAATACCTATAAGTAAAACAAACAATAAATAGGGAAAAACATTGAAAATGTAATGGGGAACAATGTTTAGATAGAAAGAAAAGATGTAAAGTATAAAGATTGCAAGGAGATCAATTATACCTATGTACTTGTATTTCAAAGTTCACTCTCCCCTTCAAATTCATCCTGAATTTCAAGCATTACCTGTGTGAGCACCTCTTCAAGCGTGTTACCCTTGTATTCCCTTAAACCTCCCATTTCACTGTGTAGCCTTGCAACATATTTTTTCCCATCAATCAGGAATTCAATTGTTGCCAGCGTTTCTTCCATAAAACATCACCAAATTTTGTATCCTATTTTTATATATAATTTTTACGGTTTATATTTCAGTTTCCGTGAAGTTTATATATTCAGTTAATATATAGAAATTATTTAAATCGGTGATAATATGGAATTCAAAGAAACGAACCAGACACCTGAGGATTCGGAACTTATTGAACTTTTAAAATCATTAAAAACAAACATAAAGATTGTTGGATGCGGCGGAGCTGGATCAAACACAATAACAAGGATAGCTGATGAAGGTTTACCTGATGTTGAACTTATTGCCATGAACACTGATGCACCGCATCTTTACATGAGCAGGGCGCAGAGAAAGGTTTTGCTGGGAAAAAGATTAACAAGGGGTCTTGGTGCGGGGGCTGTGCCTGAAATAGGTATGAACGCTGCACTTGAGGCTGAAGAAAACATAAAAAGTGTTCTGCAGGGAGCTGACATTGTTTTCATAACCGCAGGCATGGGTGGTGGAACAGGTACGGGTTCAGCGCATGTTGTTGCAAAGATAGCAAGGGAACTTGGCGCTCTTACTGTTGGTGTTGTTACACTTCCTTTCAGTTCTGAGGGCAGGTACAGGTTCCAGAACGCCATGTGGGGACTTGAAAGGTTGATGGCAAATGCTGATACCGTTATAACAATTCCAAACGATAAACTCCTTCAGGTTGTTCCAAGGCTTCCATTAAACAAGGCATTCAGGTTTGCGGATGAAATACTTGTAAGGGCAATTAAAGGAATTACGGAAATGATAACAAAACCAGGTTTGATAAACCTTGATTACAACGATCTAAAGACAATAATGAAGGACAGTGGAATGGCTGTTATAGGTCTTGGTGAGAGCGATGGTGAAAAAAGGGCTGAGAATGCAACAAACCAGGCAATAAACTCACCATTGATTGATGTTGATATAAGTAAGGCAACAGGTGCACTCATTGATGTTGTTGGCGGTGATGATATGACTGTTGAGGAGGCACACAATGTTGTTAAGATCGTCCAGGAAAGGATGAATCCAAATGCAAGAATAATATGGGGCGCATCAATAAGACCGGATTACAGAAGAAAAATGAGCGTCATGCTTGTTATAACAGGCATAAAAAATATGCCAAAATACACTTTCACTAATGAGGGCATTAAAATTGATATAGGTAAATGAATTTGGTGTTAAAGATGAACATAATAGAAAAGTTTCAATCCTTTCAGGAATGGATCGAGGACAGGATTTCCCAGATAGGTAAGGGCAAGTATTCAAGAATACTGAAACTTGCAAGGAAACCAACAAGGGAAGAATACATAAAGGTTGTTGAAATCACTGGTGCAGGTATAGTGATAATTGGGGTTATAGGCTTTATAATATATTACCTTATGGCAATCGTATTTAATGTTCCGTAGGTGAGGAAATTGATTGATGATAATGTTGAATCTACCAAAATCGCACAGAACTCAGGAAAAAGTTTCAGCATCAGCTGTAACAAGGATCTTGATGAGGTTTCAGCGGGAAGATACGCTGAATTTGAAATAAAGATAAACGGTGCGGATCCAAAGGCAGATTATACGCTTATACTTTCATTCAACTTCAATGTTCAGGACGTAGATCTTGAATGGATAGTTAACAGTGAAGGCCTTCTTGATAAAAAAATAAAACAGGAGGAAATTTCAGCACTTGTTTTGCCATCAAAGAATGAAAGTGTTTCAATGAAATTTGCAGGAAAATTCAACAATTTTAAAATAAAGGTTCTTACACCAAAGTCCTCATCTCTGGGTGACTGGGCAGAAATGACAATAAGGGTTTTCAATGAAAAGAATCCTTCACAGGATGATTCCTGTAAGGTAAAAATTAATCTGATAAGTACAATTGTTGCGCTTAAAACGCAGGCCGGTAAGGAGGTTGAAGTGGCAAGGGATCTTGGAAACAAAATAAAATTAAACAAAATAGATTATGTTTTTTCAATCCTTGTTCCAGGTATGACATCAAAGATGAAAGGTTATGTATTTGTTGAAACCATACAGCCCGACAGGATACTTTCATTCATAAAAAATGTTAAGGGTATAAAGGGTGTTGTTAAGGGTGAAATGAAAATTTCAGAGATCGAGCACTGGTTAACACCAAGGGCTGCTGTGGAAACACTACAGGTAGGCAATTTTGTTGAACTTATAGATGGTCCATTCAAGGGTGAGAAGGGAAGGATAATTGAAATTGACATGGCAAACGATAAAATAGTAGTTGAACTTTCAGACTCACTTGTCCCCATACCAATTACTGTAAAGGCAAGTTCGGTAAGGGTACTTGAGAAGGAGTGATGTGAATGGTTCAGATTTTAGAAATACTGGTTGAAGGAGGAAAGGCAACACCCGGACCACCGCTGGGTCCGGCACTGGGTCCCCTCGGACTTAACATCGGACAGGTAGTGAAGGAGATAAACGAAAAAACAAAGGACTACCAGGGAATGACAGTACCTGTAAAAATTACTGTTGATCCCAAGACAAAATCTTACACAATAACAGTTGGAACACCACCTGTGAGCGCTTTGATAAAAAAGGAACTGGGAATAGAAAAGGGATCAGGGTCACCAAAGACAAACAAGGTTGGTGATCTTAAACTTGAACAGGTGAAAAAGATAGCAAGGATGAAAATCCAGGATTCACTTTCACCAAACCTCAAGGCAATGGTCATGGAGGTCCTGGGATCCTGTGTTTCAATGGGTGTAACAGTTGAAGGTATGGATCCAAAAGAGGTACAGGAAAAGATAAGAAAGGGAGAAATAACCATTGAATGAAAAAGTATAAATACAATTTGGAATTGAAGGAATTAGGACTGTAGGAGAGCCATAGGCTCGCTTGTACTACAGGAGGTAAATATTATGGACAAGGAAATCGTTGATGCAGTAAAAAAGGCGATAGAAAATTCGAAAAAGAGGAATTTCAAAGAGAGTGTTGATCTTGCAATTAATTTGAAATATGTTGATCTTTCGGATCCAAAAAAGAGAATAAATGAAGAAATATTATTACCAAAAGGAAGGGGAAAACCCATAAAGGTTGCAGTTTTTGCATCAGGTGAAACAGCCCTAAAGGCAAAAAATTCAGCAGACCTTGTTCTTGGACCCGAAGACATTGACAAACTTGCGGAAAATAAAAGGAATGCAAAGAAGCTAGCTAACCAATACGATTACTTTCTTGCAGAGGCACCGTTAATGACAAAGATTGGAAAACAGCTTGGTGTTATTCTTGGACCAAGGGGAAAAATGCCAAAACCCATACCGCCAGGATCCGATCCAACAGGCTTGATTCAGAACTTAAAAAGAACGGTCAGGGCAAGGAGCAGAGAAAAAAGAACATTCCATGTACCGGTTGGAACAAAGGATATGAAGCCTGAGGACATAGCTGAAAACATCCAGGAAGTTTTAAAGAAGATTACACAGAAACTCGAAAAGGGAACGGGAAACATAGATTCCGTTTACGTTAAAACAACCATGGGCCCTGCATTCAAAATAGAGGTGAAGTGATATGGTATCAAAGGCAAACCAGGAAACGGTTGAGGAACTGACAAAACTTATTGAGGAAAGTTCGGTTGTTGGTATAGTTGGAATAAGGGGTATACCTGGAACGGAGATAAACAACATAAGAAGGAGTTTAAGGGGATCAGCAAAGCTCATAGTGAACAAAAATACGTTAATAGGATTAGCGTTAAAAAATGCGTCATCAAAGAAAAAGAATCTTGATGAACTCTCAAAGTTCATACAGGATCAGAGTGCAATTATATTGAGTAATTCAAATCCATTTAAACTTGCAAAAATTGTTGAAAAATCAAGAACAAGATCACCACCAAAGGGTGGTGAGATCGCACCTGAAGATATTGTTGTTCCGGCCGGAGAAACGGAATTTAAGCCGGGACCGATTGTGAGCGATCTTCAGAAGGTTGGTATACCTGCTTCAATTGAGAAGGGAAAGGTTGTTATAAAAAAGGATACTGTTGTTGTGAAAAAAGGTGAAAAGATAAGCAGGGAAGTTGCACAGATGCTTGCAAAACTTGATATAAGGCCAATACCCGTTGGACTTGACATAAGGGCATTCTATGAGGATGGTGTAATATACAATAGAGAGATACTGGAGGTTGATGAGAACAAGATACTTGAGGACATAAAGAACTCAGCAAGGAATGCATTTAATCTTTCACTTAACGTTAAATACTTCACAAAAACAACTGTACCAATATTCATATCACAGGCATACCTTGAAGCACTTTCACTTGGCATTAACATAAACTATTTCTCCAGGGAAACAATACCCATATTACTGGCAAAGGCAAATGTTCAGGCTACTAACTTAAACAATAAGTTAGGAATGAATCAAAAAGGAGGTATGTAAAATGGAATATGTGTATAGTGTACTGATCCTGCATTCTATGGGTCAGAAGATAACGGAAGAGGCAGTGGAAGCTATAATAAAAGCTGCAGGTGGCGAACCGGACAAGGCAAGGATCAAGGCTCTGGTGAGCTCGCTTGAAGGAATAAACATTGATGAGGCAATAAAGGCAACAACATTCGCACCCGCAGCTGCTGCACCACAGGCACCGGCACAGGCTGAAGAGAAGAAAGAGGAAAAGAAAGAGGAAAAGAAGGAAGAGAAGAAGGAAGAAGAGGAAGCACTTGCAGGACTTGGAGCGCTCTTCGGATAAAACTTTTTCTTCTTTTTTGATTTTTATGGATTCAACAGAAATACTCGGAATAATTCTTCTTTACATCATACCAGCAATAATATTCTTACTGGGCCTTTTTTACATAAAAAATATTCTTTTGATCATAATATCACTAACCTGGCTTGGAACAAGTTTTTCAATACAATATTATAAAAATTCTTCATAATTTTTTAAAAAGATAAAAAATATTATAGGGCAATATTCTTTACACCATTCGATGGATCTTACTGTTAAGATCTCCGGTATAGAATTCAAAAATCCGCTGATTTTAGCAAGCGGTATACTTGATGAACAGGGAGAAACAATGCTTAGAATAGCGAAAGCGGGTGCTGGAGGAATTGTTACAAAATCAATTGGCATGGAAGAAAGGGCAGGTTATAACAATCCAACGGTTGTTGATCTTGAACATGGATTGATAAATGCTGTGGGTCTTGCAAACCCAGGTATAAAAAATTTTAAGGAAGAAATAAAAATAGCAAAAAAAGGGAATGTACCTGTCATAGGATCCATTTTTGGAAAAGTGGATGAATTTCCATACCTGGCTAAAATCATGGAGGATTATGGTGTTGATGGTATAGAATTGAATTTATCATGTCCACATGTGAAGGGTTATGGTTCAGAAATAGGGCAGGATCCCGATGCTGTTGAAGATGTTATAAATGATGTAAAGAAGAGTGTGAACATACCTGTTTTTGCAAAACTAACACCAAATGTAACGGATATTGTTGAAATTGCCAAGTCTGCGGGTAAAGCGGATGCACTTGTTTTAATAAACACGGTGAGGGCAATAGCAATAGATGTTTATGCAAAAAAACCTGTATTATCAAACCTTATAGGCGGTTATTCCGGACCAGGTATAAAGCCAATAGGTCTTAGAGCGGTGTATGATGTTAGAAAGGAAATGAATATACCCATAATAGGTGTTGGTGGAATTTTAACCTGGAAGGATGCCGTTGAATACATCCTTGCAGGTGCAAATGCGGTTCAGATAGGTTCAGGAATATATTATAAAGGAATTAATATTTTCAAAGAAATACTTTCAGGGATTGAGGATTACATGATAAAAGAAAATTTTTCAAAAATTGAAGATTTTTCAGGTCTGGCGGTGAAATAATGTTCATACCCGTTAAAGTTGTTGAAAAGGTCCAAGAAAATAAAGATGTTTTTACAGTAAAGACAGATTTTTCAATAAAACCATTGCCCGGGCAGTTTGCAATGATCTGGTTACCTGGGATAGATGAATTTCCCATGAGCTTTTCCTATGTTGATGACCATCCTGGTTTCACATTTAAAGTTCTTGGGAATGGTACAAAAAAATTATCGGAAATGAATGAAGGTGATAGAATATTCATTCGTGGACCATTTGGTAATGGTTACAGGGAATATGGTGAAAATGCTCTATTTATTGCTGGAGGAACAGGTATAGCTTCACTTGCGCCATTCATAGAAAAATCAAATTTTAAGAAAAAAACCATTTTGATTGGTTTTAAAAATAAAAATGATGTATTTTTCCTTGAAAGATTAAAAGAATATGGAGATGTTTTTATTTTCACTGAAGATGGATCCCTTGGTAAAAAGGGCCTTGTTACGGATGGAATTAACATTGAAAATATAGATTCGGTTTATGCCTGCGGACCCGAAAAGATGCTGAGGAAAATTATAGATTTGCTTGGAGACAAGAATGTGAACATACAGGCAAGTCTTGAAAGATACATGAAATGCGGTATAGGAATATGCGATTCATGCTCAATAAACGGTTTCAGGGTATGTGTTGATGGTCCTGTATTTTCAAAGGAGGATCTTTTGAAAATGCCCGATCTGGGAATATTCAACAGGTTACCTTCAGGAAAGAGAATAAGGGAATGATCACTCTTCCGCTTCAATATAAATATTTTTCACGTGCGGTAATTGATTTTTAATTTCATTCTCAATATTATCAATAATATCCTCTATTTTTTCAGTTGATAGGCCATCCCTGAAATTCAGATCTATGCCAAGAATAACCGTACTCGGTCCCATATAAACTCCCTTTATGTCTATGATTTTATTTATTTCAGGGTACTTTTTAATAATATTCACTATCGTCCTAATTTCATTCCTGCTCAGACCCCTGCCAACAATAAGATCCTTTGTTATATCAACCATGAGAACGCCAACAGTGATAAGAAGAAGACCGATTGAAATGGATGCAATGCTGTCGAATATTGAACTTTTCATAATGTTTGTTAAAAATATACCAATGAAGGCAATGGAAATACCTATAATTGCTGAAAAATCTTCAAGGAAGGCAACGAGTATCGTTGAATCCCTCGTTTCCCTCAGGGATCTTAAGAGCCTTAATGAAGGAAATTTATGACCCATTGTTCTTGTTGTATAGAGGAGAACTGATCCATCCATAAAAAATGAAACAATAAGAATTGCATAGAGTAATGGAACTTCTCTCAAAACATATTCATACTGCATTTTCATAAGACCTTAACCAAAAGAGAATGGTTTTGAAAACCCAATGAAAAGGAAAGCAACTATCAAAAACTGGAAATACAGCTCTTTACCCATTCCAAATGGAAATAAAAATATATCTTTTCTTTTGCTTGATTTAACACCATAAATCAATAAGAGTTGATTTACAGTATCTGAAAGGGAATGCAAAGATTCAGCAAATTTTGCTGCTGATCCACCTAGAAGGAAAACAATAAATTTTAGATTAAATAATGAAAGATTGTTAAAGAAAAAACACTGAGCATTCCCAATTCCTTTTTCATTTTATATTATCGGGTGAAAGGGGCTCATCAAGTACAGTTTCAAAAACAACGTTCGTTAAGGTCTTTTCCACACCCTCAACATTCCTTAGTTCATCAACTACAAAATTGCCTATTTCCTCAACTGTTCTCCCCCTCACTTTTACGAGAAGATCCCATTCACCAGCTATGATATGTACCTCCTCAACATTTTTCATAACTGATATTCTTTTTGCAAGTGTTCTCTGCGAAATTTTAAAGTCAGGGGAGAAAGATATAAGTATGAATGCAACCACCGGAAGATCCAGAACTTTGTAATTGAGGAGAGCTGTGAATTTTTTTATCACCCCTTCTTTCACCATTCTCTGGATCCTGTTGTAAACAGTGATCCTTGGTATATCTGTAAGTTTTGATATTTCACTTATCTGTGCTCTGCTGTTCCTGCATAGAACTTTAAGTATTGCAAGATCCTTTTCGTCAAGTTCCATGGTTAATCATTATAATAACTTTTATTAAAAGTTTGTTTTTCTTTACTTTTTGTCCAAAAATTTGAAAATAAAAAATATATTTAAAAGAAATTAATTACCAGATAGAAATTTTGCAAGTTCTTCATATTTTTCAATTCTCTTTGCCAATACCTTTTCTGATTTCAAGAAGAAATAATGGGATTGCTTTATTGAGGAAATTTATAGAATTAAAGATCTCTTTTCTTCATCAACAAACTCATCAGAAATTTTTCTGTAAAATTCTGAAAATTCATTTTCAATTTCCATTGCCATTTCAATTATTGATACTAAAGAATAATTTTCATCAAACTTTATTTCAGGTAATTTTTCATCAATTTCATTTGATTCATCCTCCACCAGAAATTTCATTTTTAGAATTTTTTCAATGATTGCCATGTACTGAATTTCTTCATCAGCAAGAAAATTGAATAGATTTTTTAACCTATCCACTTTAATATTTTTGGCAATTTCCCTGTACATTAATTGAATATCCTTCTCCTTTTTCAATGCCATTTCCAGCATATCCCTCAATTTTGCCATTGAAAGAAAAAAGTAAATAGATTTTAAAAAAATTTTCCATTGTAAAAATTTTTGAAGAGAAATTTTTGAATTCCAGGAAAAATATTAATTACCGGAATTTTTTAACCATTACAAATGAATCCTTGGTTAAAAATCATGAGGCCATTAAACGGCCTTATGTCAGCATTCACCGTTATAATTGTTGGTGTATCAATCAATGGCATAAATATAATAATGCCCAATGTTCTCATAGGATTTATAGTTGCTTTTTTAACAAATGCCGGGGGAAACATTTTGAACGACTACCTTGACAGGGAAGTGGATAAGATAAATCATCCTGAAAGACCGATACCATCAGGAAAGATAAGCCCAAAAAGTGCTCTTTATTTTGGAATATCAATTTTCATCCTTTCATTAATATTATCATTTTTCATTAATCTTTATGCATTCATAATTAATCTTTCAGGTATTTTATTACTCATACTTTATGAAATAAAGTTCAAAAACCTTGGATTCTCAGGTAATTTTCTTATAAGCTTTATTCTTTTACTTCTCTTTCTTTTCTCAGGATCCATTTTTCTTAAATTTGATCTACCATTCATCCTGGGTCTCATGGCATTTTTCTCAACTCTTGGTAGGGAAATCACAAAGGATGTTGAGGACATGGCCGGTGATTTCAACAGAATCACTCTCCCAAAAAGAATCGGTGTTTCTCGTTCACTTTTACTCTCGGGTATTTTTTATTTCATAGCAATTATACTTTCTCCTTCACCCTATTTATTTGGATACTTTGGCATAGCTTATATTATAGCGGTTTCGATAGCGGATATTATTTTTATATACTGCGTTGTCATTCAGTTCAATGATCCAGGTAAAGGTGAGAGGTTTGCAAAGATTGCGATGGTTCTCGCCCTTGTATCCTACCTTGTTGGTGGTGTTATTAAATGAGTGTACTTGAGTATATATATGAAACTCTCAAAAAAAGGAAAATGCACTTTACACTTATAGATCCTGCCAAACAGAGCATAGAAAAAACTGTTGAGATAGTAAGGGATCTGGAAAAAATAGGAACAGATGCAATAATGGTAGGAGGTTCAACAAACATTACACCAGAACTCATGGATGAACATATTAAGAAAATTAAGGAGAACATAAAAATTCCTGTCATAATATTTCCGAACGGTGTACAGAGCATATCAAAATATGCCGATGCAATATATTTTATGAGCATGCTGAATTCAATGGAAAGGGACTATCTTATAGGTAATCAAGTGAAGGGTGCAAGAATTATAAAAAATTTCAAACTTGAGACAATTCCCATGGGTTACATTGTTGTTGAGCCGGGAATGACTGTTGGAAGGGTTGGTAAAGCAATTTTAATCAAAAGAAATGAAATAGATCTTGCTGTTTCATACGCTTTAGCTGCACAGTTTTTCGGAATGAAACTTGTTTATTTTGAGGCGGGTTCAGGTGCACCTGAAACTGTACCATCTGAAATGGTAAGGGAGGTAAAGAAAGAAATTAACATTCCTCTGATTGTAGGAGGGGGAATAACATCAAGGGAAAAGGCTGAACCCATTATAAATGCTGGTGCAGATATAATCGTTACAGGAACTCTTGTTGAAAGATTTCCTGATTACAGGGAAAGGATTGAAGGTATTATTGATCTTTTGAAGGGAGGGGGCAATGAATACGGAGGATTATCTGAATAGTTATGAAAATTATAGAATAGTTTTACCAGTTGAAGATTTTTTAACAAGGGATGTTCATGTTGAAAGGGTAAATCTCTTTCTCTCGCTCATACACAGAAAATATGAAGAATTCAGGATAATTTTAAGGATAACCGAAAACGGTCCATTTTTATATTTTTCAACAAAAAACCCGGAAATTTTAAAGACAGTTTATTATAAAATAAATGAGGATCATATTACAAGAGAATTTTTCAGATTAAACTATCCCATTAAGGGTATATATTCATCAAGGTTCTACAAAAAATCTCTTCCTGTTGGGCTTGAAATAAAAACGGATTTCATCAGGCATTTATTGAGTTACATGAACAGAACGAAAAATGGAGAGATCTTTATAGTATGTATTTTAAAGCCAACATTCTCAACAATTTTTCTAAACAAAGAAGGAGAAATTTTTAAATTCAACATAAAGGTTCTGTTTTTTGGCGACGTTGATGAAAATATTCTAAGAATCATTGAAAGTTACTGGTCAAATGATAAAAATAGATTATACTTCAAAAGAATCAGAGAAAGGAGTTTGAAAAAAACAAAATATGTTTTTGCATCAAAAAAGGAAATATTGAACACTCTACCCTTTCCAGATCAATACCTTATGGATCTTGGTATTGCCTCAAGGTTTGCAAAGAGGGAATTGAGGATTAAAAATAACATTGATATTAATCTGGGAAGGGGAATAAAATCGGGTAACATTATGAAATTTTCAATAAATTTAAACGAAGGGCAGAGTTTTTTACTTATAGGTGAAACAGGATCAGGAAAGAGTTCAACACTTGTTCATACTGTGATTGGTTTGCTTGAAAATCCAATACTTGTTTTAGATCCAACAGGAGATACTGTGAAAAAGATAATAAATGCAATTGATGATGAAACATTGAAGAGGGTTATTTACATAAGTCCCTACAACTCCCAGGTTTCCATGAATATTTTGAGTATTCCAGAGAATGGTGAAAGGGATATACTTGTACCAAGGTTATCCGAGGATATAATTCAAATTTTAAAAAATGTTACTGAAGCTGAATCGGGTGTGGTTGGTGGTCTTGTTGGATCAAGGATATCGGAAATAATAAGGAACAGCGTTAATGGACTTGTTGAAATACCTGGTTCAACGCTCCTCGATGTTTATGATATAATTTCAAGGCCTGAAAAAAGATACAGGCTGAAGGAATTATCAAAAAATAAGGAATTTAAAAATTTTCTTGAGGATATAGAGAATTATCCTGTTGAGGATCTTTCAAGTACAAGAAGAACACTATCATTCCTTAAAACAAACACAATTCTTAAAAATATGCTCTGTTCTGATAGACCAAAATTAAATCTAAGGGATGCAATTGATAAGAAAAAGATCGTTCTTGTGAATGGTGAAAGGGGAAGGGTTGGTGAAAGAATAAGCACATTCTTACTTTCATCAATATTGAGCATGTACTGGATAGGTGTTGAATCAAGGGAAAGAAAGGATCCTGTCTTTGTTTTCTGCGATGAATTCCAGGATTATATGAACTCCTCATTCGAGGATATGCTTATTCTTGGAAGAAAGGAAAATTTGAACCTTTTTATGGCAACAACACATCTTTCAGGTCTAAGTAAAAATGTTTTCAACGCAATAATGGCAAACACAAAGAATTTTGTTTTATTCAAACTTTCACCCTATGATGCAAAGGAATTTTCGGAGAAATTTTCAGTTTCAACGGATGACCTTGTTAACCTTCCTTTCGGTCTTGGTTATGTGAGAAACAGTGAGCATGGTGAAATTTCAAAGATTTATCTGAACATTCAAAATCTTGGGAATAAAATTGAAAAGGCTATTGAAAATTCCAGGATTTACTGTAACCAGGATACGAAAATCGATTATGAGAAAATGAACCTTTCATTCGATATCTTACTTTTGAAAACCATGAAATTGAAAATTAACAAAGATAACCTCATGGATATTAGAAGAAAAACTGATGAGGATCTTGATAACTTTGAAAACGTTGATGATGAATATTTAAAACAATACCTTGATGATATTAGATTTAAAATTATAGAAAAACTTGCAGGTATGGGTTTTATAGTAAGGTTCATTTCAATTGAACCATTCATTTTATTTTTAATACCATACCTCGGTTTTTCATATAAGATTTCGCACAACCATAGTATGAAATTCTTTCTTGATCCTGAAAGGGTTGAGAATGACAAATGTATCTGTGTTTTCACAAAATTAAAGATGGATTGTTCTAACTGTTATTCAATAGATGAATTCTTTGGCATTATGGATGATAACATTGAGGAGAAAATATTCTCAATACTTTTAAAATCTAAGAAAAATGTTTTCAGGACAACAGCTTACAGGATAGCTGAAAACATAAGAAGGATCTATGGTGACAGCACACCCGATCTTGAAAAAGAGGTAAGAAGAATTCTTATTGAGAAAGGCATTGGTAAAGATGGTGAAAGGGTAACTATAGATAACAAAAAAATAAGAACAATTGAGGTGGATGTAACAAATTTAAGGGAAAAGTATGAGGAATGTAAGGAAGACCTTTATGTTGATTTAGAAATCGAAGATTGAATACTGCCCCTTCTTTTTTGGCCTTTCTTCAGGAACTATTGTTTTTAATTTTTCCTTCATTTTCTTCTCCTTCATTATTCCCGAATAAAACATAATTTCATCCATTGTATCCTTGTAAACTAAAATCACTGCCCTTCCAGGTCTCAATCTTCCTGTTCTACCCCTCCTCTGTATATTTCTAATCTCAGATGAAACGGGTTCATGGAAAATAACGAGATCCGTCTCAGGTATATCAAGACCCTCCTCTCCTATCTGTGTTGAAACAAGCACATTTATTTCACCGGATCTGAATTTTTTAAGTATTTCCTCCTGCTCTTCCTGTGTCATACCCCTTTCACCCTCCCTTGTACTCTGACCCAGAAACCTTGATGGCCTCGCTATTTCAATTTTCTTCAACTCCTCATAAACCTTTTCGTTCACTTTTCTATAATTTGTAAAAACAATAATCTTTGATTTTGGATTTTTGGATAACTGCTCTTTCACTATATCCTTTATCTTCTCTATCTTTGGACTCTTTATGTTCATTCTGACGAGATCCCTTGCTATCAACACAGCCTCCTGGAAACCCTTTAGTTTATTAAGCCTAACATCAACCCTCCTTGCATTTTTCATTCTACCGGATGCAACAAGCTTTTCAAGGTACTCATGGCAGCTCTCAATACCCTGTGTTTCAAGGAATTCAATTGCAATGTAAATTTTCAGCATCATGGATGTTATTGAAAGTGCCTCGAAAAATGATTTATCCCCTGCATTAATTTTTTCCAATGCATCTTTTTGCAAATCTAGTATCATTTTCTTAGTTATTTTTTTGTTTATGTTTGTATTTTCATATTTTTGCTTAAGCAATTCAAGCAAAGAATCAAGCAATTCATGAAGTTTCATTCTTAAGGGTTCCAGTTCAAGTGGAAAATCCAATTTTATACTTTCAATCTTAACACCCTTCACATATTCCCTAACATCCTCATCCCTCTCTGTTCTCATTTCCACCTGTTTCACATTAAGGTTCCTGATGATTTCCTGCAACCTTTCCATCTTTGATCCCGGTGATGCTGTCATGCCTACAATTACCGCGTTCACAGCCCTTTCCGTAACAAAGGTGTATGAATATTTGCCAACTGATCTGTGTGCCTCATCAACAATAAGTAATTTTACCTGTGAAATATCTATGAGTGATGATAGTATATCATTCTGTATGACCTGAGGTGTGCTCACTATAACATCATTTTCATCCCATAGTTTCTTCCTTTCCTGTGCTTTTATATTCCCTGTAAGGCCAACAATTTTATCAACAATCAAATACTTTTTTAGCCTTTCAACATGCTGCAGAACAAGAGGCCTTGTTGGTGCTAGAAAAAGAACCTTAGGACCTAGCTTCTGAAGGAACTCTGCTATAACTATTATTCCAATTTCAGTCTTACCTATACCTGTAGGAAGAACAACAAGTGTATTCTTCATTGTTTCAACTATCTTTTTTGCTATGTTTATCTGATATTCCCTTTTTTCAAGCGTATCCTTCTTTATCAATGGATGCTCAAGGTATATCATCCATTATACCCATGTAAGCCTATCTATCTCCCTTTCCTTCTTTGTTTTTTTCTTGAATTCCTTATAATGCTCCTTGCATAAATGAACATTCCTTGTTCCCTTTTTTAAAGAAAATACCTTTTCTGCCCTTGCCCTTGCTACGCTTTTGAATGCGGGTTTATCACATCCTTCAACATCGCAGATTTCTTCGGCCATAGGAATAAAATAGTAAATCCTTAATTAAATCTTTTCCAGATATGTTTAAATATGGTAAATTGATAATAATTATGTGAAGATTGTTCCCATTGCATCGGATTCCATGGGCATAAGATCCATGAGCATCTTTATAGAAGATGAATATAAAATAATAATTGATCCTTCAGCGAGTTTGGGACCATACAGGTATGGACTGAGACCAACAAAAATTGAGTATGATTATCTTTTAAAATTCAAAAAAGTTATAAAGGATATTGCAAAAAAATGTGATATAATAATTATAACACACTACCATTACGACCATTACGATCCAGATGAGGATTTTTATGAAAACAAAATTTTATTGATTAAAGATGGTAAAAATAAAATAAACAGATCACAGAAAATAAGATTTGATTACTTTGTAAATAAAATAAAAAATTATGAATTTGCAGATTCAAAAACATTCAACTTTGGGAAAATTTCATTGAAGTTTTCCGAACCATTACACCATGGAAATGAGGAATCTAAACTGGGTTACGTTATATCCGTTGTTATTGAATCCGATAAAAAGTTTCTCTTTTCATCGGATGTGGAAGGACCGATCGTTGAAAATGTTGCCGATTTCATTATTAAGGAGAATCCAGAAATCGCTGTGATAGATGGACCGCCAACATATTTCCTTGGTTATAGATTCTCCGATAGAGATTTGAATAGATCAATTGAAAACCTTAAAAGGATTGCAAGGGAGATTGATACGGTCATTCTTGATCATCATCTTCTCAGAGATCTTAAATACAGGGAAAGGCTGAATGAAGTATACAGTTCAGGAAACGTTATGACCTTTGCGGAATTTAAGGGTGAGGAAATAAACATGCTTGAGGCACACAGGAAGGATCTATACAGATCTGGAGAAAAAGAAGTTAATGTGGATTTCGAAGAATGACGATTACGAAACAGTTAAATAGAAAATTTCGATTTCCAATAAATATAAAGCATAAAGGATGGTCAATATGGAAATTCATAAATCTGATGTGGTGATTTTGGGTTCAGGGCTTGCCGGTTTGAGCGCTGCCATATCTGCAGCAGAATACAACAAAAACCTAAAAATTGCTGTTGTTTCAAAGCTCCATCTTCTCAGGTCACATTCCATTGCAGCAGAAGGAGGTTCTGCGGCAGTTCTAAGTCCTGAGGATAGCTTCGATCTGCACGCATACGATACAATAAAGGGCGGTGATTATCTATCTGATCAGGATGCTGTTGAATTTTTTGTTAGAAGGGCACCTGAACAGATCATAAAGCATGATCACTGGGGTTGCCCATGGAGCAGGACACCTGATGGAAGGATAGCACAGAGACCCTTTGGTGGTCACAGCTATCCAAGGGCAACATATGCAGCGGATAGAACAGGTTTCCATGAATTGCACACACTCTACGAAAGATTGCTTGTTTATGAAAACGTTGAAAGATTCCCTGAATATTTTGCAACATCCATAATAGCAAAGAATGGATCCTTCCAGGGTGTTACAGCAATAAACATGAGGAACGGTGAATTTGTTGTTTTCCAGGCAAAGGCACTGATAATTGCAACTGGAGGTCTTGGAAGATTATATTCATTCACAACCTATTCATATTCTTCAACGGGCGACGGTGTTGCAATGGCTCTGAGGATAGGTTTACCAGTAAAGGATCTTGAGTTTGTCCAGTTCCATCCAACAGGACTTGTACCTTCAGGTATATTGATAACTGAAGGTGCAAGGGGTGAAGGAGGTTATCTAATAAACAAGGATGGAGAAAGGTTCATGAAAAGGTATGCGCCAACAAAGATGGAACTTGGACCAAGGGATATAGTTTCTAGGGCAATAATGTGGGAAATACAGGCAGGCAGGGGATTTGAGGGACCCTGGGGACCATACGTTTACCTTGATCTAAGGCATCTTGGTGATGAAAAGATTAAGGAAAGGTTACCTGCAATTAGGGAAATAGCGATAAAGTTCAATGGTATAGATCCAAAGGATGAACCAATACCCATAAGACCTGCTGCACATTACACAATGGGTGGAATTCATGTTAATATGAATACAGAAACAGCTTACAAGGGCATTTATGCAGCTGGCGAGGCATCATGTGTGAGCATACATGGTGCAAACAGGCTTGGTGCAAACTCAACAATAGAGTGCCTTGTTTTTGGAGAGGTTTCGGGAGAAAATGCGGCAAAGTATGCAGAAAAGGCATCAATGCCTGATCTTGATATGGATCTTGTTCAAAAGGAAGAGAAGAGAATTTATGATGAAATATTCAGGGAAAGGAAGGGAGAGGGAATAGCACCCATAAGAAGGGATCTTCAATCAACCATGCAGGAAAAGGTTGGAATTTTCAGGAACGAGAAAGACCTCACCGATGCCATAAGGATTATAAAACAGTTAAAGGAAAGGTTCAAGAACGTTTATGTTGAAGACAAGGATATGAGGTACAATTCAAATCTTTTCTCATACCTGGAACTTTCAAACATGCTTGAGAATGCGGAGGTTGTGGCGGTTGGTGCACTCGCAAGAAAGGAAAGCAGGGGATCCCATTACCGTGTTGATTATCCAAAGAGGGATGATGTTAACTGGATGAAGCATACAATAGCTGTGATAAGGAACGGTGAAATTGAACTATCGTATATACCTGTAAGCGTGACCAAATGGCAGCCTGAGGAAAGGAAGTATTGAGGTGAATTTGAATGGATAAGGTAATATTTAGGATAAAAAGGGGTACCCCAGAAAAATGGGAGTACAAGGATTATGAAATACCTGTAACCAAGGGTATGACAATCCTTGATGGCCTTTATTACATAAAGGACAACATAGATCCAACATTATCTTTTAGAGCATCATGCAGACAGGAAATATGCGGTAGCTGCGCTGTAATGGTAAACAATTTTCCAAAAACAGTCTGCTCAACACAGATTGAATGGATTAAGAAGGATGTGATTAAACTTGAACCATTGACAGGATACAAATGGATAAGGGATCTTGTTGTTGACTTTGACGATTTCTTTAAGAAACATGAGTCTGTAAAACCATACATAATAAGGAAGGAAGAGCATGAAGGACAGTTCATTCAGACACCCGAACAGCTTGCAAAGTACAAACAGTTTACCCTCTGTATAAAATGCGGTGCATGCGTTGCAGCATGTCCAATTGCTGCAAGCGATCCATTCTATCTTGGTCCAGCCGCATTGACAGCTGCGTACAGATTCAACATGGACAGCAGGGATCAGGGATCCCAGGAAAGATTAATGATTATAAGCGATCCGGAGGGATGCTGGAGGTGCCATTTCTCTGCAGAGTGCAGTGAAGCATGCCCGAAGGATGTTGATCCTGCTTCTGCAATACAGAAACTAAAGGTACAGGCTGCTGTTTTCGAATTTAAAAAATTCTTTGTAAGAAAGGGTGATTGAAAATGCCATTGAGAAATGTTTGGAACTGGGCTGATTTAAGAGGAAAGCATACAGGTCAACTGGCTTTTATTTTCCATAGGTTGACTGGTTTGGTTATACTTCTTTACCTTTTCGTTCACCTCTATGCACTTTCAAACCTATTGCATCCTTCATCTTACCAGCAGTTTTTGAATACTGTTGAATCTCCACCTTTTGTAGCCCTGGATATTCTTCTATTCCTTGTTATATTTTACCATGGTGCGAATGGAATAAGGTTGATTTTCAATGAGTTCGGTATTGGAACAAAAAGGCACAAGATTTTCTTCTGGGTCATGATGGCACTTGGTCTTATAGCATGGATAGCATTATCATACATTGTTGTTGTTCACTTCATGGGAGGTGCATAAAATGGAAGAAAATGGTTCACTGAAAACATCAATGGAACCCATTGCCTGGTTTTTCCAGATCATAACAGCCATGTTCATGGTATTTTTCCTTGGAGTACATCTCATCTTAATGCACGCATATGGTATTAGCAATATACTCTTCCAGCAAATTTTACTAAGGTTACAGGATCCCTGGTGGAAGGCTTTCTATTCTGCCTTTGTTGTATCAGTGGCATACCATGGCCTGAACGGTCTCAGGGCAATAATAATAGATCTTGGTGTTAAAAATATCAAGGCTTTGAATGCCATATTCTGGGTAGTTGCTTTAGCTGTCATAGGATACGGAATATGGTTGCTCTTTAATATTTAAACATGAAAAGGGAACTGCTTGATATTCTGAGATGCCCTGTATGCCTTGGTGAACTGGATCTTGATGTAATTGAAGAGAAGGAAGAGATAATAAAGGGCACATTGAAATGCAGGAAATGCGGAAGGATTTACGACATTGAGGATGGTATACCAAAAATGCTGCCGGAATTGGCAAGATCTGGTGATAAAAAATGATTGATGAAACAGTGGAAAAATTGAAGGAGGAAATGGTAAAGGCAATGGTTAATCTTGTGAGCAGGGTGGCAATTTCACCAAAAAGTGGTGGAAAGGGTGAAATGGAAAGGGCAAAGTACATTGAAGAATTAATAAAGGATATTGGATTTGATGATATAATCAGGATTGATGCTGTTGATGACTTGGGTTATACAAGACCTAACATAATAGCAATAATTTATGGCGAAAACAGGGAAAAAACAAAATGGATAGTTTCACACATGGACACTGTTCCTGAGGGTGATAGATCCCTATGGAAAACTGATCCATTCAACGCTGTGATAGTTGATGGTAAAATTTACGGCAGGGGTACGGAGGATAACGGTCAGGCTCTCATAGGTTCAATATATGCTGTAAAAGCAATAAAAATGGAAAAGATAAAGCCAAAAACAAACATCGGTTTAATCTTTGTTTCGGATGAGGAGCTCGGGAGTGACTATGGCCTTAAATATGTTGTTGAAAGGTATAATTTTGGAAAAAATGATGAGTTCCTGGTACCGGATGCAGGTAATGAAAGGGGAGATGAGATTGAGATAGCTGAAAAGGGAATTCTCTGGTTTAATATAAAAACTGAAGGAGTTCAGAGCCATGGATCCAGACCGGACCTTGGTTTAAATGCCCACAGAATAGGCATGCTTTTTTCAATACAGATCGATAAAACATTGCATAAAAAATTCAACCTTACGGATGATATTTTTGTTCCGCCCTATTCAACCTTTGAGCCAACAAAAAAGGAATTTAATGTTTCGAACATAAACACAATACCTGGAACGGATATTGTTTACTTTGATTGCAGAATTTTACCGGAATACAGGATAGATGATGTAATAAATGAAATAGAAAAGGAAAAAGTAAAGTTTGAGAAAAAGTATGGTGTAAAGATTGAAATAAATATTGCCCAGCGTTCTGATCCTGCACCACCAACAAAAAAGGATTCAAACATTGTTAAAACAATTTCAAGAATAATTGAAGAAAAAAGGAAAATAAAGGTAAAACTTGTTGGTATAGGTGGTGGAACGGTAGCGGCAATCCTCAGAAAGAAGGGTTATGATGCAGTTGTATGGTCAACAATAGATCCTGTGGAACACAGCCCCAACGAATACTGCAAAATTGAAAACCTTGTTAATGATGCAAAAGTTTTCGCTGAATATCTAATATCCTGAATAAATTTTCTCCCTGTTTTTTTCAAAAAGTTTTTTAAGATTTTCTGTAAATTCTTTATTATTAATCAAAATTTTTCCATCAACTATAACATCATTAACGTTAAAGCCCTCTATGGAATAAACAAGGTTTGGAATAATGTTCTCCTTTTTCAATGGTAAGCCTGTAGGGAATGGATCAATTACAACAATATCGGCCAGTTTTCCCTCCTCTATTGATCCAAGAAAATTTTTCATACCCAGGGCCTTTGCACCGTTTATTGTTACCATGTCGAATATTTCCTGTGCATTGAGAACTGATGCATCCCACTTTTCGTTCTTGTGCATTAAACCTGTCACCTTCATAACGTTGAATAGATCAAGGTTGTTGTTGCTAACAACACTGTCTGTACCAAGTGTTACGTTAATACCATATCCAACCATTTCTGGAACTGGTGCAGCTCCTCCCGTTCCAAGTTTCATGTTACTCACAGGATTGTGAGAAACATTCACATTCTTTTCAGCAAGCATTTTAATTTCCCTCTGTGTTAGCCAGACTGTATGTGCTGCAACCATTTTTTCGTTCAATATTCCAAGATCATAAAGGTATTCAACAGGTCTTTTGTTTTTCTTTTTCACATGGTCATACACTTCCTTCCTTGTTTCACTTAAATGCATATGCATCAATGCACCGTATTTTTTGGCGATTTCATACCCCTTAAGGAATGTTTCATCAGAGCAAACATAAACACCCTGAAAACCTATTGATGGATATATTCTTTCCCTGTTCATAAAATTTGAAATGAAATTTTCAGCGTTATTCAATGGATCACCCTTCTGTGTTGTGAATTTCTTGTCCAGGGTTACCCATGCAAGGAATGCCCTTATACCAGTATCAATTGCCGCTTTGGCAATTATATCCTCTGAATAGTAAAGATCAAAGAATGATGTAGTTCCAGTCCTTATCATTTCAATCATTGATAAAAATGAAGAGAGATAAATGTCCTCATCTGTTCTCTTTGCATCTAGAGAAAAGGTTTTATCAAGGAAAGTTTCCAATGAAACATCCTCAACCATTCCCCTGAAAAGGCCCATGCCAACGTGAGTGTGTGTATTAATCATGCCTGGAATGACTATTTTATTTTTTGCATCAATAACAATTTCCGCATTTTCTTTAATTTCCTTACCAACAGCGGTAATGAAATTTTCCTGGATTAGAACATCACCTTTTATTATTTCCCTGTTCCTGTTCTGCGTAACAACGAATCCATCCTTTATCAATATATCCATAATGTTTTGAATGAAATTAAAGAATATATTCATTTCGATTGAAGCTCAATTAATCACAAAAATTTTAAATAAAAATAGTGAATAGATAATATAAGGTGAGAACATGGTTGAAAATTTCTTCAGGTTCATGTCGGAGGATCTAAAAAACGACCTTGAAAAATTCCTTGCAGAGAGAAGAAAGAGTTTCTATGAAACCGTACTGCCTCCTGTGGACATGTACGAAAGTGATAACAACCTTTACATAGTTCTTGATCTGCCAGGAATAAAAAAAGAAAGCATACAGGTGGAAATAACAAGCAGTTTTGTTACAGTTTCGGCCAGAAGGGAAAGTGAAATTGCTGAAAAAGCTATAGTTCATGTGAACCAGAGACCAGAAAGGTATTTCAAGAGAATACTATTACCAACAACTGTTGATAAGGACAAGGCATTTTCAAAGTATGAGAATGGTGTTTTAACAATAACAATACCTCTTGGAAAGAGCACAAAGGTGCCCGTTGAATAAATTTTTTTATTTTATTATTTAAAGTAAAAGTAGAGGAATAGGGCACCAGATATCATAAAACCTATTGCACCAAAATCAAGATATTTTAAAGAAAGAACTGCACTTGCAACAACAATTGATGCAGGTATCCAGTAATTTTCCCTTTTCCTTTCATTCCTCTTTATGTTCGATACCTGTAAATCAATGTAATTATCCAACTTTGAAACAACACTTAAGGATTTTCTATAGAAATTTTCAATGTTCTCTATTTCACCATCAATCATATTCATGTATAGTTCATACCTCATTTCCCTTCTGTTTAAAAGATCACCAATTGTCTCAAGCATGTTGAATTCAGGATCAAGTGTGAAGGCAACACCCTCCATTAAAAGGTACATTCTTATGAAAAGTGTAAGAATATCGGGTAACCTGAATGGAAATTCGAAAAATATCCTGTTTGCAAGCCTTACAAGTTCATTCACCTCGTATTTAGTTATTCTTTCACCCTCAAGGGACCTTAATGCCAGCATTATTCCCTGTTTTATAACATACCTATCCGCATAGGGATCAAGGGCATCAAGTTTTATCATGGCATCAATTATTCTCTCTGCATCCTTTGAAACAAGTGCATCGTAGAGCAGGAAAAGGTTCCTTCTTGTTTTTCTATCAAGTACACCAACCATGCCGAAATCGTAGAGAATCAAATTTCCATTATCATCCACATAAATGTTACCTGGATGTGGATCAGCATGGAATTTATTATCCTTTATTACCATTGTTGTGAAAACTTCAACAACCCTTCTTGCAAGTGCCTTAACATCCTGGCCCTTTTCCTTAAGTTTTTCAACATCCGTTATTTTTGTCCCAGGTATGTATTCCATGGGTAGAACCTTTTCAGTTACATACTCCAAGTAAACCTTTGGTATTCTTAGATCCTTTTCCCTTGAGAATAAATTTTTTGATATTTCGATTAAATTTTTTGCCTCTTTTCTGTAATCCATTTCATCATATATTGTTTTCTCAAAGCTGCTTATCATTTTCTGGGCCATAAAGGCAAAATCATCGCCCATTAAGGTTCTGAACATTCTATCCATGGTCCTTAGTGCGGATAAATCAAGCTCCACCCTTTTCCTTATCCCGGGTCTTAAAACCTTTACAACAACTTTTTCACCTTTAATTGATGCCATATGAACCTGTCCAAGACTTGCTGAAAAGATTGGTTCCTTTTCAAAATAATCAAACACTTCATTTAATGGCTTTTTGTATTCTTCCTCTATTTCCTTTTTAATTTCATCAAATGGTGCAGGCGGAACTATATCCTGTAAACCTGACATAACATCTATGTATTCCTGCGGGAACATATCACCCCTGGATGAAAGCAATTGACCGAATTTTATAAAAGTAGGACCAAGTTCATAGAACAATTTTTTATTCTCCTCCGCAAGCTCCCTTATCTTTTCTCTCTTCTTGGATTTTGATAGTTTATAAACTTTCCTTACTATAAGAAGGAACCTTAGAACGGAAAAATATATTTCCCTTTTATGTTTTCTTATTTCCTTTGGTGTGACAGGCATAGTTATAGGATCCTTTTTAAATATTTAAGCTTCTTGTATTGTTTCTGTGAATTTTCATGAAAAAATAA
>JAVRLK010000009.1:0-26604 GCA_031961545.1 Thermoplasmatota archaeon | reverse complement strand
ATTATTGATATAATGTATGTTGTTGTTATTCCAAGAATATAAGAAATTGGATTCACAGGTGAAGTTCTATACCAGGATATTATACCCTTTAATCTATCCTGGGCAATATATTGACCAACACCGTTCAGAACCGTCAATGATGAAGATAGAACAAGCATACCGGTTAAATAATTTATTTTTGTTGTTAAATCCCAGTTTGGTGAGGAGAGTGAAATCAAATATGTCATTCCCAGAGGTATTATCAGAGAAACAATCGTAAAGGGAATAAGTGATTCCCTTAAACTCAGAAGATTTATTTTTGATATTATAAAAATATCGTTCAATGTTTTATTCATTTTTCATCACCCCGAGAAAAACCTCATCAAGTGTCGGTGATTCTACAACAATATCAGATGTATGTTTTATGATAATTTCCATTGCTTTTGAAATATCCTTTTTTGATAAAAGTAAATTTATTCTGCCAAAAGATTCATTGATTTTAAAGCTTAAACCATTCATTGAAAGTTCTTTTGTCACAGCATCTTTAAATCTTTCCGGAAGAGTTATTTTTATATCATAATCAAGTATCAATGATCTTACTTCCTTTACATTACCATCCAGAACAACCTTACCTTATGTTAATAAAAATTAATCTATTGGAAACCCTATCAAGTTCTTCCAGATAGTGTGTTGTAATAATAATTGTTGTTTCAGGTTTTTCTTCCCTGACTTTTTCAATAAATTTCCAGAAATCAATCCTCGATACTGGATCAAGACCTGTTGTGGGCTCATCCAGAAATATGATTGAAGGTTCATTTATCAGTGCTATTCCAACAAAAACCCTTCTCTTCAATCCACCTGAAAGTTGGCCGACTCTCTTTTTCTCATGCGATTTTAAATCAAGTGTATTCAAAATTTTTTCCGTGTTTTTTATCGCATCATTTTTTGAAAGGCTCTTTAACATAGCAAAATAATACAGATGCTCTTTAACGGTTAAATGGCTTATCAAACCACCCTCCTGCGGGCAAACACCGATGTAAGGTTTAATTTTTGAAGGATCTTTTGTAACATCTAAATTCATAATGTTTATTTTACCTTCGGTTGGTATTAATTCGCCCGTCAATTGTTTTATAAGTGTTGTTTTACCAGCACCGTTTGGTCCGATAACACCAACTATTTCCCCTTCTTTAACTTTCAAATTAATGTGATCATTTGCAACAACGCCATTTGAATATATTTTAACAAGATTTTCAACAACTATTATATCATTAACCATATAACTAACCTCCAATATTTTTATCAAAAATTGTTTCCACATTACAATATTTTTTGTATGTTACATTTTCATGAACGATTAGCCACCCCATAATTCACACACCTTTGATATAATCATTTTGTTATATTTTAAATTAACGATATTATTACCATTGTTTTATCTTATAAAACAACTTTTTAATTTTTGGAGATAAAAATTTATTATTAAAAATTCATTTTGAATATTAATGGAAAACGTGAAAATTAGAAAAGCAACCATTAAAGACAAAGATCAGATCCTGGAATTCTGCAGGCATACTTGGGAAAGCGAGGAATATGGGGAATTCAATGAATCAAAGAGGGATTATATTCAATTTGTTTATGATACCTGGGTGAGAAAGAAATCACTTTTGACTCTTGAATTCGAAGACAAACCTGTGGCAATATTGAACGTTTCTGAATGCCCAGATGGCAGTGTATGGCTTGAGGGATTAAGGGTATCCCCGGCCTATAGAAGAAGAGGTTTTGCATCATTGATAACTAAATATGCAATTGGAAACCATAAAATTGCAAGGATGGCTGTTTTTGACTGGAATCTCCCTTCCAAATCTCTTGTTAGTTCATTGGGAGGAAAAATAATTGAAAAATACATATATTACGATCTTCAAAATATGAAAGGAGAAAGGAACAGCTGTAAATTTGCAAAGGATCCCCAAAAAATTTTTGAATTGACTGGCAAGGGAAAGAATGGAATTTTTGTTGACTGGAAATACTTTTATCCAGATTTTGATACAATAGATTCACTTGTAAGAAAAAGGAGCATAATTGAAGATGAGGATGGTTTTGGAACAATAATTAGATCAGAAGAGGAGATAACTCTTGTCATAGATAATGCAAAAAGGATAGATAATCTGGTAAATTTTTTTGTAAAAAAATATGGAAAAAAGAAAAAGTTTTTGATGGTATCCCAAAAAGTTGAAAATCTCAACAGAGATTTTTTAAAAAGTGCAAAGAAAGTAGATATGATGAACATTTATGAAATAAACCAATACACACTTTCTGAAGGTTCCCTACAATAAAACATAAAAATTCAAATTAAAAAATTATCAAAATAAAAGAAAATTTATAGAAATTAATAGGGTTTGACGAAATCATTAAATAATATTATTACATTCCAAAGTTCATGGTTTTTGCCATAAACTGGAGAGGTGAATCCACCCATGGCTAGTTTGGCAAAGTATTATATTTTAAGAACAATTGAAAGTTTGGTAACATATATTATAATTGTTGCAATAGTATTCTGGCTTCTATACTTCATGCCAACGAACTTTGTGAAACTTCTGCTTTTGAACCCAAATTTTACAGCTGCCCAAAAGGAATATATGATTAACCTTTTCGGATTTAACAAACCCGTATGGGAAAGGTTTTTCATATATATGGGAGATGCACTCACCTTCAACTACGGTCTTTCATTCTATTACCTCCAGCCTGTAAGTAGTCTTCTTGCCCAGGCTGTTCCAAGGACGCTCTTCCTTTTTGGTGTGGCCACAATAATATCATATATAATTGGATACTTTGTGGGTACAATAATAGCATGGAAGAGGGGATCAGTACTCGATGGTAGCAATGTAGTTATTGGTCTTGTTTTCTACAACATGCCTACATACTGGCTTGGCATGATATTCATATTCATATTTGCATTTAAGTTGAATCTGTTCCCTCTGGGTGGTTTTTACAGTCCAAGTGATAAAATATTTGGATGGAATGATCCCAATAATCCATTATTCTTCGTTGTGGATTTTCTATGGCATTCAGCCCTGCCCATGATAGTTTTAATATTAATATCCTTTGCAGGAACTGTTTTACTTATGAGAACATCAATGCTTGATGTTCTTGGAGAAAATTATATAGATGTGGCTATAGCAAAGGGTCTTTCTCAGAAGGATGTGATTTTCAAACATGCTGCAAGGAATGCTCTCCTTCCTCTGGTAACATCATTCATAATTTCCATGGCATTTGCTATAGGTGGTGGTGTTCTTACAGAAACAATATTCAGTTACCAGGGTGTTGGATGGCTTTTCATACAGTCAATAGGTAGGCTTGATTATCCTGTTGTTGAGGCAACTGTAAACATTATTGCTTTGCTTGTAATAATATTCAACTGGATAGCCGACCTTATTTACGGATACCTTGATCCAAGGGTGAGGATAGCATAGAGGTGAAAGAAATGGCAAAACAAGCAAAATGGAAGGAATCCAGGCGTGCATTTTTAAGATCTCTCAGGAACGGATGGAAAATATTCTCAAAAAGCAAGATAGGTATGGCCGGTTTGGGAATAATAGTATTATTCCTTATACTTGCAATATTCGCACCATTTTTCACACCTTATTCAACAACATACACCGCACCATCCATTGATATAATAAGGGGTGATATTTACACACAACCAATACCGAATCCTGAAAACTGGCCATACGCACCTGTTGGAATAAACAATTTCGGTTCTACAATAGGATTAAACATGTACCTAAGCGGTGTTCTACTCTACAACAACAATGGAAATGCAATGGTGTATCCTGTAACATACAACTATACATCACAGAAAACTTTAATGATTCACCTTAAAAGTCCAACAAACTATTCAATACCTAAGGGTATAAACTATATTGAGGAAACTGGAACTTACATAATTTCATTTTCAAATTCCATGACATATCTTGCCTATGGTGAAAAGAATTTCTATATTCTTGATTCCAACTTCAATGTTTATAAGAACTATTCATTACCATTTGTTCCTGACCATAGATCATTATTTTACAACAATCCGTTCATTTATGCCAGTGCTGGTCAGTATTCTGCAATTGTTTTCACAAACAAAAGTAATGCCATACTTTACATATTTTATAACAGGAATTTAAACTACTTTGGAATGCCAGTTCCAATACATGAGAATCCTCTTGCGTCCATAGAGTTCAATTTAACAGGAAATAACCTTTTAACCCCCCTGATCTATTTAAATCCAAACGATGTTAACAATGGTTATCTTAACACAAGTGAGGTTATATTTGCAACATCAAACGGTCTTGAGGCTTACAATTTCCATATAAAGATGAATCCATCCTATCTTGCTGCAGGATACAATGTACCTGAGAACGTAAGTAAGCCTGAACTTTTGTGGAAGGATAATTACACATACTATGATGAGCTAACGAAAGAATATGTTAGCTATCAGCCAATTGGCATAACCTTCGGTTATGATTGGGGCGATAACCCTGGTGTACAAAACTATGTTGTGGTTGGCACAAGCTCAAATAACATTATAGGTTATTCAAGGGCAACCGGATCAATAGCATATGTTCAGGGTTTCATTGTTTCAAATCCAAACATAAGGGGTTATGTTCTTCAGGCTCTATATCCAACAAAGAGTGATATGATATTTGCTGTTGCCACACTTGGTGAAAGGAGTGTTGTGGCTGTTATAGATCCAACAACAGGTCTTATACCATCAAACAGAACATATTACAATGTTCTTGATGGTATTGTGAACAACTACCCGTTCTATGATATAGGAAGTTCATTCTATCTTGCAAGCACAAACCTTGGAAACGTTTATCTCTTACAGCAGAACATGAGGATAAATCAAACGTTCACAGTTCTTGGTGGTTTAAAAACACCAATAAGTGGTCTTGGCAATGTAATATCCTACACATCCCTCCAGGGATTCTATTATGGTGCAATAACAAAAAATGGTAATCTTTTCCTCCAGGAAACGGTTGGAACGGATGTTGCACCCCTTCCACCAGGAAAATATCCAAGCGGGAACACATATATACTCGGTACGGATGCATACGGCCATGATATATGGACCTGGCTCATATATGGTACCAGGGCCGAGCTTGTTATAGGTGTCGTGGCAGCCCTATCATCCGTTTTTCTCGGCACATTCTTGGGTCTCATTTCAGGTTTCTATGGAGGTTGGGTCGATTCAATAATAATGAGATTGACTGATATATTCCTTTCACTTCCAGCCCTTGTTATCATGATTCTGCTTGCAAGTATACTCGGTCCGAACATATGGAACATAATATTTGTTATAGCAATACTCAGCTGGTCAGGCATCACCAGGATAATAAGGGCACAGGTATTGTCATTGAAGTCAAGGGCATTCATAGATGCCGCAAGAATATCGGGTGCATCACAGTACAGATTAATGATGGTTCATATATTCCCCAACGTTTTACCATTAACATTCCTATACATGAGCTTTGGTGTGAGCGGTGCAATTCTTACTGAAGCTGCCCTTGCATTTCTTGGTCTAGGCGATCCTACAGCTGTTACATGGGGAATGATGTTACAGTACATATGGACAACAGGTCATGTTCTTGATGCACCATGGTGGCTACTTCCACCTGGTATTGCAATTACTTTACTTTCATTAGCTTTCTACCTCGTTGGAAGGGCCTTTGATGAAGTAATCAATCCTAGGTTAAGGAGGAGATGAAAATGCCACTTTTATCCGTTCAGGATCTGACAATACATTATAAGATATATGCTGGTTGGGTCAGGGCAGTTGAAAATGTATCAATTGAACTTGACAAGGGTGAAACCTTAGGCCTTGTTGGTGAATCCGGATCTGGAAAAACAACCGTTGCCTATGGAATAACACAGCTTCTGCCAAACAATGCATACATCAAGGGTGGTAAAATATTATTCAAGGGAAGGGATCTTTTGGCATTAACAAAAAGGCCAGATGGATCACTTGATATTTTCAATGAAGAAATGAGAAAAATTAGGTGGAAGGAAATTTCAATGATTTTCCAGGCAGCATTAAATGCATTCAACCCTGTTTACAGGGTTGGTGATCAGATAATTGAGGCATTGAAGGTACATAATCCTGATATAAGCGATGAGGAGGCAAGGAAGGAAGTGGAGAGGCTTTACGATTTCGTTGGCATACCAAAGGACAGAATAGACAATTATCCGCATGAGTACAGCGGTGGTATGAAGCAGAGGGCAATGATTGCCATGGCTCTTGTTTTAAAGCCCAGCATTGTCATTGCGGATGAACCAACAACGGCACTTGATGTTATTACCCAGGATAGAATCCTTAGTGAAATAAAAAGGTTGCAGAAAGAAATAGGAATTTCCATGATACTCATAACGCATGATGTATCCGTTGTTGCCGAATTATCTGATAAGATTGCAGTTATGTATGCTGGAAGGATAGTTGAAAAAGGAAATACCATTGATATATTCAAACACTATGCACATCCATACACCGAAGGATTGATGAACGCATTTCCAAGCATAAGGGGTGAAAAGAGAAGGCTTGCATCAATTCCCGGATCCCCACCTGATCTTGTCAATCCACCCAAGGGTTGCAGGTTCCATCCAAGATGCCCCTACGCAAAGGATATCTGTATGGAAAAGGAGCCTGAACTTGTTGAAATATCACCCGGCCACTTTACAGCCTGCCATTTTGCAAAAGAACTTTATGGAGGTAAGTGAATATGGCAGAAACAATACTTAAGGTTGAAAATCTGAGGAAATATTACCAGCTTTCAAGGGGACTGCTTTCATTCAAACCTGCAGCAACAGTTAAAGCTGTTGATGGTGTATCCTTTGAACTTAAAGAGGGTGAAATACTTGGTCTTGTTGGTGAAACCGGATGTGGAAAGACAACAACAGGAAGGGTTGTGGTTAAACTTGAGGAACCAACATCCGGAAGCGTTATATTCAACGGTAAGGATATAACAAAATTAAAGGGTAATGAATTGAGGGAGTTTAGAAGGAGCGTTCAGATGATTTTCCAGGATCCATATGAATCGCTAAATCCAAGGTTTACAATATTCAGAACTCTGGTAGAGCCTTTGATAATAAATGGTATAGGTGAAACATACGAGGAGAGGGTAGATCTTGCCATTAAGGCTCTCGAGGATGCGGGCCTTAAACCGGGTGAGGAATTCCTTGACAGGTTCCCCCATGAACTATCTGGCGGTCAGAGGCAGAGGGTTGCCATTGCCAGGGCATTAATAATAAACCCAAAGTTTGTTGTTGCAGATGAACCGGTTTCAATGCTGGATGTTTCAATAAGGTCAGGTGTTCTGAACCTGATGCTCGATTTAAGGGAAAAGTACAGACTACCTTTCATATTTATAACGCATGACATTGCTGTGGCAAGGTACATGAGCGATAGAATAAATGTCATGTACCTTGGCAAGATAGTTGAGACAGGTCCTACCGAAGATATAATATTCGACCCACTGCATCCGTACACAAGGGCATTGCTGAGTGCTGTACCCGTACCCGATCCAGAGCACAAGAGGGAAAGGTTGCCCATAATGGGAGAGCTTCCAAGCCCAATAAATCTTCCACCGGGATGCAGGTTTGCATCAAGATGTCCATACTTCCAGAAGGGTGTGTGTGATGTTAAGGAGCCTGAACTTAGAGAAATAAAGAGGAACCATTTCGTTGCCTGTCATTTTGCTGAAAAGATTCTCAGTGGAGAAATTAAGGCAAAATTGGAGAAAATGGGATGAAAAAAATTTTAATCATTTTTTCCATATTTTCAATTTTTTTGTTAATTTCAGGTATTTTTTCAGCAAACAACTATGCGGGTTTACTCTATTCAAGGCAGGAGATTCTTAACACAAATCCAGCTAATGTTACAATAGATCCTGTAAAAAATTTTACATATTTGTGGGTAAATGTGACAATTAAAAATCCAACAGGATATGGAATGGATTTACTTACATTCACATGTGTTGTAATTTTTAATAATGAAACTGTACTAACAATACAATATTCTCCCTACTATTTTCAGAACAATCCATTCCATGTGAACCCGAAAAGTGAAAAAACATTTTCTCTTCTAGGAAAACTTTCATATAAAACGGGAAATGGTATTTACAATGTTTCATTAGATTTTAAATTAAGATTTTCAGGCTTTTCATACCAGTATTCAAATCCGCAGGAGAATTTTAATCCAATCAGGTATTATTTAAGTGAGCTGGTGGTGGTAGAAATATTATGGACAAGAAATTTATATTCTTAACTATGATTTTATCAAACATACCTATCGTTTCCTTCCTTTTCTTCTCATTTATGTTTCCAAACATTTCATTTCCACCAATTGGAGACTATTTGCTTAACTATGCAATTCTTTTTTTAGTCATTCCAATTTTCCTTGGTATTATAAATTCAATCTATTTTGATAATATAAGCGATGGAATTAAGGTAAGTATAATTTCATTGTTTTCAGGATACATTTTTTCTTTTCTCTATTACTCCTGGCCATTCTTTTATGGTTTTGTCCCACTTGATTATTCAGCATACTATTTCACTTTTATTAAATTCACAATCATTCCCTTTTTCGGCATGTTCATCGGTTATTTGATTGGATCATTCTTTGGTGGATTTTTCCAGGATTACATGTATGCAAGGTACGGGAAGAAAAATTTATAAAGTTAAAATAATAGAGATCCGAGAAGATGGAAGAAAAGGTTGATGATTGGATAAAGAAGCAGAATTTCAATACGACAGCTGAAATAAAGGTACCTGAAAAATTAATAGATCAGGTAATAGGTCAGGATGAGGCAGTTGAAGTTATAAAGAAGGCAGCTTCACAGAAAAGGCATGTTATACTTGTTGGTGATCCAGGTACAGGTAAATCCATGCTGGCTCAATCAATGACGGAATTTTTACCTAAGGAGGAACTTGAGGACATTCTTGTTTTTCCCAACGAAGAGGATGTAAACAGGCCAAAAATAAAGGTTTTACCCGCAGGTAAGGGAAAGGAACTTGTAAAACAGATGAAGGAAAGGGCAAAGGCTGAAAAAATGGAAAGGCAAAGATTCATGCAGTTTCTTCTTTTCAGTCTTATTCTCCTTGGTATTGTTGCATACATTGTAACAAGGGACTTTACAGTACTCTTCACAGCCATACTTTTGGTTCTTTTCCTCTGGATCTTCCTAGGAATGGCTGTTCAAAGGACGGAGCAGAATAATACACCAAAGCTTCTTGTTGGTCATGATCCAAACGATAATCCTCCATTTATAGATGCAACAGGTGCGCATACAGGTGCATTGCTCGGTGACGTAAGGCATGATCCATTCCAATCAGGGGGACTTGAAACACCACCACATCTTAGGGTAGAGGCCGGTGCAATACACAAGGCCCACAAGGGTGTTCTTTTCATAGATGAAATAAATCTATTAAGACCTGAAAGTCAGCAGGCACTTTTAACGGCCATGCAGGAAAAGAAATTTTCCATAACAGGTCAGAGTGAAAGGTCCGCGGGTGCACTTGTTCAGACAGAACCCGTACCATGCGATTTCATTCTTGTTGCTGCAGGGAACCTTGATTCAGTTGAGGGCATGCATCCTGCCCTAAGGTCAAGGATAAGGGGTTATGGTTATGAGGTTTATATGAACAGCACCATGCCCGATACTGATGAAAACAGGAAAAAATTGATACAGTTCGTTGCACAGGAAGTAAAGAAGGATGGAAAAATTCCACATTTTGATAAGATGGCTGTGGCGGAAATAATAAAGGAGGCACAGAAGAGGGCAGGGAGGAAGGATCAGCTAACCCTAAGGCTCAGGGAACTTGGTGGATTAATACGCGTTGCAGGTGATATAGCAAGATCGAGTAATTCAAACATTGTCACTGTTGAGCATGTTATAAAGGCAAAGAGATCCGCAAGGCCTTTAGAGCAGCAGGTTGCGGATAGATGGATTGAAATGAGGAAAGAATATAAAACATTCCTGAACAGCGGTTATGCGGTTGGTACTGTAAATGGTCTGGCTGTTTTCAGCGCACAGAGCGGAATGGCTGAATTTTCAGGTATTGTTCTCCCCATAGTTGCTGAGGTAACACCTGCACAGAGCAGGAACCAGGGAAAGGTTATTGCAACCGGTAAGCTTGGTGAAATTGCAAAGGAAGCTGTTCAGAATGTATCAGCAATTGTTAAAAAATACAGCGGTGAGGACATATCAAACCATGATGTACACATTCAGTTCATTGGAACATACGAGGGTGTTGAGGGTGATTCAGCAAGTATATCAATAGCAACAGCTGTCATATCTGCATTAGAAAACATACCTGTTGACCAGAGCATTGCCATGACAGGTTCGCTCAGCATAAGGGGACAGGTTCTTCCTGTTGGCGGTGTAACGGCTAAAGTTGAGGCGGCAATTGAAGCTGGCTTTAAAAAGGTAATAATACCTTTATCAAACAAGGATGATGTCATACTTGATGAACACCATATGGGTAAGATTGAAATCGTTCCTGTATCCAACATACTTGAAGTGTTAAGGATTGCTCTTATGGATTCACCACAGAAACAGAGATTGTTATCTGATCTGGAGAGTGTTCTTTCACCTACAATTATCATCCCGGGGGGAAAATGATAGTTCTAGCTAGATTAAAGATAAACGATGAAATAAAAAATCTTGTAAAAGAGGGAAAGATAATTCTTGTAAGGAAAAACGATATACCATCAAAAAAGGTAATTGAAAGCGCATACCAAAAGGCAAAAAGATCCTTTGAAAGGGGTACAAACATAAGCAGGGATATTGAAACTGAAACCATACTCTACGTTTCGGGTGAAAGGCAGATATCAAAGGCCATGGAAAGATATGGTTTGAATGGTGATGATCTATATTACATAATTCAGGAAAATGAAATTTTGAAAAATATTGAAATTGTTGAAGAAAATGAGGAAAAGGAAAAAATATTTGATTTTCTTGAAAGGGTTGCCTTGCTTGAAATTAAAAAATAATTTAAATTTCTTTCATTCTATTCTTTAATTTTTCAAGTACTTTTGGTAGGGTTGTGTATTCCATATCCTCCAAAGGTAATCTGTGCGGTTCAAATGGTCCATGCCTCCTCATGTAATCAGCTATCTCCCCTGCAACTTTCCTTGCATTGTCAAATGCAGGATCATCAAACAGATCAACAGGCCCAACAAGTTTTCCATTGGCAAGCTGAAAACCTAAAGCAACAACCCTTGGTGGTCCATCAAACCTTGTGCATTTTGCATTTTTTAGACCAACGGGCATTATTGGACCATTGTGTGAACCCCTCATCCACCCTGAAACGAGGTGTGGGAATGAAAAAGGTTCAAGAACTTCACCAAGTGCCGGAAGGCCTGACTGGGCCCTTACGATTGCAACAGGATCATCCTTTCCAACATATTCTCCCGCTATCTCATACAATTTTTCTGTTGAAATTACAGCAACAGGCTCATCCTTTGGAACTTTGGGATGCTTTTCCGATGGATAAACCCTCTTTATAACATATCTACTTTTTGCTCCTATCAGCGCCAATAGATCATAAAGTTCCTCAGGTGATTTCAGGAATACCTTCTTATGATCAAGTATATCCCATACTTCAAACACAAAGCCATCATGCATTGTTGGATCGATAACAAGACCGGGTGTGTTGAATGGATCGGCAAACATTTTGTATATAGGTAAATTGAATGCACCGGGTTCAGTTTTATCCATCATGAATACAACAATGGGTTCGCCCTTCCTTTCCTCAAATGATAGTTCAGCTATTCCAGGTCCCATGCCCCTAACGTTTCCTGAAAATGCATCCTTAAGTAGATCCTGCCCAGCCCCGTAAAGTTTCAATTCTTTGGCTATTTCGGTTGCCTTAACGAATGTATCCCATGCCAGTTTGTGTATTTCCTCACTATCAACACCCTTTGTATGCGTCATTAATAGTTGGAGATCATCACCAACACCAAAGACCCTGTAATCAATAATCAGGCCGGAATTCTTTGCCTCTTCAAGCTGCCTTTCTGATATTTCCTTCAATTTTTCATGAACTGAAGAATGTCCAGGGTATCCACCAACATCAGCCTTGATCAAACTCACTGTAATTTTCATAATCACCCACAAAATCAATAATAAAAAATATAATAAATAGTTTTTGCAATAAATTTTATTAATTTTCTTATCATGGATTGAAGTATGCATCCATCAAAAAAGATACTGGGAATAAAGGGTGATCTGCTTAAAGGAAAAAGAATTGTTCTGGGTATCACAGGATCCATATCTGCGGAAGAAACTGTTAAACTTTCAAGGGAGCTAATAAGGTATGGTGCTGATGTTATACCTGTTTTAAGCGAGCATGGTATGGAAATGATAACACCCGAGGCTCTGGAATTTGCAACAGGAAATAAAGCAATAACAAAAATAACAGGAAACGCCGAACATGTTACATTGCTGGATGAAACAGATTTGCTTTTGATTGCACCATGTTCGGCAAACACAATAGGTAAAATCGTTAATGGAATAGCAGATTCAACTGTATCACTTTTTGCCCTCACCTATCTTGGTACTAAACCGATTATCGTTGCACCTGCGATGAGCCTTTCAATGCTTAACAATCCTGTTGTTAAAGAAAACATTAAAAAACTTGAAGAATTGAATGTTTTTGTTATAAACCCAAAAATTGAGGAGGGAAAGGCAAAGCTTGCGGATAATGAAACAATCCTTGCCCATGTTATAAGGGTTTTGAACAATAGATTCAAGGGAAAAAGGGTTCTTGTTGTTGGTGGATCAACTGAAGAGCCAATAGATGATTTCAGGGTTATAACGAACAGATCCAGTGCAAAAACAAGTGTTGAATTAGCCAGAGCCTTATTTTTCTTTGGTGCGAATGTTGATCTCTATCTTGCAAGGAGTGAGGTTTTACCACCAGATTACATCAATGTTAAAAAATACAGGACTGTTGAGGATCTAATTGAAAAAATTGATGAATTTTTAAATTATGATCTAATAATTGTTCCAGGAGCTCTATCGGATTTTTCAGTTAAAAAGTTCAACGGAAAACTTGAGAGTGGTAAATCATACGAAATGAAACTGGAACCTTTACCAAAATTTATAGAGGAATTAAGGAAAAAATACAGGAAAGATCTCATTGTTTTCAAGGCAGAATCGGGTAAAGAAAAATTGATTGAAAAGGCAAAAGAATACCTTGAAAAATACAATGCAATAATGGTCATTGCAAACGATATAAATGATGTAAAATTCCAGGAAACGGAAATTTACATTGTTGATAAAAATGGATATGAAAGGATTGAGGGAAATAAGGAAAAGGTTTCGATTGAGATAATTAAACATTATTTAAGGTTGAAGGGTGAAGAATTTCTTTGAAAAAAGTAATGGAAATGAAAGATCTTCACGGTAAATGGATCATTGAAGAGAACAGGAAGTATAAGGTATTAAAGTTTGATAATTCAACATATTCAATAATAAACAAAAAGGGTATATTTACTCACGGTTACTGGGACTTTTTCATACCATTGATTGATATTTTCAATGATCCTTCCCTGCTTCTCATAGGCCTTGGTGGAGGTACATTGATTTATCAGATAAGGGAATTCCTTAAAAAAAGTGTTGACATTGAAGCGGTGGAAATAAGCAATACATGTATTGAAATTTCAAGGATATTTTATCCACAATTGAAGAATGAAAAGATTTACCATGGAGATGGATTCGATTTTGTAAAAAATTCAAAAAATAATTATGATATTGTAATACTTGATGCCTATATCTATTCAAACATCCCAAAGGATTTTTTATCAAGGGAATTTCTAAACAATGTTTATAAAATTATAAAAGAGAGGGGCATTTTTGCGGTAAATTATGCACTCACATATTCAGGAAGAATGAACTTTAAAGAATTTTTAAATATTATTAAGGAAAGATTTTCTGTGAGCATTGTTAAAACATATCTTTCAGAATTAAATGTTATAATTATTGGGACAAAAGGAATGAGTCTTGGTGAAATTAACCTTGAAAGAAAATATCCTTGGATGATAAAATACAGGTATGGTAAATTAAAAAATATCTAAATTTTAATGATATAATTTAAAAAATTTTTAAAATGAAATTTCTGGCACATAATTTTTAAAAAATTACATTTTTAAAAAATTTAAAAACGAATTCTTATAGAAAATTTACTTTAATCAATCATTTTAATACATAAATGATAAATTATATAACTTATTGTGACATTTAAAAAAATTTTTATAAATTGTTTTATTTCATGTATCGGTGAACATTATGAAAAATGTATTGATTGTAGGCGGCGGTGCGGGTGGATTGATCCTGGCCAATTCCCTTGACACGGACAAATACAACATTACAATTTTGGACAAAAGTATTTACCACTTTTACCAACCATGGTATCTTTATGTTGCATTCAGGGGGTCAAAAAGAAAAATCTGGAAAAGAATTGATGAACTTATTAAACCAGGTGTGAATTTTAGAAACGAGGCTGTAACGAATATTGACCTTAATGAAAGGAAAGTTGTTACAAATGCGGGAAATACCTATACTTACGATTACCTGGCAATAGCAACAGGTACATCCCCGGATCCAAGCGTTGTTCCAGGTCTTGATGAAATAACAAGGATTTATGGAAATTACCATAGCACCTACGATAATGCTTTAAAATTATATTCAAACTTTGAGAAGTTCAATGGTGGAACATTTGTTTTGGGTCAAGCATCACCCGTTTGTAAGTGCCCACCATCCATGCTGGAAGGAATTTTCATTGCAGAAGAATACATAAACAAAAAGGGATTAAAGGATAAAACAAAATTCATATTTTTCACACCATTCCCCAGAGCATATTCTGCTGAACCTATGAACAGGGTTGTTATGCCTTTAATAGAAAAAAGGAATATAGAGGTTATACCATTTTTCAACATTGATCATGTGGATACAGAGAAAAAAGAAATTGTATCGATGGAAGGTGAAACGATCAAATACGATTTTCCTGTGATAATTCCACCATGCAGGGGTGTTAAGGATATTAAGTACAATCCTGAAAATATCCTTGATGATGATCTTTTCATAAAAGCTGATAAATATACCATGAAGGTTCAGGGTTACGATGATGTTTTTGCTATAGGTGATGCAAACACATTACCTGTATCAAAAACAGGTGTGACAGCTCATCTCGAAGCAAAGGTCGTTGCGGACATAATTGAGGGAATTGATTCTAAATTCAATGGAAGAATCAACTGCCCCTTTGATGTTGGATACGGTGAGGCAACTTTTGTTATTGCTGATTACAACAATCCCGTTGCACCCTTTCCACCTTCAAAGTTCAAGCACCTTTTAAAGATGACAATGGCCGATATATACTGGCTCACATTGAAGGGAACAGTGGACTTTGTTTTTGACATATACTTCAACTATTATAGCCCGGAAAGTCTTTTGAAAAAGTATCCCATTGAGGCTGAATAATAAATTTTCTTTTAAATTTTTGAGAAAATACTTATATTTCCATTCTTTTTAATTTAAATTGGTGATTCTGATTGAAATTAAGCCAAGCTCTTGAAATTGTGATAGAAGAGGATATAGTTTACAGGATGGCTATTGAAAAGGGCATTGTTAACTATTCCTCGCTTGCAAAAAAAATTAACGAACGTGTAAATAAATTAATGGGTAAGAGGATCCCATTGAACACACTTGTGAAGGCACTTACAAGATACAAACCGAAAAGTGAATTCAACATTGAACCAGCTCTGGCACTTAACAGGGTTGATATTTCACTGGAATACGATTATAATCAGAAACAAGTGGATAAAAACGATCTTAATGAACTGGATTTTTTAATGGCCTTGAAAAATGATGGTAAATACAACGTTATTTTAAAAGAAAAGAGTGAAACGGGCTATGCTCTTCTCAAAATAAAAATGAAGGAAAATTATGCTGAAATTCCGGGTATAACTGTTTTGGTTATTTCAATTCTTGAACATAAGGGTATAAAAATTGAAAATATCTACAGGTTTGGTCATGAGATATGGATATTGTTGTGTTCCCAGTATGCGCCTAAAGCTGTTGAGACATTGGCATATTTTACATCATTTAAACAATGATCTGTTAGTTCTACAAATTGAAATCTATAGTTTCTGTAAAATTCATAAAAAACATAATTCATTTTTACTTTTTTAGAAAATTTGAAGGAATAATTATGACGAAAGCTTTTGAATCTTAAAATCCTATTTTCGATTTATATTAATGTTGTTCTTTTCAGATGAGGATTTTCTCATTATATAAAAGGTCATAAATTTGACAAAAATTTCAAAATTGTATCTTACAGGGGATCTTTCGGACATTTTTAGGTAAAATTTAAATTGAACTTTGACATTTACCATTTATGCTTGGTAAATATCCGGTTATGCCGTTAACTGATGAGGAATTCATTGACCCACCTAAAAATGAGCAGTACGACGTTATAATTGTTGGCGGCGGTGGTGGAGGTTATCATGGAGCTTTTGAATTAAGCAAAGGAGGAAAACGTGTTCTTCTTGTGGATGACAAAGGAAACCTTGGTGGCAATTGCCTTTATGAAGGTTGCATTCCATCCAAATCCGTTGCTCTGATGGTATATCTTATGGAAAAGGTAAAGAACGTGCTTAAGGGAAGCGCATCAGGTCTCAACCCTGAATCCCTTTGGAATGATGTTATAGATCATAAGGATGAGGTTCAAACCATAAGGTACAAGCAGCATATAAGGGAGATTAAGGAGCATGAAAACATCGATTTCGTAAGGGGAATTGCAAAGTTCATTGATGCGCGCACTCTGAAAGTAGAGGCTATAGATGGATCCTGGAGCAAAAGAGTATCGGGAAAAAATACAATAATAGCAACGGGATCCGTTCCTTCAACAATACCAATTCCTGGTGCTGACCTTGCGATTGGAAGCCTTGAACTTTTTGGGTATAAAACATCACACAGGAGCATGCCAGATAACATAGTTATTATTGGAGGAGGTTACATTGGTGTTGAAGTTTCTGAGATGCTTAGTTCCATTGGAAAAAATGTAACAATTCTTGAAATGCTTCCAAGGATAATGAGCGGATGGGACAGCGAACTTGTATATGAAATTGAAAAAACACTTCAGAAAAGGAACGTAAATGTCATCACCGGTGCAAAGGTTTCTGGTATAAGGATGAATGGAAGTCAAAAAGAGGTAAGTTACACTATCCAGGATGGAAGGAATATATCAATTTTAGCTGATGAAGTAATAATGGCCACAGGCAGGAAGCCATACGTTGAAGGATTGGAAAACCTTGGTATAGTTACAAAGGGGCATGTGGAAGTGGATACTGCAATGAGAACTGGAATACCAAACGTATATGCCACAGGCGACGTAACAGGAAAATACATGCTGTTTCATTCAGCAGTTAAAGAATCAGTAATAGCTGCATGGAACATCCTTCATGGATCATCGGTGTATGAGTTTAATTATTCAACAGTTCCTGTGACTGTATTCACTGAGCCTGAGGCTTCAGTTGTTGGAATTACTGAGGATGAAGCAAGATCCAGGGGAATAGCTTACACTGCCATCAAATACCCACTTGAAGACGATGCCTATGCTCAGATAGTGGGAGTTAGGGATGGATGGTTAAAGTTGATTGTTGAAAAGGAAAGTCAGAGAATAATTGGCGGAGCAATATACGGTGATTCAGCTTCAATGATAATAAACGAGATAGCTCTTGGCATTGCAACCAATGCAAGGATAAATGATCTGGCCAGACTTGCGCATCAGCATCCAACAATATTTGAATCAATAGATAGGGCAGCAATCAGATTTTCACTCTGAAGTCCTTTATCATAAAACTAACCTCTTTTATTTTTATTATCAATCAGATTAACAGGTGTATAATTTTAAACAAATCATTTATGTGTTTTTATTGCCATTTTTAACAAAATATTTATTTTAGGTTATTTTGTTGCAGTATCCAGTTTGGTTTGAACATATAAAGATTTAAACCTTTTGTTCTTCATTTTTTTCATTCCCACAAGTGCAAAAAATTCCTAATTTAAATTCTTCAGACAATCTTGTCCAGAATTCATCTTCCCGTTTTTTCAAATAATTATTTGTATCAGAACTTTGATGATATCTTATTGTATTATATCATTCAACAAACTTTTCAAATGTTTTGAAATCATTTCCATGGTTATCAAATCAAACCATCTATCTTGCTTCTCCTTTGTCTGTGGATGAAACCCTCTTGATAATATATGATTTATGTTATTCTTTTAACAATTCTATTATTCCTATTCTTTCATACTTACCCATAGCTTCTTAAAACATTTTATTTTTTTCAGATGTCTTTTCAAATTCTCTCCCTGAGAATATCATTCTTGAAATGTCATCACATGCAAACATGTGGCTCTTCCATTTGCGCTGTACTAGTCAAGATGAACCATTGATAAACTGTTTTTTCTTGTTTATCTCTTCCCTGGCCTTTCCATTCTTCAACAGTATTCTATGAATTGTGTTATGGAGAATATGAATACCACATTTAGATTCAATAACCTTTTCAAGTCTAAAAGCTACTAATGTTCATTATTAACAGGAATTATTATTTTCTCAATATTTTCATCTATGTTTAACATTTTTCTACCACTCCCTTTTATTTTTTATTGGTTTCCTATAGTTTAACCAGTGAATCCATAGTCTTTTTACAGTTGATATACACTTATTTTCAGATCCTTAGCAATCTGCTTTTATCCCTGTTTTGCTGATAATATTAGTTGATCTTGCGTTTATTCATTTTGCACGACCCATATTTGAGTATTGTCTTTTAATAGTCGAGGTTTTCGGTGCACTAAAAAAAGGTATTTTTGTCATAAATTTTAAATAATTGGAATATTTTTGACATTTTGGTGAAATTTATGACAGATGAAAAAAAAGGATATGCAAATATTCCTTGGAGCCACAACAGTTCTCTTCATAGTTTCCATATTGATGCTCTTTGGCGGTATCTATATGCAGCTTGTATTGCATGAAACTAAGGCACCATTGATTCTTGGTATAGTTGCAGGAATTCTGCTTGCAATTCCTTTAGAACTATGGAACTTTTCCGATCCTGACACATTGTTCAGAGTAATGGCATTTCAGGATAGATTCTTGCTTGTCTGTTTCGGTTTTGCCATAGGTCTTGGTGCTATTCTTTTGTATGCCCTAAATCTTTTTGTCCCAAGCCCAAACTTTGGAATAAAGGCATTCTTCATTCCGGGTGTAATAATTGGTGGAATAATATTTGGAGTTGGTGTCGGTATTGCTGGGTATTTCCCAGGAACAGTATGGATAGCGCTTGGGCAGGGCAGAAGGGATGCAATATGGGCTGTAATTGGTGGATTGCTTGGGGCCTTTACATGGTCTTTAATATTTGGAAACGTTAAATGGTTTTTCTGGGATACATTGAACCTTGGACCAATAACCTGGGCAAGTGTTGTGGGTGCAACAACAAGACTTGAAATTTTCATAGTGAGCCTGGTTTTTGGTATAATCATGCTGATGATCTTCTTTATCCTGCCAAGGTATCCTAAACAGCCATTAAAACAATCCTGTTTGATGCAATTAACAGGAAAAAATAAGGAAATAACAAGGTTCGATGAACTTATAAATGAGGAGAAAGAAAAATATCCTAATGCAAGAAGCTTTGTTACAAGAATAACAAATGAAAGCAGTGTATGGAATTCAAGGTATGTAATTTTCCTTGGTCTAGAATTCACAATAACTGCCGTGGCTGTTATAATTTTGCATCAGATATTTGGTGAATCAACAACCTATTCCTGGATAGGTGCACAGTTATCCTATCTAATCAATCCAACATGGGCCGCATCCAATCCCTATTTCCAGCTTTTCGGAGGAATGCATATGGTGAATGGAATTGCTGTTAACAACCCGTTCAGTGAAATTGGATGGGAACCATTTTCGGATCTTGGAACATTCCTTGGTGGTCTCCTATCTGCACTTTTCATATCAAAAAGGTTTATGAAATATAAACCTCTTGTTCCAAAGGTATGGGAGCATAGGTTTGGACCGAGCAGAAAGTTGAGGGCCATAGGATCATTCATTGGTGCATTTCTGGTTCTTTTTGGTGCAAGGATGGCAAATGGATGTGCATCTGGCCATATTCTAAGTGGAAACATACAGATGGCAGTTTCAAGTTTTGTATTCATGATCTTTGTCCTGTTGAGTTCATGGGTTACATTATATACCTTGCTTCATCTAAAAATAAATGGAATGGGTTATAGATGAAAAATTAAATATTTTTTATTTTTTCATTTTAGGTGATATTTATGTTCGATTTAACACCAATTCAATTGGTCCTTTCCGTTGTTTCAGGTCTTTTGGTTGGATTTTCTCTTGGTCTTATTGGTGGGGGAGGTTCAATACTTGCAATTCCCTTGTTGATATACTTTGTTGGTTATGATCATCCACATATTGTTATAGGTACAACAGCACTTGCTGTTGGAATAAATGCATTATTGAACCTAATTCCACATTTAAGAAAAAAGAATGTTAATTTTAAGGTTGGATCATTATTCAGTGTTTTTGGTATAATTGGTGTTTTGGTGGGAACAGAAATGGGATTGTTAACACCTGGAAAGGATCTTTTGTTTATATTTGCAATATTAATGATTTTAATAGCAATATTAATGCTGAGAAGGAAGTGTATCAATACATGCGTAAAACCTGAAATAAAAAAATCGAATTTTAAGGTAGCACTTTACGGTCTTTTAGTTGGTTTTGCATCTGGATACTTTGGCATTGGTGGCGGTTTTCTAATTGTCCCTGCTTTAATTTATTCTGCAGGTCTAAACATACTTCAGGCAATAGGGACATCACTGATCTCTGTTGGACTTTTTGGATTAACAACAGCCACAAGGTATGCAATCAATGGTGATCTTAACCTAATTATTTCTGTTCTTTATATAATAGGTGGAATTGCAGGTGGATGGATAGGTGCATCCATTGCACATTCTGTGCCCAAAAGAACATTAACAAAAATATTCGCAATTATTATAATTCTTGTTGCAATCTATATGATCTATATGAACATAACAGTTCTTATGGTTCTAATAAAATCATAAAATTTTTATCCATTCTTCATTTTTGAAAAACCATGGATATTGATTACCTTTACGATCTCATCAAGGATATAATGACAAAGGATAGATTTATTGCTGAAATAAATGAAAGAAAAAAGATGTACAATGATCTTCTGGATGATGAGGCAATTGCATATATGATAGTTGATGAGCTTGGAAGAAACCCGGGTAACTGGGTAAAAATTAAAGATTTGATAGATGATGTTATTGTATCAATCTATGCAACGGTTGATGAAATTGAAGATAGTGTTATTAAGAAGAATGAAAGAGAATTAAAATTAAGGAAAATAAAAATAAGTGATGAAACTGGGAGTGCTGAACTAAACCTTTGGAACGATGAGATTGAAAATTTTAAGCTGGAAAAGGGAGATAAAATAAAAATAATAAATTGCTACGTTAAAATTGATAAGTTTGGACTGCACATTTCACTGGGTAAATGGGGATCCATTGTCAAATTATGATTCCTCTTCAACTTCTTCAGTCTTTTTATGTTCAGTGTGTTTTATTTTCCAGTATCTTGTAACGTATCCAGCAAGTATATTCCTTAACCTTTTTGTCTGAACGTTTGTTAAATCAGCCACAAGTTTCTTATTGTGTTCAAAATCTCCGCTAAATTTATCTCCATACTTTTCAACAAGTTCCCTTGCAACCCTTTTAATTACAGCAGGTCTTATTGCTCCCATATGTTCTCACTCTAAACTTGGATAGCAACCATATTTATATATTTTTTTCAACAATATCTGCAATACCCCTCAAAACTGAAAATATTGCAAGGAATTCGGGCATTTCATCCTCCCCTTCCCTGTATGTGTAATTTTTACCAAGTGCTTTAATGGTGAACGGTTTTTTTACATTCACCCTAACATAATTTTTTGTAAAACCGGGATAGATTGCATCGTTCAGGGGATCAAATTCATCAAAGTGTTTGAGCTCAATGGGTTTAACCATGAACCCTGTTTTACCATGTAACGATCCGGGTAACCTTATTAACCTGTGAATATCTGTTGTTACAGGTTCATCAGTCTCACCTTTCAAATTTATAGATGAAAAATGAATGACAACTTTTAAAAGATCTTCCCTTGTTTTCTCATCTAGGTAATTCAATCTTTTTTCATTGGATTTATCAAGAATTAAATCTGCAATCCTTTTTCCTGAAACTTTTTTTAAAAAAATGTTTTCCATAAACCTTTTTTTATTTTTTATGCCCGCATCGGATAACAATTTTTCAAGTTCATATATTCTTCCTGAATCATAAAGATCAACAAGGTTTTCTATTACCTGATTTAACGATCTAGAAAATTTTGAATACCATCCACCGTAATCCTCAGGATAGAGGAAATAATTTTCAATAAACTTTTTCTCACCATCAACCTTTATGTTTATAAGATCCATAAAATCCATGTTCGATGCAGTTATGTAACTAACCAGTTCCCTTCTCTCATCACTTTTTAAAGAATAGATTTTTTCATTCCTAACATGTATATGGTAACCCCTTCCACCAGAAAAAACGATTTCAAGATCCTTTTCATCAAAACCAAAATCTGATAAAAGAAAATTTTCAATAAGTTTTTTTGTTTCCTTTTTCACAATAAATAACATGTCTTCATAGGTTGTTTCTCCTGAAACAATGTGATCAGCATCAAGGTCGAAAATCAGATCAGCTCCAAGCCATTCCTTCTCATCCATTTTCTGAGCATCCGGTTTCTTATAATAGGCTGAAGAGTAATATGAATTTGAAGGAACATTTTTAATTATGAAATTCATAATTTCATTTTCCGATGAAAATTTCAAATGCCTTATCATACCGTCCTTATCGAACTGTGTAAATCCATACTCCCTGTTTGAAAACCTTGGAGGTAATACTATTTTGTTCTTTGAGTAGTATTCCCTGAATTTTGATTTTATCCACTCAATCCTATCCATCGATCTTCAATAATTTTTTTATTAAAAAAACTTTGTTGAACTTAAGGATTTCCGCATATCTAATTTGATCATCCCATAATTTACAGAATTTTCAATAAGTTTTCTGATTTATTTTTGATGAAAGGCAATAATTTCATTTATTCATAGGAGTATCACTACGTTTTAAATAGAATTGAATCTAGCATTAAAAATAATGGAAAAAATCTACATAGATGGGGAATTGAAGTAATTCATGGGATTTTGAAGCAAGAGAAATCATCCCAGGAAAACTTGACAGATAAAATTGTACCTCTCTTCCTATAGGGAATCCTCAAATCTCAAGCATCGAATCATTGAAAAGGTAATTCCTAAAAAAACGGAGAATAGGAAAAATTATGTGCCTTTGAATTATATAATACGTTCAAAAAATATTGGCGACATTTTTTGATTACACCGGTAAACTCTTTAATGAAACCTTATTAATCAACATGAAATGTAATATAATTTAGCGAAGAACTCTAGTTAAATTAATATATTGATTTTTCATTACTATTCCCAGTGATTAATTATGAGGATTTTTGTATTGGGTGGCGGTGCTGCTGGTAGTATAGTAGCAAACAAAGTTGCTGTTGGTCTCGGTGACTTGGTTGACAGGGGTGAGGTTGAAATAGTAGTCCTTGACAAAAGTGAATATCACTATTATCAGCCAGGATTTCTCTTTGTTGCGCTTGGTGAGGAAGAACCCGAACATTTCGTAAGGAAGGAAAGGGATCTCCTAGATAACAGGATTCAGTTTTACCACGGGGATAAAGGTGAGGTAGTAAAGATATCACCAGGTGAAAACAAGGTAATAACAAAGGATGGAACGGAATGGAAATATGATATTCTTGTAATAGCTCTTGGTTCAATACCTGATTACGATGCAATACCGGGATTCAGGGAAGGAGCATACGCATTCTACACACCCGATGAAGCTTTAAGGCTCAGGGATGCATTGAACAAATTTGAATCCGGTAAGATTGTTGTAGAAGTAAGTGCTGTACCGTATAAATGTCCTGTTGCTCAATACGAAATAATTTTTGCTCTCCATGATAGGTTCAAAAAGGAAAAGAAGAATGTTACCTTTGAATATCTGTTCCCCTTACAGGGAACACACCAGCATCCTGTGGTAAGTCCAATAGGAAAGAAATGGATGGATGAAAGGGGAATAAAGGTAACATCACCATTCAACCCAACGAAGATAGATCCTGAGAAAAAGGTTATTTATTCAAAGGAAGGTATTGAGGTAAATTATGATCTTTTGATCTCAATTCCACCACACAAGGCACCAGATGTCATAAAGCAATCAGGTCTTGGTGACTGGATAAAGGTAAATCCCTTCACACTTGAAGTGAATGGATACAACAACATATATGCTCTAGGTGATAATGCTGACCTACCTGGCGTTGCAAAGGCAGGATCTGCAGCAGAGTATCAGGCAAGTGCAGTGGCAAAGAATATAATTGCAAGGATTAAGAAATCTAACAGTGTTTATAAGTACAATGGAGCTGCTTATTGCTTTATTATGACAGCTGAGGATACTGCAGGATATCTATACATGGATTATTACCATCCGCCAACAGTATCATTACCATCAAAATATGCAAAGTGGATGAAGCTTGTTTATAACGAACTGTACTGGGGTATGAGTGTAAAGGCGGAGTTGTGATGTGATAAAATATGACTGAAATAAAAAAGGTAAAACCGGATACAAAGCATGGGAAGCATGGTGCTCTTGAACTCCTTGATGTAGTTGAGAGGGATGAACTTTTCAGGTTACTTACGAAAGTTGTTGATCTACAGAAGAATGGAACACTTGATAAGTTACTTGCTCTACTTGAAATAATGCAGAAGGATCAAACAATAGACAAACTTTATTATAAGTTCTCTGATCTCTCTGAAAAGGGAACATTAAAGAAACTTTTAGAAGGTAATCTCCTTGACAGAACACTTGAATCTCTGGTTAAAATGTTACAGGATGGAACATTGCAGAAACTTTTGGATCTTGTTATAGATTTACAGAAGAGGGGAATACTAGATGAACTTTTGAATTATACACCAAAGCTTATTGTTTTACTTGATAAGATCTTCGAGATGGAGAAGAAAGGCATCATTAAACTGGAGGATATAAATAAGATGCTTGATAAGACAGGGGAATTAATACAGAGCGGTGCACTGGATACACTTATGGATTTGCTTGAGCTTGCCCCAGCTCTTATAAACATTATCAATTCAGAATCTGTAAGGGAACTCCTGGCACAGAATGTTCCAAAACTGCTTGCATTACTTGAGAAACTCGTTGAACTTAACAAACAGGGAGTGATAAATACAGAAGCAATTGGAAAGATACTGGAAAATTCATTACAGTTGATTGCAAATGGAACATTTGACAAGCTAATAGATCTGCTTACGATGCTCTCTGCTCTGCTTGATGCTCTGAACGATGACATGATAAAGAGTCTAGGTGAAAAAATAAACAAGCTTTTGGAGCTTGTTGGAAAAATCGATGAACTTACCAGACAGGGATCCCTCGATGAAAAAGCTATTGACAGGTTATTAGAAAAGCTATTACAGTTGATTGCAAATGGAACATTTGACAAGTTAATAGATCTGCTTACGATGCTCTCTGCTCTGCTTGATGCTCTGAACGATGACATGATAAAAAGCCTCGGTGAAAAAATAAACAAAATTTTGGAGCTCACTGAGCCAAGTAAGCTCTAAATTTTTTATAAACCTGCTTCCTCAAGAACTTTTTTACATTTTTTTAGATCAGTTTTTTCAATTTCCTGCATTGACCTTTTCAGTATTTCTTTCACCTTGAATTCATTCTCAGCCATTACCTTTATAACTTCTTCAGCCGTTACAGGCTTTTCAGCCCATACATCGTAATCCGTTACCGTGGCCAAAGTACTGTAACAGATACCAAGTTCTCTCGCTAAATTAATTTCAGGTACAAGTGTCATGCCAATTATGTCTGCAAAATTCCTGAACATCCTTGATTCTGCCCTTGTTGAAAATCTTGGTCCTTCAATGCAAATGTATGTAATATCTTTGTGTATTCTGTATCCAAGATCAATTCCTTTATTATATAAAATATTGTTCATATCATCTGAAAATGGATCGGCCATGGATATATGAACAACCTTTGGACCATCATAGAATGTATATTCCCTTTTTTTTGTAAAATCTATGAACTGTGAAACCAATGCCAGATCTCCGGGCTTAATGTTTTCCTTTAACGATCCAACAGCGCTAACACTTATTATTTTTTCAACACCAATGCTATGCAAAGCAAAAATGTTTGCCCTGTAATTTATTCTGTGTGGTGGAATTTTATGCCCCTTTCCATGCCTCTGCAAAAAAGCTATCTCAATGCCTGATATTTCTCCAATCACAATATCATCCGATGGAGATCCATAGGGTGTATGAACCACTTTTCTTTCCTTCTCTTCAAATATTTCATGTATTCCTGATCCACCAATTATACCAA
>JAVRLK010000008.1:24018-28508 GCA_031961545.1 Thermoplasmatota archaeon | reverse complement strand
ACAAAAGAACTTTTTTCATAGGAGCATTATACTATGTGTTTAAAGATAAGATAATAGAGTTATCATTGCTTTGAAATATTTTATTGAAAAGTAAGTTATTTTTAATTTTTATTATTTTTATTAATTTAGCAATCATCTTATAATAACAGGGAATATGGATTCTCGAAATCTTAAGAATCAAATCACAGAAGAGATATTCAGATTTCATGAATAGGCAAAGGAAAGGAAAAGATGGTATTTCCTTTGAATTACTCGAGTCAATAATCAATACATTCAACAAATGTGTAAAAACATTGAGATTGCACTAGTAAACTCTTTAATGAATTATATAAATCAACAAGAAATGTTCTAAATATTGACAAAGAAATTTATAACAGGATTGTAATATAATTAACGCAAAACTATAATTACCTAAAATACTAGGAAAATAATACTACTAATTTTTCTACGGTGATACCTCATAGAAAGGATTTATATAATATGGCTTATTTTTTCCATAATTTTTTACAAAATTTTTGATCTCTTCAATATCCTCAACGGAAAGCCAAGGATATTTTACCGTTCTGAAAATTGTAAGTGGAAGATCACCTGCTATCAGAACTGATTGTATCAATTTATCCCTGTCAAATTTTCTTCTTATTGTGAATTCATATTTTTCCGTATTGAATGGAGGTGCCTTTATATCAATTGCAAATCCATCCACAAATGATGCAATTTTTTCTATTATATTTGGTAGGGATCCATTTGAATCAACTCTAATTAAAAGATCATCCCTCTTTTTTCTTATTATGTCAATAAGGTTCAACAATTTTTTACCATGTAATGTAGGCTCACCTCCCGTTATTATTACCATATCTACTATTTTATTGTTTTCAAGTTCCCAGATCAAAGTTTTCAAAGGGATCTCTTCAAAAATTCCCTTTGCAATTTTATGGTTATGACAGGATCTGCAGTTATAATTGCAGAAGGGCAGGTAAATATTTAATGATATGTGTCCTGGGTGGTCAATTGTTGAAGTAAGAAGTCCCGCTATCTTGGGAATTTCATTATCCATTCAGAGATCCCTCGTAATATCCTCAAGCCTAATTTTACCTCTTGTAACCCAATCCGCTCTTCTCGTATCCTGCCAAATGTTCTCCTCACCCTCATATAAACCAAGATCCCTGTTAACAGTTTTTATCTTTCTTGCCACAGGCCTGAAATACCCAATTACCCTTGAATAAATTGTTGTATCATCGCTTTTACATTTCGGGCATATTAGATGTTCGCCCACAAATTTACTTTTGCAGTTGTTGCATACTGTGAGTGTTGGTGTAATTGTCATATATTTTACTGGATAATTATAGAAAATGGATCTAATGAGTTTCTTTTTGGCATCAACAGGTATTGCCTCACCCATAAAAAGATGCAGAACTGAACCACCTGTTGCATAATTTTGGGTGTGAGCTGAAACATAAACAAGTTTTGAAACATCCTTTGAATCGAAGGGTGGTTGGAATCCTGATGTTAGAATTGGCCTTTCAATTGTACCGGAAACAAATATGTCCTCTATTTCTTTCCTTCCATTCAATTTTTCATCAACAATATCCCTGAACATCTTAAAATCTTTTCTTCCGTTCTTCAGGTTCTCAACAAATTCTATATCCTTCCTTGCTAGGTAACCTGAAGCATTTTCCTGGGGAGCATATTCAAAGTTCCATGGTATTCTATCTTCTCTCTGAAATTCCTTTAATTTTTCAAGTATATGTTTTGATACCTTTTTTGCAATTTTTATTCCCTCATCACACATAATTCCTTCCTTTATTCCAAAGTTAATGAGTCCTTCATGCCCGCCTCCCAGGGAAATGGTGTTGAAGTATGTGTTTAGTGATTTATCAACGTAATAGAAAAATGTGGGATAAAGATCCTCGTGATTCATTATAAAATCCCTCTTTTTGTTAAGGGCATCCCTGGCATATTCAAGGAGTATGTCAATGTGTTCAAGTAAGGAATTTATGTCACCCCTGTGAATATATCCAAGTCTGTTAAAGTTAAGGGAAATTACACCAATTGAACCTACGCCGGATGCATTACCGAAAATGGATCCCGTATGCTGTACATTTTCAATCTCCTTTAAATCTACCTGGAATCTACAGCAGAAAGATCTCTGAAGTTTTGGATCCCTTACTTCAAGGAAATCGATGATACTTTTCCAGTACTGTGAAATGAAAGGATTTGTAATGTAATTTTCAAAATAAAGGCCACCAAAGTTATCCATTTTTTCAAGAATCTTTGAAAAAACCCTTGAATTCCAGTCAAAATCATCGGTAATGTACAAGGTTATAAGTGGGAATGTCCATGGCTTACCTTCAGAATCACCTTCCGATAAAACTTCAATGAAAGCTTCATTCACTTCATCATAGATTTCAGGTTGCAATTCCCCGAATGTTTTTGTTCTAAGGTTAAAATTACCCTGTCCTATCGTTATTGGTTCTTCAACAAGTGCAGGTGATGGTCCACCAATTGTTATTGTAACGTTCGTGAATGGTGAATTTCCGCTTCTGAAATCAAGATTTACATTGTAAACGAATGATTGGAAAGCATTTTTTATATCCTCATAACTTATGTTTTTACCAAGTTTTTCCCTTTCAAACCAAACATAGGCTGCGGCCACCGTTGTTAGATCGTTCAGTGCAACAGCACCAGAAACCTCCTGGCTTATTTTTAGAATAAAGTTTGCACTTTGATCCAGGAATGTTCTGAGATGCCTTGGAGGACTGGATTTCACTGAAAATCTGTTCATTGATTGTAAGCCATGTTTCATTATATCCAGAGCTGAAAATCCACCACAGTATGGACTTAGTTGGCTCATCTGGTGATGGTACCACCATCCCTCCTCATGAAGCAATCTCTCCTCCTTTGAAAGAATATTGTTAAGATAGTATTCTTTCTGAATATATCCTGAGAGTATACCGGCCAGGGATGGTAGAGAATATATCAGGTTTGCATTGTGCCTTGAGATATCCTCCTTTTTCAAATATTCCTCTATTATTGAAAAATAGACATTTTCCTTTTTTTCAATTGCTGAGATCATGAATTAAGGTAAAATTTTCTTATATTTAAAATTTACTTGAAAAAAATCAAATTTACTTTAAAAATTCAAGCATTTCTTCATATTTAATGTATTTTCTGAAATTTTTAGCAAGTTCATCTATTTCTTTATCAATATCGTATTCAACCTTTATATCAACATCTTTGTTCGAGGATGCAATTTTCAGAAGTTTTTGTGTGAATGAAACATTGCTGAATAGATCATGGAAATATGTTCCAAAAACATTGTCTTTTATGGATCCATCGTATCTGAATGTTTCCACTCCATTCTCTTTATTTATTATTGAAAATGGTGTTTTTGATTCTGTTATTCCCATATGTATTTCATAACCATTAATTGGTTCACCCTTTAAAGGGCCTGAAATTATTTGTCCATTTAAAGTGCTTACCTTTTTCTTATTCAAAAATTCAGTTTTAGCATCAAGGAGATTCAACCCTTCAACTTTTCCTGCCCTGCTTTCCACATTATCTATTATGTATTTTCCAAGCATCTGGTACCCGCCACATATACCTATTATTATTGAATCCCTGCTCTTTTCCCTTATTTTTTCATCAAAACCCTCTCTTTTTAAGAATTTTAGATCATGAACTGTTAATTTTGATCCCGGAATTATTACAATATCACTTTTTTCAATATCTTCCGGCTTTTCAGCATATTTTATACCAACATTGTCAATGAAATAGAAAATGTTGAAATCAGTAACGTTTGCAATGTGTGGTAATTTTATAACTGAAACCATGATCTTTCCATTTTTCTCCTTCCAGGACCATAGTGAATCCTCCTGCGGAATTCTAATATCCATGTATGGAATTGTTCCATAGTGTTTCAATCCATACTTTTTTTCCATTATTTCGTAGGCTGGATATAAAAGATCCTCCCTTCCCCTGAATTTATTCAGAATGTAACCATCAATACTTTTTCTTCCAAGTATTTCAAGCGTTCCAACTATGGATGCAAAAGATCCTCCCCTATCTATATCGCTGACAATAATATTCTTTGATTTTACTCTTTTAGCAAGTTTGTAGTTTGCTATATCATTTTTTATGTTTATTTCCGCAGGTGATCCTGCCCCTTCAACTATAATTAAATCATGGGCATTCAATTTTTTAAAAGATGAAATTATTTTTTCAAAAAGGTCAAATTTTTGGGAAAACATGTAATGCATTGAATCCATTGTACCTATATGTTTTCCGAGTAAAATAACATGCGTTCTATCTTTTTCAGGCTTTAAAAGAACAGGGTTCATTTCAACACTGGGTTCAATTTTGCATGCTTTCGCTTGAATGATCTGCGCATATGCCATTTCTCCGCCAAGACCAACACCAGAATTCAGGGACATGTTCTGTGCCTTGAAAGGAACAACATCTATACCCATATCCCTGTAAATTCTGCATAGAGC
>JAVRLK010000008.1:0-23918 GCA_031961545.1 Thermoplasmatota archaeon | reverse complement strand
CACTTTCATTCAGAAAATCAAAATTATTTAGAGCATAATGGGCAAAGGAACATCCTAAAGATCCCAAAGACCATGGGGATCTGAAAATTTTCATTCTTTCTATGATTTCATCCTTTCCAAATGCATACCCAACCCTTATTCCAGGAACACCGAATGGTTTTGTAAAACTTCTTAGAACAATAACGTTATCATTGTAATAATTTGGTTTTCTATCAGAAAAATCTATGAAAGATTCATCAAGTATAACCGTTATTCCTTTACTTTCAGTAACATCAAAAAGATCTTTTGTATCCATATACTTACCTGTGGGATTGTTCGGGTTGCAGAAGAAAAGAACATCCCCCTCTTTTACAAGATCCTTTACTTCAGGATCTATTTTGTTAACAAAGATTTTCTTCATTGAAAATAGATCAGCGATTCTTTCATATTCTCCATAGGTATACTTTGGAATTATTGCCCTTTTATTTTTGAATGCAAATCCAACCATGTAAAGCAATTCTGTTATTCCCGCTCCGACAACAACGCTTCCATCCATTTTCAATCTTTCCTTTATTTTATTTTCAAGTGAATCGCAGTATGGATATGAGAAAAAATCTGAATCACTTATTGCATCCTTAAGAAACGGTGGTCTGTAAGGATTTGCTGAGAAAGAAAAATCCATCATATTTTTTTCATATTCCCTTGCACCACCATGGTAGACCATATAAGAGCACCCCTATCACAATAATCAACCATATTGTTGTAACAATTCCAATATACCTTATCGATCTTAAAACATCATCCTTTGTTGGATAATTTTTTCCATCAATCCTGTAATAGTTTATCTTTTCAAGTGTAACGTTCAATACACCAGCCAAGGATGCCATTGTGTACATGCCATTTATTTTCAATTTTCTGTACTTTTTTAATTTTTCCATGACATTTTTTGGTTTTAATAACAAGAATATGAAGCCTGTAATTCTTGCAGGTATGAAGTTTACAATATCATCAAGCCTTGCTGCAAATTTTCCGAAATATTCGTATTTTTCATTTCTGTAACCAATCATTGAATCAAAAGTGTTTATTATTCTGTAAACAAAAGCCCCTATTGTTCCAAAGAAAATAAAGTAGAAAAGGGGTGAGACAATTGAATCAACAATGTTTTCTGCACCGCTTTCTATTGCGGCAGAATACAAATGCTCCTTATCCAGATTGCTTACATCCCTGCTGACAATCATTGAAACATTTTTCCTCAATTTTTCCGTATCATCAACTGCGCACCTTTTCACATGCCTTATTAAAGAGAAAATTGAAAATGATGCTTTAAGAAAGAATACCTGTAAAATTATACCTGCGATTGAATTTTTAAAATAACAAAAAATGAAATAGAGGAGAAGAACAAAGAAAATAATTGTAAAAATTTCAAGCATCATTCCCTCAAAAAATTCCACATACTTTGACCTTTTCTTTCTCCTTTTATCAAAGAATTCAATTATTTTACCTACCCATACAACTGGATGAATAATACCTGGATATTCACCAATAAAATCGACTATTAGGGCTAGAATTAAAATAACAATCATGGATACAGCATCCTTGCACTCTTTTCCTTTTTCATTATTCTATAGGCATAAACTTTTCCATCATTAATTTTCTTTATACAATCATCAACATATTCATCATCCGGTCTAACAAAATTATCGTTTATTGGTATAACGGGATCAATCCTAATGAAAATTTTACCAGGGAATTCTTTTAGAAAATTAACAATTTGGAAAACATTATCACAGTCAAGCAAATTTTTTATTAAAACGGTTTCAAATCTAAACTTTTGGTTGTAAAGTTTTTTTAAATTTTCAATGGATTTTTTATTTGATCTGTGCACAATTCTCATATGCTTTTCATCATCAATTGTCTTTATGGAAAATGCAATGGAATCGGCAAGATCCACAATGTTTTTTGTTAAAAGTTCTCCATTTGTTAAGACATTTATTCTAATTCCATTTTCCTTCATTTTTACCATTAGATTTTCGAGATCAGGATCTATTGTTGGTTCCCCTCCTCCAAGAAAAACCTCCACTAAACCATTTTTCTTTAAAATATCCAAAACTTCATTTACAGAGAGAAATTTTATTTCCTTATCTTTATAACTTTCGAGATGTATATCATATTTATTCTTTTTCAATATGCAGAAATCACAATCCCAATTGCATCCATAAAAAAATAAATAAGAGGATTTGTCAGGAAATGCGGTTATATGATAAACATGTGTCATTCTACGTTCCCGGGAAAATTTCATTCAATGTTAAAGGAGTAATGCTGGATGCGTACTGTGGATAAAGTTTCTGGAAAAGCAAAACGAGACCAACAAACATCTGAGGTCCCGGTTCCTCTATATACATATCAGGAAGAACTATGAAATTTTTATCCTTTATTGCTGTTATGTTTGAAAGTGTTGAATCGTTTTCAATTGCGCTTATAAAATATGCCTGGTTCTGTGATACAAGTATGTACTGTGGATTTTCCTGGACGAGAGTTTCCTTACTAATTGTATACCATGAATAACCACTTGAGGCAACGTTTATTCCTCCAGCAAGCGTTATAAGATCATTTATGAATGTACCCTGTCCAGCTGTCCAAATGGGGTTGTACCATCCCAGATAAAAAACTGTTGTTCTATTCTGTATGTTATATGTAACATTTTCAATGCTGTTTAAAGTTTTTGTAATCAAATTTATTACTTTTGTTGCATTTGATGTTGTGTTTGTTGCAAGACCGAGGATCATGAGATCATGCTCGATTGAAAGCATTGTTGGAGGATTGAAAATTATGACAGGTATTCCTAAGCTTTTTAATTGCTGTACTGCCTGAGGTGCAAAGTTATCGTACGCAAGGACAAGATCTGGTTTCAATGCCACAACCTTTTCAACAGAAACGTTTGTAACACCTCCTATCTTTGTTATGTTCTGTGCAGCAGGAGGAAATGTATCGTATATTGTATCACCAACAACTTTGTTACCCAATCCAAGTGCAAATGCAAGTTCAGTGCATGAGGGTGCAAGAGAAACAATTCTATTAACGGGCTGTTTGACATATACAATGTTGTTTTCATCATCAATAACAGTAACATACTTTGTTACATTGCTTTGCTGTACCTGTGAACTTCCCTGTTTTCCATAGTAACTGATGATGTATCCACCGCTGAACGATGCAATCACTAGTATTACAACAACGGTCCATATCCATACACTCTTCATTTTATCACCTTTCAAGTTTATTTGACAAAAAGTAAATATACTTGATTTATTTAAACTTTTTTGGATGAAGAACAGGTTATACTTTGCGCTGGTAATTTTTCTATCTTTGTTAGCTGTAATTTTATCACTTGCCTTTGGTCCAGTGAATATTCCCCTTTATGATATTTTTAGTTCATTTCTCAATCCTAATGCATCTGTTTATTCAAAAATAATAATTTACATAAGATTGCCAAGAATATTGCTTGCATTTATTGTTGGTGCAGCTTTATCCGTTTCTGGAGCAATAATGCAGGGTGTTTTCAGGAACCCTCTTGCGGATCCTTATGTTACAGGTATAGCTTCAGGTGCAGGGTTGGGCGCAGCGATTGCGATAGTTTTTTCTTTTGTTGCAATTAACTTTTATTTTATTTCTCTGTTCGCTTTTATAGGAGCAATTTTAACCATGCTTCTTGTATTTTTAATTGCAAGTTTATCGGGAGATCTGAGGGCTGAAAATATTCTCCTCGTTGGCCTTGGATTATCACTTTTCCTGAGCGCTTTACTTGCAATTACAATGTACTTTGGTGGACAGGATCTACAGACTGTTTTTTACTGGCTCATGGGAAGTTTCAGCGGTGCATCATGGAATGAAGTTTCTCTCTCTTACATTGTTATAATACCTGTTTTAATTGTTATTGTAATACTTTCAAGGGATCTTGATGCCATGATGATTGGTGATGATCATGCTTATTCTCTGGGCATAGATGTGAAAAAAAGGAGAATAACATTCATTGTTTTAACATCCCTGATAACGGGAATATCCGTATCATTTTCCGGCATAATTGGTTTTGTTGGTCTTATAATTCCACATATGATTAGATTGATTATAGGTCCAAAAAACAGGGATCTTATTTTACTGTCAATATTTCTCGGTGGAGCGTACCTTGTTATAGCCGATACAATTGCAAGATCCATCGATATAATAGAGGAACTTCCTGTTGGCATAATAACATCAATTGTTGGAATACCAATTTTCATATTCCTTATCATAAGGGAAAAGAGGTACTGGAGGTGAATCTATGATCCAAATAAAAAATATCAATTTTTCATACAACGGTAAAAAAATCCTTAAAAATATTGATTTTAATGTTGAAAATGGAAAAATTCTATCAATTCTAGGTCCAAATGGATCCGGTAAGACAACCCTTTTAAAGGTAATTGCTGGAATTTTAAGACCAGATATGGGTGAGGTAATTGTTAACGGAAAAAATGTTTTGAAAATGCAGAGAAGGGAAATGGCAAAATTGATAGCATATGTCCCTCAGAACTTCGAGCCGGGTTTTGATTTCACTGTTTTTGATATTGTGAGCATGGGCAGATTCCCTCACAAAGCTCTCCTTGAAACACTAGATGATGAGGATTATGAAAAAATTGAATGGGCACTTAAAGTAACAGGTCTTGATGATCTTAAAATGAAATCCATCAGGGAAATATCAGGCGGTGAAAGGCAGAGAACAATCATAGCCATGGCACTTGCACAGGATGCACAGATAATACTTATGGATGAACCAACATCAAACCTTGATATAAAATACCAGCTGAACATGCTTGAATTAATAAAGAAAATGGTGAAGGAGGAAAGAACAATAATCATAACAATGCATGATGTAAATTTATCAATTAGGTACAGTGATGAGGTAATAGTTCTTTCAGAAGGTAAGATTTATTCAAAGGGAAAACCGGATGATGTTATAGATGAGAAAACAATAGAGAATGTTTATGGAATAAAAACTAAAATTCTAAGGAATGGATCAAACAGGATTTCCTATATTTTACCTGTTGTTGAAGAAAATCAGGGGCTTTGAAAGGTGTCTTCTTGCAATTATGGGCACCTCATAGAATCCCTCTAATATGCCCCTATCAAGAATTTTGTAATGCACTTTATTCGTTTTATAACCGCATTTTCTGCACCTGTAACCCTTGTTCTTCCCCGCACTCTCCATTTTTATACCACAGTTAGGACATATGGGTATGATCTTTTCCCTTATTTCCCTTAACTTTAAAATTTTGATCTTTTCAATGTTTATTGTTCCAGGGTATTTCTTTATGCTCCCATAAACTTCCACAAGATCACCATTCCTCAACTTTTTTATTATATCCCTGAATTCCTTTGTATTCTCATATGCAGCACAATCAATACTTCCACTTTCATCACATAATCTGAATATAACATGTCCTCCCTGTATGATTCTTGGATTTTCGCAGACTTTTCCTTTTATTATTACAGAATCGTAGGGATTTATTTGGGAAATTTTCTTTCTGACAAGATGGTCATCGCTTCCCTGGTTTGTTTCAAATATAAGGTAACCTACGTATGGATCACTTTTTACAATTTTCCTTGCAATTTCAAGATCCTCTGGATCCGTTCCCCTTATGCCGAACAGAACAGGTGTTTTTGTTTCTGGCTTTATTGCCACGTGGTCATTTATGTAATCATAGTTCTCAAATGTTGTTTTTATTTTTTTATCCATCTCTATCACAGAATCTTTATCTACAAATCTTTCCATGGTCCATCTATTTGTATCAAGGTATGCTAAAAGTTCGTACGTTCTGAATTTTGGTTTCCATGCTATTGCGCATGCGGCACCAATTATTCCCCTCCTTGTTTTATAACCAAAATAAACTGAATCTTTCAAAAAATTTTCAACGTAATCAAGAGCAAGAACGGATCTCACACCCTTCCAGTAAAGTTTTTCCGGCAACTTTTTTCTTGTAACAACAATACCCGGGGACGTTTTTTCCTCATCCATGACGGAAAATTTTTCCACTATTTTTTTTACCTTTTCAAAAACATCATGTTCGTTACCATAATCCCTTCCATTTTTGAACATGAAAATATCCTTACCCCTGAATTCTCCAATCTTTATTTTTTCACCATATCCCTTTCCAAATTTCAAGGCTATGGCTGCATTTCCCCTTGTTTTCCATGGTATGTTAGGGTTCAACCTGACCAATCTTGGATAGGCAATAAGATCCAGACCAATGGTATCTATTAATTCCAGTGCAAGGTACGTTGTGCACATTCCCTTTGAAGAATCCGTATCGTCAACACCTATCCACATAACCAGATCACACATGATAATGGGTAAAAAAATTTTTAGGAAAAGTTTATTTTTAAAGAGAATATAATAAAAATGGTGATAAATATGGATCTGGTAAATCTGCTAGAGGATCTGATAATGACACCAGGAATAAGCGGATACGAGGATGAAATAAGAAATAAAATATTGAATTATTTAAAGAAATATGGAGAACCGAGGGTTGATAAAATTGGGAACGTTTATCTAACAATCGGTAAGGGGAACAGGCACATAGCATTCATGGCACATATGGATGAAATAGGTCTTGTTGTTTCTTATATCGATGATCATGGTTTTCTTAAGGTAAAAAAGCTTGGTGGTGTTGATGTAAGGAATCTTTATGGTCAGTACTTTGAGGTTTTTGCATCCAATGGGAAAAGGTATATCGGTGTTATTGGTCTCAAACCTCCACATATTTCAAAGGAGGATGAGATGAATAAGGTTGTGCCCATGGATGAGCTTTACCTTGATGTTGGTGCATCCTCAAAGGATGAAGTTCTGAAAATGGGTATAAATGTCCTAGATCCAGTAAGGTGGATAAAACATTTCTACATTCTCAATGAAAAGTTCGTTGTTTCCAGGGGTCTTGATGATAGGGGAGGTGTTGCAATACTTTTATCAATGATAGATGATCTTTACAAAAAGGATTTAAAAGTGAAGATTACTTTTATCTTTACACTCCAGGAGGAAACAGGATTGAGGGGTGCCAAGGCAATAGATCTCAGGGACATTGATGAACTTTACGCAATAGACAGTGTTACCGCAGCAGATCACCCTAACGTTGATAGATCATTGAGCCCTGCAAGCTTAACTCATGGACCTGTTATAAGGTTCATTGATGCAAGGGGAATTAATTCAAATTCTTTGAGGAAAAAAGTGAAGGAAATTGCAAAGAAAGAAGAAATAGGTATACAGGAACTTGTTACGGGAGGTAGCACGGATGCGGCAGGAACATTTGAGCTTGGAATACCTTCACTGGCAATCTGCTTCCCTATAAGATATACACACACTACTGTTGAAATTGTGAGTATAGATGATCTGAAAAATACAATTAAACTTCTTGAAAAAATAGTTGAAAATCAGGAAAGGTAGCTCTTTGCAACCTTTCCCAGCCTTTTTATTCCTTCCACAATTTCCTCATCCGATGGATATGTGAAGTTCAATCTCATTGAATTTTTTCCTCTTCCATCAGGGTAGAAACCTGTTCCAACAACGTATGCAACATTTTCTTTTAATGCATCCTCAAGCATCTTTGTCGTATCAATTCTTTTATCCATAGTCACCCATAGAAACATACCACCTTCTGGCCTTGTCCACTTTGTTCCTTCAGGCATATAGTTTTCAAGGGATTCAAGCATTATGTTTCTCTTTTTTCTATATATTTCAACAATCTTTGGTACCTGTTTATCTATCAATCCTCTCTTTAGGTATTCCAGAGCCAGATACTGTGATAGTGTGTTTGTTGCAAGATCCACAGCCTGTTTAAGTAAAACGATCCTTTTCTTTATCTCTTCATGTGCAACAATAAAACCAAGCCTTATACCAGGTGCAAGAACCTTTGAGAATGTACCCATGTAAATTACCCTATCCTCCGTATCCATGGATTTAATCGGTTTTAATTCCTTCCCATCAAAACGTATTTCACTGTATGGATCATCCTCGAATATAAGGAAATCGTACTCGCTTGCAAGTTCAAGCAGGTGTTTTCTCTTTTCCATTGACCATGTTATTCCTGCAGGGTTCTGGAATGTTGGTACAACATAGGCAAACTTTGGTCTTTTTCCATTGTTTATGGATTCCTTAATCCTTTTTTCCATAAGATCCATGTCCGGGCCATCATCCTCTATATCTATTGCAATCCATGTTGGTAACTGTGCATTAAATGCTGTTATTGCACCGGCATAGGTTGGAGCCTCGCTTACAACAGCATCACCCTTGTTAAGAAAAGTTTTTGAAACCATGTAAAGACCTGATTGACTTCCATTCAATGTTACAATATTTTCCCTGCTCGCCTTTATACCGTATTTATCGTATACCCTTTTGGCAAGCATGTCCCTGAGTTCATTAAGCCCTTCAGTTGTTCCATACTGCAGTGGTTTCCATCCATCCTCAGACAATAATAAATCATCGATTATTTCCTTTATTTCATTCACGGGAAAGGCAAGCGGATTGGGAAAACCACCACCAAATGCAATCACTCCGGGTTTATCAGCGAACTTTAAAAGATCCCTTATTGCAGAGCCTTTCAATGATAATGAAATTTCCGAAAATTTCCCATCAAAATTTACCATTTTCATAATCCCTGTATTGCATAAAAGATTATTAACTTTTACCATAGGTATATTAATATTACCATTGGTAATTTTAAATAATTTTCAAAAAACGATAAGGTTAAATTTATTGTAATATTATTATTTCATATGGATGCTTTGATTATCGTTGACATGATCCATGAGTTTGTTGACGGTAAGTTCGGGTCAAAGAGGGCAAAATCGATTGTTGAAAAAATAAATGAGGTAATAAAAATTTCAAGGGAAAAGAATTTCCTTATTGTTTTTACAAAGGATTCACATAAGGAGAATGATCCAGAACTATCAGTATGGGGTCCGCATGCAATGGAAGGATCATTTGCATCGGAAATCGTTTTAGAACTTGATAAAAGGGAAAATGATATTGTTATTAAGAAAAACACCTATGATTCATTCTTTAACACCGATCTCCATAAAATTCTACAGGAAAATAATGTAAAAAGATTGTTTTTTACGGGTGTGAGCACTGATATATGTGTTTTGCATTCAGTAGCCCATGCATTCTTTTTAGGATATGAAACATATGTGATTGAGGATTGCACGGAGAGCTTAAATGAAAGGAACAAGGAGTTTGGATTAAAATACATGAAAAACATATACGGAACAAAAATAATAAAAATGAAGGAACTGGGTGAAATAAAATGAAATTCTATTATGCCAACGAAGAGGATATAAAAAATGGTAAAACAACCGATGTTTATTTCATCAGAACAATTGAAATATTAAAAAATGAAAATGTTCACAGAAATGTTGTTGCAGAAGTTACAACACAGGATAAACAGTATCCATGGATCGTTTTCACGGGTCTGGAGGAGGTTCTCTATCTTTTCAAAGGTAAAAATGTTGATATCAGATCCATTCCTGAAGGAACAATATTCAGGTCAAGGGATCAGAAAGGAATTCCTGTACCGGTTTTAAGCATTGAGGGTGATTATGTTAACTTTGCAATTTATGAAACACCCATGCTCGGTTTAATATGCCAGGCATCGGGTATTTCAACAAAGGCTGCAAGGTTCAAGAAATTGATAGGAAATAAAACTCTTTTTTCATTTGGTGTGAGGAGGATGCATCCAGCGCTTGCACCAATGATAGATAGATATTCATACATTGGCGGATGCGATTATGTTTCAAGCATAATTGGTGCAGAGAATCTTGGTCTGGAACCTAGAGGAACAATGCCCCATGCATTAATCCTTATTCTTGGTGAGGATCTTGCCTGGAAAAAGTTTGATGAGGACGTGGATCCAAATGTGCCCAGAATTGCTCTTGTTGATACGTTTGGTGATGAGAAATTTTCATCTGTGAGGGCTGCTGAAATTATAAAGGATTTGAATGGTGTTAGACTTGACACACCATCATCAAGGAGAGGGGATTTTGCCCATATAATTAGGGAGGTGAGGTGGGAACTGGATCTCAGAGGTTATAAGAATGTTTCAATTGTTGTATCTGGTGGAATAAAGGAAGAAAATGTTAAGGAATTGATTGAAGCAGGCGCTGATTCATTTGGTGTTGGTACAACAATATCAAGCGCCTCAACAATAGATTATGCAATGGACATTGTTGAAATTGATGGAAAGCCAATGGCAAAGAAGGGTAAGTTTTCAGGTAAAAAGGATGTTTACAGATGCGAGAATTGTTTGGAATATAAGGTTATTCCATCTGGTCAGGATGCACCTGTTTGCGATAAATGTGGTGGAAAAATGGTTAAAATCATGGATTATGTTATGAAGAATGGGGAGATTGTTAAAGAATTACCTGATCCAAAGGAAATAAGGAATTATGTATTGAATCAGCTTGAAAGGGTGGAAATGTGATCCTTCTTACAGGTTTTGAAAGATTTGGAAATTTTAACAGAAATCCTTCAGAGGAACTCGTAAAACTATATGAAAATAGAAATTTTAAAGGACAAGAGATAAAAATTGAAATTCTACCGGTTTCTTTTTTAAGATCAAAAGAAATGATAGAGAAAATTCTTGAAAAATATGAACCTGAAATAGCTTTAAGTTTTGGACTTGCCAGTGGAAGGAATACAATCTCAATTGAAAGAATTGCCATAAACGTAATGGATTCGGAATCGGAGGATAATGATCATTTCAAACCCGATAATTTGAAAATATATGATGATGGATATGATGGTTATTTTTCAAATTTACCTGTGAAGGATATTGTTAATGAATTGAGGAGAAATAATATTCCTGCATATGTTTCAAACTCGGCAGGTACTTATGTTTGCAATACTGTGATGTATTCATTCCTTTACAATATTAAAAAGAAAAATTTGAAAACAAAGTATGGTTTCATTCATCTTCCAGCCGATGAATACCTTGCATCAGAAAAGAATAATTTACCATATATAAAATTTGAAGAAATGAAAAATGCGCTTGAAAAAATTTTGAATTTTTTAATAAAATAATTATGTTCCCTTCCTTTCCTTTCTCTTTGGTCTCAAACCAGTGTAACCGCATCTCCTGCATCTCGTAGCATTCGGTGGATTCTTTGCGTAACATTTCATACAAATTTTTTTGTCAAGTTTCCTTTTAACAGCCTCTGCGAATGTCATTTTGATCAAAATCCTAAATATGAACAATTATTTAATATTTGCCAGAAGATCAACAAAAAAATTCAGGGCCTCCTCCATGCTCGGTTTTTTCAGCTGGTAAAATTTTACAACACCAAAATTTCTCAGTTCCTTTGATGTTTCCTCCCCTATTGACACTATTTTCACATTTTTTAAATAATCAAAAATATTTTTATCCATTCCGTAGAAAATTTTGAAAAAGGATCTTACGATCATCCTTGATGAGAATACCATACCATAAATTTCATTTTTCCTTAGCATATTCAAAAATTCTTCATGCCTTTCATTTTTTGTTAGCGTGTAAGATTCATAGATTTCAACATTAATCACATTCATATTATCCTTCAAATTTTTCAATAGATTTTCGTTTCCCTGTGCACTCCTTACAACAAGTACAGTACCTGTTTTATCTTTAAAAAAATCAACAATACCATCTGTTGATTCATTTTCCGGAACTTTTACATTAAAATCACCAATTTCATTTTTTGTTTTTTCACCGATCGCAACTATTTCCTTAACACTTTTCATGAATCCATTGTAATATTCCCCAAGATTTTCCTTGAAAAAAATTACACCAAGCGTGCTTGTGAAAACAACATAATCAATTTTTTCATAATTTTTTATAATTTCTTTTAAATTGACATTTCTTTTTCTTATTCCCGTTAAAGGCAAATTAATGATCTCCATGTTTTTATGAAAAAATTTTTCGAATTTTTCCTCCGGTCTGAAGGTTGCTATTTTCATAAGAGATCTACAATCTTACCTATAACTGTTACTGTTGGTGCCTTGATTCCTTCCTTTTTTGCAATTTCAACAATGTTTCCAAGTTTACCCTTCACAATCTTCTGATTCTTCAATGTTCCATTCATTATTATGCAAACAGGTGTTTCTATATCCTTACCATTTTTTATAAGTTCATCAACAATATTTTTCAATGTACTTGCACCCATGAGGATAACAATCGTTCCATTGAACTTTGAAACATTTTCCCAGTCCACAATGTTACCCTGCTTTAAATGCCCTGGAATGATCAAAACACCGGATGAATAATCCCTGTGCGTTAATGGAAGACCTGCATATGTGGGAACACCTATGGCTGATGTAATTCCCGGAATAACTTTTACTGGAATTTTATTCTTTTTTAGAAAAACAAGTTCCTCACCGCCCCTTCCAAAAAGGAAGGGATCACCGCCCTTGAGCCTCGCAACCTTCATTCCCATACTTGAATATTTGTAAAGGAGTGAATTTATTCTGTTCTGTTGCTCATCACTATCCTCGCCCTTTTTCTTTCCAACAGAGATCTTTTTCACATTCTTTGGTATAAGTTTTAAAATTGATTTACTTACAAGTGCATCGTATAGAACGATATCCACATTCTTAATTATCCTTAATGCTTCAACTGTCAAAAGACCCGGGTTGCCAGGTCCAGCACCAATTAAATATACCTTTCCCTTCATTTGAACCATAACCTCTTAAATTCCTCATAAATTTTTTCCTTTTCCTTCGATTTTAGCCATAGATCCTTCCTAATCTTAAAATCATCGGAAATCCTTGCAACATGTAAATTTATTGTATCCCCATTCATCCATGCATAAATTCCTATTGCCGTATGGCATCCTGCGTTAAGGATCCTCAATATTTCCCTCTCAACCTCACATTCAATTCTAGTCTTTTTATCATCAATCTTTTTCAAAAATTCCCTGTATTTTGAATCCTTTCTTGATACAACCGCTATTGCACCCTGGTTTGCCTGAGGAACAAAAAGATCCTTTGGAAGAACAAAAAATTTTTTCCTTATGTTCAATCTTTCAATCCCTGCCCTTGCAACAATTATTCCATCTAAACCAAGTTCATCCATCTTTCTTATCCTTGTATCAACGTTTCCTCTAATGTTAACGATTTCAATATCCTCCCTTAAAAATTTCAAAAATGCTATTCTTCTCATGCTTGATGTACCTATTTTTGCCTTGTATGGAAGATCGAATAGATCATGATCTGAAATAAGAACATCTTCAACATTGCCTCTTTCAATTATTGCGGATATTTCAAGATCCTCAGGCAAATTAACAGGCAAATCCTTCATGCTGTGAACAGCTATGTCAATTTCTCCATTCAAAACAAGGTTGTTTATATCTGATGAAAATAATCCTGTTCCTTTACTTTTCCATAATGGTATTCTTGTTTTATCTCCCTGCGTCTTAACTATTCTTATTTCTGTTCCAATACCCATTTTATTGATTAAACCTTCAACTATTTTTGTCTGGGCAAGGGATAGCTTACTACCTCTCGTTCCAATTATCATTGGAAAAATAATTGTCATGCATTATTTGAAATTTTGCAAATTTTTATTAAACAGGTTTTCCTATCTTTTAATCATGATAAAGAAAGTAAATGTGACTGTTTTGATGGATGATAATGCAAGCTTCAGAACACTACACCTTTCACAGCATGGTGTATCATATTATATTGAAATAGAATATGAAAATTCAAAAAAGATTCTTTTGTTTGATACGGGATCATCAGGTGAACCGATTATTAAAAATGCTGAAATCTCAAAGGTTGATTTGAAAAAGGTTGATGCTGTTGTGATTTCACATGGTCATTACGATCATCTTGGTGGCCTTTACGATCTATTTTTCAATAATGCATTAAGGAATGATATACCTGTCTTTGCAAATCCTGATATTTTCAGGGAGATTTTTTATATACCATTCAGGGACATATCCATACCAAAATACCAGAAAAACTGGCTTAAGGAAAATGTTAAGTTTATTTTTTCAAGGGGTCCATACGAAATTTTTCCCGGTGTATGGTTTTCCGGTGAGGTAGAAAGAAAAAATGAATATGAAAAGGTTGAAAATTTCTTTACAAATTTTGATGGTAAAATTGTAAAGGATGAAATGATGGATGATTCTTCAATTTACATTGATCTTGGTGAATCAATTTTCATTGTTTCGGGCTGTTCCCATGCTGGAATTGTGAACATTAAAAATAAAGGTGAAGAATTGTTGGGCAAAAAAGCTGGATACATACTTGGTGGTTTGCATTTAATCAATGCAAGTATGGATAGAATAAAATACACAATGGAAAATTTAAAGGGTATAAAGCTGTTTATAGGTCACTGTACGGGTGATAATGCATTGTGCATATTTTCACAGAAGCTTGATGTGACTAAACTTCATTCAGGGCTTGAATTTTCCATACCTTAACAAAGTATATATTCCCTTTCCTATTACAGGATAATATGATAACACCAAAGAATGTTCATGAGGTTTTAGGTAAAAGGATCCTTACAGATGGATTCGATCTTGTTCTTGATTTAGAGAGGAGCAAGGGAGCATGGATATACGATTCTCGATTTGACAGGAAATTCCTTGATTTCTTTGGATTTTTTGCCACATCTGCTGTTGGATTGAACCATCCAAAGATGTTCGATCCTGAGTTTTTGAAAAAACTTCAGAGGGCAGCATTGAATAAACCAACAAACAGTGATGTTTATACAGTGGAAATGGCTGAATTTGTTGATACACTTTCAAGAATAGCAACACCACCATACATGAAATACTTTTTCTTCATTGAAGGTGGTGCTCTAGCTGTTGAAAATGCACTAAAGACAGCATTCGACTGGAAGGTAAAGAAAAATTTCAGGAAGGGTTATAAGGAGGAGAAAGGGTATAAGGTAATTCATCTAAGGGAAGCATTCCATGGCAGATCCGGTTACACATTATCATTAACAAACACGTTCGATCCAAGGAAGACACAGTATTTTCCAAAATTCAACTGGCCAAGGGTAACAAACCCGAAAATAACATTCCCTCTGAACGAGGAAAACCTAAGAAAGGTAGAGGAACTTGAGAAGAAGAGTATAGATGAAATAGAGAAGGCTATAAAAGAAAACCCTGATGATATTGCCGCATTCATTATGGAACCAATACAGGGAGAGGGTGGAGACAACCATTTCAGGAAGGAATATTTCAAGGCAGTTGAAAAAATAACAAGGGAGAATGAAATGATGTTCATTGTTGATGAGGTACAGAGCGGTATGGGTATAACAGGAAAATGGTGGGCACATGAGCATTTTGATGTAAAGCCCGATATAATTGCATTCGGTAAGAAAATGCAGGTATGCGGTATAATGGTTGGACCGAGGGTTGATGAGATAGAGGATAATGTTTTCAAGGTATCAAGCAGAATAAATTCAACATGGGGCGGAAACCTTGTTGATATGGTAAGGGCAACAAAGTACCTTGAAATTATGCATGAGGAAAGGCTTGTTGATAATGCAGCAAAGATGGGTGAAATATTACTGAAGGGTCTTGGTGAAATTGAGGAAAGGACAGGAAAGATTAGCAATGTGAGAGGAAGAGGTCTCATGGATGCATTCGATCTTAAGGACACGAAAACAAGGGACGATCTGTTCAACATTCTCTACAAGAATGGTCTTCTGATGCTTAAAACAGGAGAGAAGGGAATAAGGTTCAGGCCACCCTTAATCGTAGGTGTGGATGAGGTGAACACTGCCCTTGAAATAATAGAAAAATCTTTAAAGGAATTGTCATAAATTTAAATTAATGTATCCTGAACTGGAAATAGACGTTGAAAAAATAAGGTACAATCTTAGAAAAGTAAGGGATCTGTTAAGGTCAAAGAATGCAGACCTTCTCTTCGTTACAAAGGTTACTCAGGGAGATCCAAGGATAGCAAGGATTGGAGTTGACGAAGGAATAGAGTGGTTTGGTGAATCAAGGATAGATAACATAATAAGGTTAAGGAAGGGTGGTATTGATAAAAAAATAATGCAGATCAGGTCACCGCAGATTTCTGAAATTGTAAAAACAGTAAAATATTCCGATTGTGCGGTCTTAACTGAAATTGATGTTGCAAAATTGTTATCAAAGGAGGCAAAAAGGCAGGGAAAAAAATTTCATGTTCTTTTAATGGTTGAAATGGGAGATCTCAGGGAAGGTATAATGCCAGAGAATGTTGTTGAATTTTCAAAAGAAATATTAAAAATGGATAATATTGAAATTATTGGTATTGGAACAAACCTTGGATGTTTGGGTGGAGTTATTCCAACAAAGGAGAAAATGGAAAAACTTTTAGAAATAAAAGATGAACTTGAGGATAATGGTATAAGCGTTGAAATAATATCCGGGGGTGCAACCGATACGCTTTATTTATTTGAAAACAATGAAATAAGGGGTATAAACCAATTGAGGATTGGGGAGGCAATATTTCTTGGAAGGGATACAACTAATAACAGAATAATTCCATATTTGGGGAATGATGCATTTAAAATAAAGGCTGAAATTATTGAAATTAAGGAAAAGCCATCAAGGCCATATGGAAAAATTGGAAGAGATGCATTTGGAAATATTCCTGAATTTGAGGATTTTGGTTTAAGGAAGAGGGCAATACTTGCAATAGGTAAAGTGGAAATGGATTTTCAATCAATCATACCCATTGATAAAGATATAAGGATCCTTGGTGGAAGCAGTGATCATACCGTTGTTGATGTTACAGATTCTAAAATTGATTATAAAGTTGGTGATATTGTTGAATTCTATCCATTGTACCCTTCGCTTATGAGAGCATTTATTTCAAAAAATATAAAAAAGAAAATAATAATTTAGGCGCCGCTCATGTTCATAAATCCCTGAAGGTGCTCTTATACAGCACTGCCTCCAAAAAAGGCAAGAAATACCGCAACAATAAGCAGAACAATTATTATTCTAGGTATTTTCCTTGAAAATTTCAATGGCAGGAAAAGTATTCCGGCAAGGCCGCTTGTGGCATAAAGTCCCAGCATTGCTAATGGTTCCTATGTCATGCCAAGCTCATATCCTGAAACGCCTGAAATTATTGCATAAATTCCTGCAAATAGCGCAAAAATAGCAATGAAAATTGTATCAATTTCCTTAATTATAAAAATACCTGAGAATACTGCGAGAAATCCAAGTATTGTTAATGGATCGTAGAAGAGAATACTCTGACATACTCTCCGCATTTAAATGCGAAGGTTCAGGGTATAGGTTGTCTTGGCTATCACAACCATTTCACCCCTATACTCGCCGTGTCCCGACGAGAGAGCTTAACGCTCTGATTTGTTATATACAAAATTACTATATAAACATTTTGGCGATTTATCCCTGCTTTAAAAAGTGAGGTTTTCTCGCCGTGTTTTTGTAACCTGTACCAACAGGTTTCGGTGTTAAAAGAGAAAAAAATACGCCATATATAATGAAATAAATTCCCGAAAGAACAAGGAAATAGCCGAAAGATCTGGTCAATTTTTCATTTTCTTTGTTTCGTATAAAGTAGATAAGATACACAATTATTCCTACGAAAAATGCCCCAGGAACAAAGATTTGTAACCAGGATCTAAGTAAAGAGAACATTTACTCAGTTTATTTTTTGAAAATTGGTATGAAAATCAAATAGTAACAAATTTATTTTTTATTTATAGATATTTTTTAATTATGCTTATACTTTTTTCCAGAGAATTCAAAAGATCCCTGTAGTCCTCTTCACTCATGTTTCCGAATATTTTTGAGAATGTTTCCTGTATTTTTTCCGATAATTCATTTGCAAAATCTATTCCCCTGGGAGTTATTCTGACAAAAACATTCCTCCTGTCCAATCCCCTTATTCTTTCAACAATACCCTTCTTTTCAAGTTCATCTATGGAAAATGTGATTAGTGCATTTGAAAAACCTGTCAATTCTGAAATTGTGCTCATGGTTACGTCCTTCTTTTCCTTAAAAATTTTGAGCAAAACTATTATGCTTGAAAATGAAATATCACCACTTTCTATATCCACCCTTTTGTATATTGTGCCTGTTAATTTTCTTATTTCGGCAATTTTTTCAATTAAATCACTTCTATCATTCATTTTTCAGCACCCCTTATTTTAGGTGATTCAATCTTTAAATTTTCAGCATGCTCCTCATGCACATATCTCTTCCCCATAAGGGCCGAGAATATTGCTCCAATAAACGATAATGCACCCGCTATATATAATGCATACTGCAGTCCTATCATAAATGATGGTCCTATTGCATTTGGTAAAAATGTTGGATCTTCAAGAGCCTTAACAATACTTGCAGGTAATGTGTTAATCAGGGATTGAGGCAATGCAGATATGGGATCCACACCCAGAAAAGCTCCGAAAAGTGCACCTGATGGTGGTATTGCATTAGATAAAGCATGGGCAAGGGATGCAGGTATTCCCATGCTAACAGCATTATTATATATTGATGATGGTAAATATTCTGAGAAAATTGTTATTGCTATTGAAAAGAATATGGCCATACTTATTGTTGAACCTATGTTGTTCAATGTCATCCTCATACCGTTTCCAGTTCCTCTATCATCAGGTGGTAAAGCGTTCATTATTGCCGTTGTGTTCGGGGAGGCAAAAAGTCCCCCTCCCAAACCATTTATGAACATTATTAATTCAAATTCAAGAAGATTGAAGTTGTATGGTAAAAGCGTAAGGAGGAAAAGGGAAACACCCATTATTATCATGCCAATGGTTGATAATGTCCTTGCCCCATATTTATCCGTAAGAATTCCGCTTATTGGTCCAAGGAGAACGAAACCGAGCATCATGGGTAGGAGGTAAATGCCTGCCCAGAATGGTGTTTCACTGTAGGAATAACCATGAAGTGGTAAATAAACACCCTGCAGCCAGATCATTACAAGAAACATAACAGCCCCTCTTCCTAAGGATGAAAGGAAAAGGCTTATGTTTCCGAATGCAAAGGCCCTGTTCCTGAATAAAGATAGTTTGAAAAGAGGATACTTTACCTTCTTTTCAACATAAACAAAAATTATCATGAATAATATTCCGAGAATAAAACTTGCAATCACCCATGGGTTTCCCCATCCCATCTGTGAATTTCCATAGGGTACAAGAACATAGGTAAAACCAAGAGAAATGAGAATTAATGAAACAGCAAGTGTTACATTACCATAGATATCAAGAGGCACTTCCATTCTTTTTCTTGTTTCCTTCAATTTGAATATGGACCATAATGTTCCGAGAATTGCGAAAGGAACATTAACAATAAAAACAAGATGCCAGTTGTAACCAGCAAGCAAACCTCCCGCAATAAGGCCGAAAAGTGAACCAACAATAAATGAAATCTGGTTCAATCCGAGTGCCTTTCCCCTTTCATTGTATGGGAATGCATCGGTAAGAAGGGCAGCACTGTTTACCATCAGGAATCCACCACCAACCGCCTGAACCATCCTAAAACCTATGAGCAAATATGCACCTGTATTGCCTGAATTGTCAGGTATTATTGATAAAAGAATTGAGGCAATTGTGAAAATTATGTAACCAATGGTATACATTATTGTTCTTCCATAGATATCAGATATCCTTCCAAAAGTGACAAGTATTGTTGCAAGAACTATGCTGTATCCCATTAAAACCCAGAGAAGTAGGGTGAATTCCCCTGGAGCAAAGGGATCAATGCCCAGACCCCTGAATATTGTTGGTAATGAAATCATAAGTATGTTCATATTCAATGATGCCATTATTGCTCCGAACATCGTATTTGTAAGCACGGTCCATTTATATTCCATAGCCTTCTGGAAAGATTTTTCAATATTAAAATTTTTAGTTTTAAACTTATAATGAAAAGTTTAAATATGGTAATGGGGATTACATTACAGTGATGTATTATGCTTACTGAGGTAACAGAGTTGATTGGTCTTGAAGTTTACACCGATAAGGGATATTTACTGGGCACTGTTGAGGATATATCAATTGATATTGATCAGCAGGTAACATATGGATTGTATATTTCAAAAACGAATCCATTAATTGTTGAGGATGGTGTTGCTGTTCTTGTTCCATACAGATGGGTAAGGGCTGTTGGTGATATAATAATAATGAAAAAATTCCCATCATACGTTTCTTTGTCAGCCCCTGAAAAAAGTTCTGAAGAGGAGAAAAAATAAAAAAATTTATTCCTCAAAACTATATTTTGATACGAAAAATACAAGTATGAACATAATCACTGAGAACACTGTAAGGTAGATAAAATCGTTTGTTATTGAACTCAATTCTGAAGCGGTTAATGATCCCCTGAGTATCAGTGTTCTAACAATATCAGTACCCCAGCTCAATGGATTGTATTCTGCAACTGTTTTTAACCAGTCAGGCATGATGGATGATGGGAATAGTGCTGTGCTTGCAAAAGTTAATGGTAGATTCAGAAGATTTGTTATTGCCATAAGTGTCTGCCAATCCCTTATTCTAACAACTATAAGTGAAAAAAGGCTTGAAAACCCAAAGGAAAGCAGGAAAAGGGCAGAATAAACACCAAGTAAATCATAAACATTGAAGCCTGAACCGACCGAAAGACCACCAGGTATGAGAAGGGCTATTATAAATAAAATGGATGCCTGAACAAGAGATTTTACTATGCTTGAAAATACCTTTGATATTATTATTGAATCCCTTGGTATCGGTGCAACAATTAGCTTTGTTAAAAATCCGAACCTCCTATCCCATATTATGGAAATACCTGAAAACATTGCTGTAAAAAGTATTATTACAGACATCATACCTGGCGTAAGGAAAGAAATGTAGTTCTTTGCACCCATAAAAACACTGTTCATCATATTGCTTACTATAATGGAAGATCCGGGTATGTTTGAAGGTATCAGATGTGTTATGTTGAATGCACTTCCAAAGAGAATTATCCAGAAAAGTGGTTGAATAAGAGATACAAAAAATTGAACAGGGTTCCTTATCCATTTTTTCAATTCCCTGACTGTAAGGGAAATTCTTGCTCCCATTATCTCGCCCTCCTTATGGATCTCATTGTCCTCATAACATCCTCCTCACTTTCATTCTCCCTCATTTCCTTTCCTGTGAATTTAATGAAAACTGAATCTAAACTTGGTTTTTCAACCTTAACCCTTATTATTTTAACATTGTTCTCGTATACCCTTTTGAACAGTTCAGGAATGAATGTTTCACTCTCCTTCACTTTAAACCTTACCGTATTGTTACCAATTATTTCAAAATCTATTGTTTCATTCTGAAGTATTGACCTTACAGCTTCAACATTCTGAACCGTTAGATCTATAATATCAAAACCAACCATTGCCTTCAGTTCAGATGGTGTTCCTGTTACAACAATTTTTCCATGGTCTATTATTGAAATTCTATCACAGAGATTATCAGCCTCATCAAGGTAATGTGTTGTTAAAAATATTGTTATACCTAGATCCTTCCTTAGCTTTGTTATGTAATCCCACATCCTTGCCCTTGTCTGAACATCCAGGCCAAGGGTTGGTTCATCGAGGAAAAGCACCTCAGGATCATGGATAAGACCTGTGATTAAATCAAGCCTTTTCCTCATACCACCTGAATAGGTTGAAACAAGCCTGTCCTTTGCATCGTAAAGATCAACAAGCTCCAGTAATTCCTTAGCTTTTCTCCTTGCCTCATCCTTCGGTATACCGAAGAAACTTGCCTGGAGTTCAAGGTTTTCAATGCCCTTGAGATCATCGTCAACTGCAAGATCCTGCGGTACCAATCCAACAATTTTCCTAACTTTATCCCTTTCCTTCAAAACATCCATTCCATTTATCCATGCGTTTCCTGATGTTGGTTTAATAAGCGTGGTTAAAATTTTAACTGTTGTTGTTTTACCGGCTCCGTTTGGTCCTAGGAAACCGAATATTTCACTCTTCTCTACCTTCAGGTTAACGTTGTCAACAGCCTTTATGTTTCCCTTGTAAATCTTCACAAGATCCTTTGTTTCAATCATTGACATTTTCACAACCTCCTCAGTTTGTTTTTCGCCTCTTCAATTATACTTTTAATTTCATCCTTTCTTTTTTCAAGGAAATCCTCATCAAAGGAATTGATTATTTTTACAATTTCATGCAATTCCTTTAGTATTTCACTTAGATTTCTGAATTTTTTTGCTTCAGTTTCAACTCTATTTTTTACTTTCATCATCTGTTCTTTAAGAAAATTTTTACCCTGTTCTGTTATGCTGTAATTTCCATCCTTTTTAACAACATAACCGTTGTTTATTAGCCATCTTATTGCCGGATAAAGTGCACCTGTGCTTGGTTCATATGTATCAAGTGTCATTTTCCTTATACTTTTCTTTATCTGATATGCCTTCATGTCACCCTGGGAAAGTACGTAAAGAACCATATATTTGAGGAAATTTTTCTTACTTCTCATCCAAATAGATATATCTTTTTACTATTTAAATGATTTGTTTTTTATTTCTATTCTCTCCACCTCAAGCCTATCCCAGGTTGGATATTCTTCAACAATGTACAATTTTCCATCAATATCATCAAGATCCTCAATGATCCATGGAGCTATGTATATTTTATTATTTTTTATTTCTACAAGATCCTTATCTATTCCCTTCTCTTTTATTAGTAAATTAAAGAGATCTTCAACACTATCTGTTACAATCTCCCCCCTCAAAAGCGTGCCTTCAGAGGTAATTATTTCATAGGGTTTTGCAACATTCTTTGCCCTTCTTTTTAATCTATTTTTCATCTGCACACCATCCTTGAACCTTGATGAACAGTAATGAACGATCATTCTTGCATCAGATTTTTCTATTATTCTGTATGCTGTTGTTTCACTACCCCATACAGCACTTGAAATATCAGACTTTACCCTGTAATTTCTCAACCTTAAATTCATCCAGTTTGTTTCAGAAAATTCAAGTTCGTTGAGATTTATGAATTCAATATTCATATCATCAGCGAATTTTATCAATTTCAGTATTTCATTTTCCTTTTTTGGAAGAACAGGTATTTCAATTCCAACATGCAGACCGGATTCAATAGCATCATTTAGCCTTTTTTCGTATATTGATCCAGGCATTTTCTCCCAGTATTCTTCAGGTACATGTATCCTGATTTCATCAAGACCTGCATCTTTCAATTTCCTGTACGCATTTTTATTCCCTGTTGCCGTGTATAGATGAATATGATGCTTTTCACCAAAATTGTTTTTCAATAGTTCTATGTAATGAACTGTTCTATCAATTTTTATTATGGGATCCCCACCTGTTATTCCTGTACCAAGGGCATCTATCACTTTTGCTTCATAAATTATATCATCATCACTTTTCACAGGCATTTCATCAGCGTATATCACATCCCTGTTTTTCTTTTCTTCACTTAGCGGGCAATAGAAGCAGTTTAATGAACATAAACCCGTTACTAATAAAACAAGCTTTCCTCCCAATGCGCAGTATTTGCATCCTTTCGGAACTGTTGAATTTGTTGCTGATCCCTTTTCAAGTTTTATCATTGCCCATTGTTAAAAGAATAACTTTAAAAAATTTTTCATGGATCCAATTGGATGAAATGAGAAGAAATTATTGAACATAGACAACATACAAAAATAAAGTATTCTTATCTCTATTATCTAAAATTCTGAATTTATAAAATTTTATAATTTTCATTTTGCCTTGAATTCCCGAATTATTTCATATATTGGACCCTTTGAAGTGAGAGTACTTTTGTAAAGTATGAATGAATCAACAGTGATTTCACCAAAAATTGTGTTTGAAAAATTTTTCAATATTGATTCAACGTTATCAGGAATTTTAAGTCTTGCTATTGTTAAATGTGGTGAAAATTCTTCATCATTGAATTTTTTCAATCTTTC
>JAVRLK010000007.1:0-28561 GCA_031961545.1 Thermoplasmatota archaeon | reverse complement strand
AGACCCATGGCTGTAACCAGTTCATTACATATGTTTGTGAATTCCTTTATATCCAATGATTCAAGATTTTCCATCATTGTTTTTAATTACTTCCACAATATTATATTTTGCTATTCTAAAATTTCATGGGAAATAATAAGTACATCTATTCTCCTGCCCATTGAAGAATTCCTATTAACTTTAATTGAATAATTCAGTGAATTGAAAGCATCAAGGTGAAATCTTATATCATTCTCCAGAATATTTCCATTGAATATTATTGTGTAATGCGCTGCCTTCTTTTGAAGCCATGGTGAATCCAGAGCTTCATTTATTGCATCCCTGAGCATGTCCATTCTTTCTGTGGATCCCATACCCACACCAAGCCTGCCCCTGAATTTTTCAATATCAATTTTATCAACACTCTCTGAAAAATTTTTTATGAAAAATTTTACCATTTCAGCCTGAACATTGAATATGTACTTGAGAGGAACATTCGGGAAATATTTTACAAGGTAATCATTTTCAAAAAGAATGAAAGATTTGTAAAATTCTTTTATTTTATCTATTGAATTTTTTGCCCTTTCCCTTCTTGTTATACTCTCCGAACCAAATGGGTAAAAAAATATTCCCAATGAATTTTTGTGTAATTTTCTGCATATTTTACCATATATGTTTGATAGAGATGTACCCATCCTTCCACCAAGACCTGCTATGAAATAGATCATATCATAATCATTTTCAATTGTTTTAATCAATGAATCTGCCTGTTCTGTCAATACCTCATTACCTTCGAGAACTGAAGCATCGTTCCAGGAAAAGTAGAGAACATCATTTTCACGAGAATCATCCACAATAAACTTTTTAAAATTTTCAATATTAATGTATCTTACAATATTTTTTCCAAGACCACCAAGACCAAGGATGGCACCTGAAAGCATTCACCTTTCCTCCCCCTGTGAAAATATCTTTTCGTAAAGCTTTTTTGGATCATCAACATCAACTGTTTCATTTGACATTAAAATCTTTTTTATGTTATCCTTCCTGAACATCCATAGGTGTATTCTCCATTGCCTTCCCTTCAAAAGATTCACCTCATAGGATTCAGTTTTGAGTATTCCGCACTCCTCAAGGTAATAAAAAATATCCCTGTCAATTGGTGTAAGAATATTATCAACAAGGAAATCATCAAAGCCAAAAAATCCAAGTATATAGTCTGTGAGAGAATAAATATCTGCTTTGTTCATTCCCTTAACTGAAAGTATTTTGTTCAAAACCTGAAAAAGTGTATCCCTGGTGATTATATCCAAATCATTCACTTTTGAACAGTAATAACATAACAATATAAAATTTTGCGAAACTACAGGTTTTTTTATTTTAAATACATTCAAAACACTTTATGAATTTTTAAATAAAACTAAATTTATCCGGTAATTCGATATTCTAACACAATAATTTTCAGGATAGTGTTAAATCAAACATTATCTATCTAAGTTCATAGTTCTTTTCTATCAAAACACCTGCCCTTTGAAGCATTACGGCCGATGGAGAATATTTTTCAAATGTAAGATCTATGGCTTTTTTAATGTGATCCTCGTTAACAATGCCGTATATGATATACTTCATTCTAATTCTTGTGAATACTCTGGGTGGTTCATCCGCCTGTTCACTTTCTACTTCCACCTTAAAATCTTTTGGATCTTCATGCATCCTCCTGAGAATTGAAACTATGCTTATTGAAGTACAGGCAGCCAGGCCCACCAAAACATAATCCATTGATGATGGTGCAGCGATTCTATCTGCATCCACAATAACTTCATGCTTTTCATTTACCTTAACTTTGAATTTAAGCTTTTCAACAAGTCCTACTTCCAGTTTCATATTATCTACCTAACAAAGTATTGCATTAAAAATAAAAAAATTTACAGGATATTTTTCCTGTTTAATTTTTTCCAGCATTCTTTATTTTGATGTCTCTTCTCCCATTTTTTTAAGAATTTCAATACCATTAACAAAGGCTCTGTTCCCACTTATAAATCTAACAATAGAAACCGCATCCAACAGTTCCTTAAAATTACCACCATTTTTAAAGTACTGGTTCAAATATACCTTTTCACATTCAAAATCATGTATGGAGGAGCTTACTGCGTATGCTATTAAAAACACATACCTTTTTTCAAGTTTTAATGGATTCATAATCAGTTCATTTCTTTCTCTCAGATGTTCTTTCAAAAGATCCACCGAATACTTGGCTAGTATTTTAAGGCGCTCCGGAACAGATCCCGATTCCATTTCAATTTTCTTTAAAATATTCTCCGCTTCTTCATTTTCATTTGTATCCGTGTTTTTCAAAACTTCAGGAAAAGTATATGATACTGTCATAAGGGTAGAAGACATTAAAGCCATTTTTGCAATGCGCATGGTATCGAGGATCTCTTCATTTGTTGAACCAAAATTTTTCGCCAACCTGTAATGAATCATTGCAGATTCTTTTGGACCATTTGCAAGTGCAACTGCCATTGCAATCAATGCTGAAATCTTTTTTGGTATGTTTTCTCTGCCAAGATAGAGTTTTATGTTTTCATTAAACTGCTCTATGGCCACATTTTCATTATATTTGGCCAGAAGCCTTATTACCTCAGGCATTTCCCCAAGAGATTTTTTTGCAAATTCCTCAATTTCTTTATAGGTTGTCATAAGTTGAAAATTCACTCCAGATTAATAAAAATTCTTAGCAAAAAATTATAGAATTTTAAATACTATGGCACAAACATCTGACATACTTCCTGCTTTAAAAAGCAAGGCTTTATCACAGTTTTTTGTAAGTTAAAAGGGCCCATATTTTTACCGATAAAATTAATAACATTTAATGTAATTACAAAAAAATATTTAGAAAATAAAGAATACAAGAATTGTGTTATTAAAAATTTGAGGGTGGTTAAAATGAAAAAGAATGTAAAGGTAACTATGCTTGATGATCTTGATATGGAAATTTTGAAGTTATTGGAAGAGGATTGCACACTAACATATCAGGAAATAGCTAATCAGCTCAACAAAAACCTTTGGACTATCAGGGACAGGGTTATACTGTTAAAAAGGAGGGGCGTGATAAAAAAATGCAGGGCAATACTTGATTACAGTCTAATGGGATATAACTGCAAGGGAGTATTACTATGCAATATACCTCCCAATTATATAGATGAGGCAATAGAGTTTATGAAGAAAAGGGAGGAAATAAAAAGCATAACCGTTATAACAGGTGATAAAAGGTTTATTATAACAATTGTTGGCAAAAATTGTAATGATATAAGGAATTTTATAAGGAAGAATCTTATCAAATTTGAGATATATAATACTGAACTGAACATAGTTCTGGATGAACCATTGTAATCCACAATTTTTTGATTAAAATTATATCAGTTATAACAAATTTTGTAAACAATTCTTAAATTAACAATCAATCTTTCACCATTTATGGCAAACGATTCGAAGCTTGTAAAACTTAGGGATCATCTGGACAAATTCCTCGCGGTGTATGTGACCATATCGATAATCATAGGACTACTTGCTGGATTGCATGCTGGTTCTTGGATCCCGGCACATAAGGGCCTGCTGAGTATCCTGGAACTGGCTGCAATAATAATAATGATCTTTCCAATGATGGTCATGTTGAACTTTAAGGGCCTTGCCCTGGCATTTAAGTCCTGGAAGATGCTTATAGTTGTTCTTTTGATGAACTTTGGTTGGGGTCCAATAATGGCAATATTGTTGGGTGATTTATTTGTCAGTAATCCACTTTTGAGGCTTGGAATATTTCTTGCCTGGCTGGTACCATGTTCATCAATGTCTGTTGGTTATGTGGGTTTGATGCGCGGTAATATAGAAGCAGCGACTGCAATGGTTGCAATAACATTTATTCTGGCAATACCTATAATTCCAATCTGGGCAGGAATATATGGTTCTGCTTACCACGTTCAGGTTCCTATGATGTTACTTGTAATGACAATCATAGAAATTATAATCATTCCTTTGATTGCGGGACTTTTAACACACAGCGCACTTTTGAAAAAACTTGGTCCTGTTAAGTTCAGGCAGTATTCACCAATTTTTCCATCAATCACACTGCTTGGAATGTTTATGATAGTTTTTGTAATATTCTTTGCCAATGCTCAGCTAATAGTAGCGCATATATCACAGGTACTTGGAGTTTTTTATACTGCAATGACCTTTGGAACAATTTCACTCATTTTCATGACTTTCCTTTTAAAGGCTATAAAATTCAATTACTGGGATGCAATGGCCGCATTATTCCCGAGCATTGGTAAAAATGAAGGAACAGCAATTGCAATAGCTGCATTGACATTTTCACCAATGGTTGTAATACCACCATCACTTTTCCCTGTTTTCCAGATTGTATTTCTCGTAACGTACATAAAGTTAAGGCCAAGGATCGCACATTTCTTCGGTATTAAAGCAAGGGATGTTAAATTCAAGGATGAAATGGAAGAGGAATTAAAAGCTTCTCAAGTTGGGGGTGAATAAAATGAAAAATGTTTTAATTCCCATTGATTTTTCAAAGGGCAGTGAGGATTTCGTAAAAAAAGGACTATCATTGTTTCAGGATATCGAAACAATAAATTTTCTTTATGTTGTACCACTGAGCGTAAAAGAATTTACTGAATATATTGACCCTGATTCCATTTCATTCGCAAAGTCCGTTGCAGAGAAAAAAATGACTGAATTTATAAAAGGACTGAACCTTGATAAAAAATACAAGGTGAAATATGCCATAACGGATGGTGATCCCGCAAGGGTCATAATAGATCTTGCAAATGAGGGACAATTTGATGCAATAATAATAGGTCACAGAGGTTATTCCTATATTGAAGATTTTTTCATTGGAAGTGTAACACTTAAGGTTATATCAAAGGTGAATATCCCGGTGATTGTGATAAAAAAATAACTTTTTTATTTTTTTTAATTATATGAAAATTTTATTCATTAAGAATCAAGATTTTTTTATTATACCATTTTTATAAGAAAAATTTTCCAAACTTATTCCTAAACTAGATCATTTTGCAATATAAAATATTTACAATATTTCAAAAATTTTTGATTCAAAGTTTTATAGAAAACGTCTAGATGGTTAAATAATCAAATTTAAATATGATTATTTAATACAGGTATTTATGGAAGCAAAAAGGTGGCATGGAGTTGATAGATCCATATTTCAGTGGTTTCCAATGATTAACTATGAAGCATGCACATCCTGCGGTCTGTGCTATCTTACATGCGGAAACAATGTTTTTGCCTGGTCAGTTGATAAAAATCTCCCAGTGGTTGCCAATCCAGGGAATTGTGTTCTGGGATGTACAACATGCGGGAAATTATGCCCTGAGAATGCAATAACATTCCCAGATGATCCAAAGAACTTCATAGGCAAAATAATATGAGAGAATAAAATATTTACAGAAGTCAGGAAAGAGCTTGATGAACGTTTAAAGAAATTTCCTGATCATATTGTTGAAAACCATGTGGAAGTTGATAAAAAAGGTCCCGCGAATAATTTTGCCATATGGCACGGGATGAGCAGAAAAGAAATAGATTGGCACCCTACAATTGATAGAGAAAAATGTGTTGGATGTGGTTACTGCGTTGTTACCTGTTCAGAGAAAAGGAATGTTTTCGGTTTCGATTTGAAGAATAAAAAGGCTGTAGTTCTTTATCCTGATAACTGTATGGTTGGTTGCAACAACTGCATGGTTGGGTGTCTTGGAAATGCAATTTCCTTCCCTGACCTTTCCCAGATAAAATCCATGGTTAAATCTTTGGTTAACTCTGGAACAATAGGTGAGGAATTGAAAATAAAAGTAAATAATGCAAAAAATTAACCAACATTTTTTACAATTTTAATCAAAAAGTACGTGGATCATCCTGTACCACCCAACTCCTTTATTTTTAATTTTATTAGCCTATTCAATTCAATGGAGAATTCCAATGGAATCTCTGCCATAACTTCATCAAGAAAGCCAAGAATGATCATTGATCTAGCCTCATCCTCATTCAGACCTCTTGACATAATATAGAAAAGTTGTTCCTCTCCAATTTTTCCTACTGATGCTTCATGAGCAACACTTGCTGTTTCTTCATATATTTCGTTATGAGGATAAGTATAATTTTTGGATTCTTCATCAAGTATAAGCGCATCACATTGCACATGTGATTTTGCGTGATAGGCACCTTTATGTATTCTAACAAGGCCTCTGTATACTGAAACACCACCCTGCATACTTATACTTTTGGAAACAATTTTAGAGCTTGTGTTCGGTGCAAGATGCACAACTTTAGCACCTGAATCCTTCCATGTGTTACCCTGTGCTAATACAATGCTGAGATGGGATGCTGTTGCGTTTTCTCTCACAAGATAACTGGATGGATAGAGCATTGTAAACCTTGAACCAAGACTACCACCCACCCATTCCACTTTTCCATTCCTTTCCACCTTTGCCCTTTTTGTACTTAAATCATAAATATCTTTACTCCAGTTTTGTACAGTGGTATACTTTACTTTTGCATTTTCTTTCACATATATTTCAACTGCACCATCGTGTAAGGAATATGCATTGTAAATGGGAGCTGTACAGCCTTCAATATAGCTGATGGAACTACCCTTTTCAGCTATTATTAATGTATGTTCAAACTGTCCTTCCTGCTGATAATTCATTCTGAAATACGTCATGATGGGAAGATTTACCTGAACATTTTCCGGTACATAAACAAAGGATCCACCACTCCATACAGCTCCATGCAATGCTGCAAATTTGTTGTCTCCAGGGGAAACAAGTTTCATGAAATATTCTTTGAAAATGTCAGGGAACTTTTTCAATGCCGTATCAGTATCCAAAAAAATCACACCCTTTTCTTCATACATCTTTTTTATGTTGTTATAGACAACTTCTGAATCAAGCTGTGCAATAGCATCACTCAAATATTTTCTTTCCATTTCAGGAACACCAAGTTTATCATAAGTCTCTCTAATCTCCTGGGGTAAATCTTCCCATCTATTTGCTTTTATTTCATCGGGCAAAACATAGTATCTAATTTCGTTAAGATCAATATCAATCTCTGGAATCCATTTTGGCATTGGCATTGAATTGAAGATTTCTAGGGATCTTAACCTGAATCTTTTCATCCATTCAGGTTCCTTTTTTATTTCAGATATCTCTTCCACCACTTCTTTGCTCAAACCCTTTTCAAAAACATGAGGATACCTAGCCCTGGTATAAAAAGAGTTTTCATTCTCCATTATATTTAAATTATTTTTCATTTAAGTTTTCCTCCATACTTAAACTACAATTTTTACCCTATATGAACATTTTTTTAAATTTTTGTAGTATTTTCAATATCGTTAAAAAAATTAGTGTAGCAAGTTTTTTTCAGGCTTATTAAAGACATATAAATTTAAAGAAATTCTACAAATCTCTCGGATAATTAAATTTAAATATGACTATTTTATCCTCTCTAAAAAGGTGTATTTATTATGAAAAGTTCCGGAATTATAAAAAATTTAAACATAAAAACATTGCTTTTTCCTGTATTTGTTATAGTGGCCATTATCACAGGTTTGTTCCTAGGTCTCAAATTCAAAGATGAAAGTATTGTTGTGGGTACCTATGGCATACCCATTGGTCTATTCTTTATGATCTATCCGGCCATGACAAAGGTAATCCTGAGGGACTTTTTTAAATCATTAAAAGATATGAAAAGTGTATCACTTATGTTATTTTTAAACTATGCAGTTGATCCATTTCTGGTGGCAGCATTGGGATACTTCTTTTTTTATATCATATTTTATCATTTTGGTCTTGTTAGTCTGGATGTTGCAAGACAGGCTGTTGTGGGAATCATTTTACTTGGAGTTGCACCCTGTATAGCAATGGTCATGGTTTGGACCGATCTTTCCAAAGGTAATCTCCCCATGGCAGTATCCTTCGTGGCATGGAATTCTATTATTCAAATAATAACCACTCCTTTTTTGGTTTACGTTCTTGCAAGAACAAGTGTTATGATAGATCCCCTTTTGATCTTGGAAAGTGTATTACTTTATTTAGCTTTTCCATTAATAGCGGGAATTTTAACAAGGAGAGTATTGTCCAATAAACCATATTTTTCTAAGGTTTTGAATATTCTGGGTAATGTTCAAACCATAGCTCTACTATTCACAGTTCTAGTTATATTCTGGAGTGAAGGATATGGAATTTTGGAATATCCATCATTGATATGGATGATCGCTGTTATCATGCTTACCTTTTATTTCCTTCTTTTCCATATAGGTTATTACATCTCAAGGAAATTGAAGTATAACTATGAGGATGCAACAGCCATAGGATATACTGTGGCCGCAAGAGACTTTGAGATTGCAATAGCTATCGCTCTGGTGGCCTTTGCAAGTTACACATATGTGCCAATTATAACTGCCATAGGCCCTTTGTTGGAAATACCTTTAATGTTGATGCTTGTTGCCGTGCAATTGAATAGAAGAAAAAAATTAATAAATAAAGAGTAATTTATATTCATAAGGATTATGAAAAAATATTCGTGTGAAATTAAAAAAATCGAACCCATAAATCTTCAAGAGTTTGAAAATAGAGAAAAGATTATGAACGCTCTTTCAAATAAGGTGAGACTTGCAATATTAGAAATTTTAATAAAATATGGTGAAGTCTGTACATGCGAACTTGAGCAGGCTTTGAATCTGTCCCAACCAGCCATAACAAATCATATTTTAAAGCTTTACAATGCAGGTTTGATCAAAAAGAGGGAAGATTGGAAATACACCTATTATTCCATTAAGGACGAATACCTAAATTTTATTAAGTTTGTCCTGGAATATGAATTGAAATGATAGTTACATTACCTAATTTTTGAAAGATCCTTATCTCCATAATTTTATTTCCGAGATCCATTGGTTGATATTCTTTTGTGAATGTCATATATTATCATCTTTATTAAAATCATTCCTTTTTGGAGAAAATGTTTAGGAAAGAATCTGTTAGGGTTCTAACATAATCCTCCGGGCTCATTTCGTTGTCGTTCCACCATATAACATAACATAACAGGGATCCAAGAAATCCTCTTCTTACAGGGACAGGTATTTTTTGATCAACAAATTTTTCCAGTTTTGAAAATATCATATCCATTTCCTGAAAGCATACCAGCCTTAATGCATTATCGATCTGTTTGAACCTCTCTCTGTTTGCCATGGTCATTAAAAGAAGATTTCTTAACTCCTGATTTTCGTATTTTTTTAAAAATGATAGCCCAAAATCCATAAGAAGTTCTCTTGCATCCTTATGATCCCTTTTATTCACAGCAGTGATTTCTTCCACAGGTACAGATTTAATGGCAGCATTTTTAATAAGGTTATCTTTCTTTTTGTAATAGAAAAAAATTAAACCTTTGCTCACTTTTGCCTCCTTTGCGATTTCATCCATTGTTGCAAGATCGTAACCTTTTTTTGAAAAAACTTTGATTGCAGCTTTTAAAATTTTATTCTCTTTATTTTCTTTTTCCTTCATATATTAATAAATTAAATACAAATATATAAACTAATCGGTCAGTCAAAATTGGCTGACTGATCAGTCAAAAAATTTAAATAGTGGTTGACCATATAGTCAAATATGGCAAATGAAAAAACAAAAAATTGGAGAAAAGTAGGTCTTGATTTTGGCTTAATAAGCGGAGCTGAGTGGCTAATAATAATTGCAGCATTTCTTGGAAGATACCTTCTCCAGTTTTATCAGACATCCATAGCATCCCTTTCACTCGCCTTTGGAATGGATTCTTTCGAGGTAGGTATAGGTTTTGCTTTATTTACTATAGCCTTTGCCCTTTCAGCATTTGCAATGAGAGAATTCAAACCAAGCCAACTTAAAAACGTTGAAATTATTTCATTGCTTTCCCTTGGTTTAACAATGCCTCTCTACATTTTTATAAGTGGATTTCTGGAAGTTTATACATTAATGATAGTTGACGGTTTCCTTACAGGTTTAGTTATGGACTCATTTATGACAATGGCAGGAATGGCATCTGTGGAACAGTCAAAAAGACAGGTAGAACAGGCGGCATTTTCATTCTGGGTTGCATTGGCTTTGATAATAGCACCGTTCACCACCGGTTATCTTCTCCACCTTGGTATAAAGGAACTGTTTCTCATATTTGCATTCATGGCATTTATCGCAATTCCATTTGTTGCAGCACTTAGAGGCAAATATTCTTTAAAGTATTTTGAAGAAAAGGGTCATAAAGGAAGTACAAAAATTTCATCTCTTTTCAAAAACAGGCAGTTCAATTGGGCGGTAATTGCTGCGTTTGCCTATACAATTCCATTCTTTATAATTTTCTCCTATGGAGTAATATATGGAGGTATTCTTGGACTTTCATCCTCTACTGTCTTTTACCTTATGGCAGCGATGTTTGTTGGTGATGTTGTAACAAGATTCATAATAAGATTAAAATCACCCATTCAGAACAGGAAACCTTACCTTATTTTTGCTGTAAGCATTGCATTATTATCTGCCGTTTTCCTGGCACTTGGTTCTCTCTCACTCATTTTCTTTGTTTTAGCTTTCCTCATTGCAGGTATTCCGGATGGAATTGCATGGACTCTTGGTTTACAGATTGCCAATACAACATTCAAACCGGAGGAGATAGGAACATCCACATCATTCTTCAGCTCATCCATGATGGTAATGTCAGCCCTTATGCCATTGGTTGGATACCTCTCATCCGTTATAGGTTTCACATTTACCTTGTGGATATTTGCTTTAATAACCTTTGTCTTCTTCCTGATGGAAATTTACCTGATGATCAAAAAATAAGAAAAGTTAAGTAAAATAAGGGAAGGTGTGCGTATGAATTCAATATTAATAACAGTAATTACATACATTTTTTCCACAATTTTTGCAATAGCTGGAATGGGTGCTGCAGGCGTGCTCATTCCAAATTAAGTCACCCTGGGCATGGTAATGTATTCAGCAATTCTTGCAGACCTTTTGCAGAATTCCGCTGCACTTTCAGTTGCAACTTTTAACAATATCAGGAACCATAATGTAGACCTAAAACTGGGTATTATTATCCTGTTACCGGCCATAATAATGGTACCCATTGGTGTTTATACCAACATAAGCATACCAAAAATACTTGATTTTATTGTTTTTGCATCCTTTCTCCTGTTTGCACTTTACCGACTTTTTTCAATGAATAGAAAAATATCTGAAATAAAAGGAAAAAAAGGAAATTTGCTGGCAATAGCATTTGGTATAATTGCAGGTTACATAGGAGGGCTTATAGGAATTGACGGAAGCCCTTTTGCAATAATCGCAATTTCTTATATTTTACTGGATACAAAAAAGATCTCTGGCACAACAGGTCTTGTGGCATTTTCAGTTTCATTGACAGGGTTGTTCTCCTACCTATTTTTCCTTCACATTGATTCTATACCCTTATGGCCTTTTCTTGTAATAACTGGAGCACTGGGTGGATTAACTGGCTCATATTTAATGAGGAAAATTAAACCTCTTTATGTAAAATATACAATAATTGCATTAATCTTTTTGGCCCTGGCGGAGGTGTTATTACACATTATATCTCTGGTGTAGACAGAATTCCCAAATTAATATAATAAAAAATATTTTCACATATTTTTTTTTGTCTTTTATATTCAATAATCTTGGTAAAATACACAAAAATTATTTATATCACTTTTCCAATTAAAATTATTAATGAAAAATTTATACTATTATTCAGGAATAATAGGTCCAATTTTTACAATAGTTTTTGTTACCATTTCGGCCTTGATCTCTCCCGGATTTTCATGGGTAAACAACTATCTGAGTGATATAGGAGGAGGCCTTTTCGGTTCAGTCTCAATGATACTTTTCAACGCCACCCTTGTAATCGGTGGTATAATAAACACAATATTCACCATAGGCGTTTTTAAGGAATTTTCGGGAAGGAAATTTTTGCAGGCCTCATCAATTTTCCTTGTTATTGGAACAATATGCCTTGCTCTGATTGGAATTTTCACAGAGAATTCACCCGATCACATTCATCTTATGGTTTCAGAGGGCTTCTTTATTCTTGTTCCGGTTGGAATGATTTTAACGGGATCATACTACTCTTACAAAAAGAACTGGATTGGTGTATTCAACATTACTATGGCAATTCTTGCCCTTGTATCAATATATCCTCTAATAATTCATCAGGGAAAGGCAATACCTGAAATAATGGAGGCTCTGTTCCTTTCGGTCTGGCTTCTGGTATTCAACATTTACCTTAAACATAAAAAATAGAATCTCACTTAAAAATCATTGATTCTGGGAGGATTTCAATGATGAAAACGTATGAAATGGATAGTTCGGATGATAAATGGATAATAGTGGAAAATGGTACATACAGGGTGGCAAAGTACAATGGATTTATTTATTCAAGGATTAATAAAAAAGGTATTTTCTCCATTGGATACTGGGACTTTTTCTTACCACTTTTTGAAAATTTTAAAGATCCATCCGTTTTAATGATAGGTCTGGGTGGAGGAGCACTTGTATACCAGGTCAGGAAAATTTTTGGGAAAAATGTTAAGTTTGATATCGTTGAAATAAGCAAATCAAGCCTGGAACTGTCAAAAAAGTTTTATCCTGAAATAATAAATGAAAATATTTACCTGGATGATGGATACAATTTCGTTAAAAATACCAATAAAAAGTATGACATGATTATTCTCGATGCATACTCAAATTCAAAAATACCTGAACAGTTTCTTACGGAAAATTTTTCAAAAAATGTTTCAAGAATTTTAAAGGATAATGGTCTCCTTGCCATCAACTATGCATTCATGTTTATGGGATGGAGATCCCTAAAAAAATATGTTTCAATACTGAAAGAAAAATTTTTTGTTTACAGGGTCTGGACATATCCTACGGAAATGAGCATTATTTTGATATGCAGTAAAAATAATTTGGAAAAAATGGAATTCAAAAATAGATATCCATGGTTTTTAATGTACAGGTACAAAAGAATTAAAAGGATCCAGTAGTTTGCTCTTTAAATGTATTATGAATGGAAGTGTGTTAACTAATTATTAGATTAGTCATCTTTAGTTTACTATTGTGTATTTTCTTAGAAGAAAGAAGTCATGAAAAAAGTTCTTTTGTCTGAATCTACATCACGATGATGTGTAAAAGTCGGAGTTTGGCAACCGTTTTATCACTTGACCTTCGAGATCGTGATTTAGAATGGTTGCCTACGCTTCAACTTGATACCCTGAAACAAGGGTGAATAGGAGTTTGTCGAGAAAACTCCGACCTTAAGACTCTTACACAAAAAATAAGAGGTGAGAAATACGAAACGAGGAATTGATGTGCAAAAGGAAAATGTCAGAAAACTATAAAAAATTTATCTAATCGTTTTTTATTTTCAGTTCTATGGCCTATTTTTATGGAAATGTTGAGTGGATTGGCGATAGCAGAACAAGAATAAAGATTAAAAACTATGAACTTGAGGTTGATCCCCCGCCAGTATAAGGGACCTGAGGAACAGCTGTGCCCCGAAGAGCTTATTCCATCTGTTCTTGCTTCCTGTATCCTAATAACATTCCTGGAGATCAAAAATATAATGGGCATAAATTTACAGAAATGGGAAAGTAATGCTCGTGCTGATGTGGAACCATCACCCGAACAAGGATTTAGGATTGAAAAAATTGAGATCCATTTGAAATTGAAGGTTTCACCTGAAGATAAGGAGAAAATACCCAGGGCAATGGAACTTGCCCACAAATACTGTCTTCTATCTAGGGCAATTAAGGGAAATGTGGAGGAAATAATAGATTACGAATTCATAGAATAAACATTTTTTATTTTCAAAAAAATTAGAGAAATACTTTTTACTAAGAAAAAACACAGTGGTAAGCTAAAAATGATTAACTTAATCGTTAGTTAACGCACTATTTTTTCAAGTAAAAAATAAATACCTAAGAAAGAATATACTACATATGGAGCAGAATCCTTCTACAACTCAGCCTAATATATCCACTCCAACACCTTCACCAAAGAAATCTAGGAGGAAAACACTGCTTACTGCAATTATTGCGATAGTAGTTGTAGTTATAGTCGTTGTTGCTGTAATTTTGGTTACACTGCCTTCGATATCTTCACCAAGCCTACATCTTGGATTTGTATCACTTAGCACTGTATAATATTATGCTAACAATACAACACTAAAAGAATCTTCAGTAATCACAATTACTCTATATTCTTCAAACAATCAACCAGCACCAGGTTTAGTTAAAGCAGAAAGGGTAATTTTCAATAAAACTTGGTATCAAGATATACTAATAGTAGTAGCACAGTTTAAAAATAGTTCATCAGCTACTAACTTCTTCCTTCAAGAAATGAAAAACAAAGTAACTTTTTCTGTTCCGTATATCAATAGCAGTTATGATTCATTCAACTATTACTATGCGCCTGAGAGTGTGATAAACTTTCCCGAAGGGATAGCACTAGGAATCAGTAATAACTTCATATTTAACATTGTAGTTGCTGGTATTCCTGTACCAAACTTCAATGGTTTGATCCAAGCTCAGATTTCTGCTATGGTTCAATAAGAAATATTTCAGGCATGATATTCTCTCATCATTTTTTACCATCTCTTCAAAGGTGTATCTTAAGCTGCAATGAAGATTTTCTCTTACTTTTTACTAAGAAAAAACACGGTGGTGAACTAAAAATGATTAATCAAAAATTTAGTTAACACACTATATGAGTGAAAAAAATTTATATGGTGAATAGATTGTAAAAATGTGAAAAAGACAGGTTCAATAGATCTGCCCTTGCATTACGGCAAAGCACCACCATGGCTTTTTGAAAGAATGGTTAAACTATCGGGTGAAATAGCTGAAATAATAGTTGATTCCTATGGGAAAAATGAATTTTTAAGAAGAATTTCAGATCCATTATTTTTCCAGGCGTTTTCTCTCGCTGTGGGATTTGACTGGCACTCATCGGGGACAACAACAGTCCTAATCGGTGCACTTAAAGAATATTTGAAAAATAAAGATATAGGACTTGCTATAGCTGGTGGGAAAGCCCTGGCCGGTCTTAAAACACCAGAGGATATAGAAATTATATCAAACAAATACGATTTGAAAAACAGGGATAAACTAATTTATTCATCAAAAATATCCGCGAGGGTTGATAACAACCTGATCCAGGATGGCTTCAGCATATATTTTCATGCAATGATAATTACTGATGAAGGAAAATGGGCTGTTGTTCAGCAGGGATTAAACTACAATGAAAAATATGCAAGGAGATACCACTGGCTTGGTGAAAATGTTAAGGAATACGTTAATGAACCACATTCAGGAATTGTTTCTGATGTTTCCTTTGAGGGGGTTCTTGATCTCACATCATCGGAGAGTGAAGAGACAAGGAAAACAACCCTTGAAATTGTTAAAGATAATCCTTTGAAAATTAAGAATGATGTTATAACAATAAAGAAAAATATGCTAACCATTGATGATTTCACAGACCAAAGGGTAATAAAGATGCCCTGGAAAATAAACTGGGATGTTTTGAGGGAAATATATGAATTCCAGCCAAAAAACTATGAGGAAATTGTCATGTTCAAGGGAATGGGCGCATCAACAATCAGGGCGCTGGCATACATTGCAACGTTGATATATGGATCCCGGGTCTCCTGGAAGGATCCCGTTAAGTATTCCTTTGCTCTAGGCGGTAAAGATGGTGTTCCAAGGCCTGTTGATAGAAAAGCATACGATGAGAGCATAGATTTCTTAAAAAACATCATAGATGGTCTGGATTCTCAGGAAAGGAAGGATGCTTTAAGGAGAATAATGAAACTGGTCCCCTGATCCATATTTTTCCTTTAATTCTTCATAAAGCCTTTCAATGTTTCCATTTTTTATTTCATTCCTTATCCTTTCCATCAACCTTAAAGTATAGTGAACATTATGGTAAGATAATAAACGAAGGGCAAGCATTTCCTTTTCCTTCATGAGATGGTGAAGGTATGATCTTGAATAATTTTTACAAACAAAGCAATCACAGTTTTCATCAAGTGGTTTTGTATCATACCTGTAAATTCTATTCCTTATGTTTATCATTCCGTTGGATGTAAAAACCATACCATGCCTGGCATTCCTTGTTGGAAAAACTGAATCAAAAACATCTATGCCGAGCATTACACCTTTTACAATGTCAACAGGTGATCCAAGACCCATGAAATACCTTGGTTTATCCTCAGGTAAAAGGTTCATTGTATATTCAAGTATTTCATACATGGTTTCCTTAGGTTCACCTATTGAAAGACCGCCTATGGCATAACCATGAAAATCAAGTGATGTTATTTGATTAACGCTTGTTTCCCTTAGATCCTTGAATACTCCTCCCTGAACAATGCCGAACATTATACCTTTCCTTGAGGAATGGAACCTCTTTGCCCATTCATATGTTAATTTCACCGCTCTTTCCACTTTCCTTTTCGTGTTCCCATAAGGTATGCAGTAATCGAGGACCATGGCAACATCTGAACCCAGTGAATTCTGTATTTCCGCACTCAATTCAGGAGTGAGCGTTATTCTTCTACCGTCCATTGGTGATTTAAAATTTATACCATTTTCGTTTGCGCTTATGAAGAAATGTTCCTTTATAACCTGAAAACCTCCGCTATCTGTGAATATGGATCCCCTGTAGTTCATAAAATTATGCAAGGATCCAAATTTCTCGATTACATCAAGACCGGGTCTGAGGTAAAGATGGAGTGAGTTTGAAATAATCATTTTTGCACCCAGGTTTTCAAGTTCCTCGGATGACAATGTTTTCACAGTACCCTTTGTTCCAACCGGCATGAACACAGGTGTTTCTATTATTCCATGTGGTGTTTTTAAAAGACCTGTCCTGGAATTACCGTTTTTTGATGTTATTGTAAAAATATTTTCATACATAGTTTACCCTTAAAACCGCAGCCTGAAGATAATAATGTGCTATTATTACATAACTACCATAATTTTTGAAAATAAATGTGAATTTAACACTCTGCCCTGGATTCAAAAGGATCATATTGTTGAAAATTGTTGCATTATAAATTACGTTGTATTGAGTGTTTGATACGGGAACAGAAACATTTATTGTTTCATTTCCCATGTTAATAAGAGTTGCATTCAAATATGGTGAATATACTGTAACATTTGATGGTATCCATATTAATTCATTTGAGAGTGAATAAACAATAAGATTGATTTTTGTGTAATTTGTTATTCCTGTTAAATTGCTTTTAAGATAAACAGTTATTGATGCATTGTATTGTGGCAATGTATCAGGTAAAGCATAAACTGTAAAGTTTAACCTTGTTACAGAATTAACTGGAAGATCAGAAACATAATTTTTTATTTTTATTCCAAGGTTGTCATTTGTTGTGTAATTAACAGTTAAATTAAGCATTTTCTCCCCAGTATTTTTCACAATAATGTATCCGGATGTTTCATTTATTGATCCTAGAACAAGTGTATTATTGTAATAGGAGCTGACTGAAAAATTCTCCGTTAATGTTACCTGGGTTATTGGAATTGGTGTGAATGTACCAACAACAAGTAAAAGTGCAACTATGCCAACAACGTATCCTTTTTTTCCAACCTTTGTTACATCGTTGAGTGAAGGTGGATGCCTTAAACCTAGAATTAAAACAAGAAGTGCAAAAAGAAGCCATCCAATGTAAAATATTCCCAGTATGAGAAGAATGGCAAGGAATATGTAACCAAGGTATCTTGACCTTTCTCCCAGAATTGCACGGGCAATATGACCACCATCAAGCTGACCAATGGGGAAAAGATTTATTGCCGTAACAATAAATCCAACCCATGCTGCGAGAACTGTGGGATAAACGTTCCTTATGGGGATAAATAGATTTAAAAGTTCATAGAATAAAGGCAACTGTATATATGTAACAACTGTTGTATCCTGGGGTGCGGGTGGATAAATAATGCTCAAATAATTGCCTATTATTGCAACAGGTATTGCAACAAGGAAACCAACAATGGGACCTGAAAAACCAATATCAAGTAATGCTTTCCTGTCCGGTATGGGTTCCCTCAAGGATATGAATGCACCCAGTGTTCCTATCATCGGTGGTGCAGGTATAAAGAACGGCAACGATGCCCTAACATTGTGCCTTTTCGCAGCAAAGTAATGACCAAGTTCATGCAAACCCAATATGGCAAGGAGAGGAAGAGCAAATGTAATTGCACCCATTAAAAAGGAATGAATTGTATATGGATCAAGGTTGAAATATCCGGCATAGTTGATTGCACCGGCGATTGTTGTTGTAATTAACGTTGCTATAAGGAATATTATGTTAAGATGTACCCTGTGGAACCTTTCCTCCGGTAGGCGAAAAACCTGTATAACATATGCACTCTTTAATGATTGAAGTGTTGGAGCAAAGTTCTGTTTTTTTAGCTCATTCCAGAGGGATCTGAAATTTTCCTCAACCTGCTTTTTGTCATCTGGTAAAACAACCTTGAATTCAACATATTCTGGAAAGAGCTTTGTCTCATAAACATAAAAGTATTTTCTTACCGTCGATTCTATGAAGTAAAGGTTTGGGTCCATCATTTTATTATCCTTCCAATCTTTTCAATTATTTCATTTAAATCAGGTAACTTTCCAATAAACACATTTTTATTAATTTTTCCCTTAAGATCAATTTTATTTAATATTTCTGCCCCTGAATAATCAATAATTGTTCCAACATTTTTCCCGTACGCTATGAGTATTGACTTTTCTTTTTTGAATAATCCTTGTATCTTTGCTATATCGTTATCATCCACATTTATTCTATAAATTTTTATTTCTCTTATTTCTCTTTCAGGTTTCATTGTTTCAATCTTTATCTTTAACAATTCTTCCCTTAAGGATTCATTTTCCTTTTTAAGATCCTTCCATTCGTTGAAGAACCTTTCAACAGCTTTTGGTAGATCCTCAGGTTGAACCCTTAATATGCCAGAGGATTCATTGAGCAATTTTTCCTGGTTCTGTACGATCTCGAGGGCACCGGGACCTGACGAAAATACAAGCCTTGATACACCATCCTGTATTCTTTCCTCCTTAACAATCTTTATGAAACCTATTTCGCCCGTTCTTGATACATGTGTACCGCCACACCCCTCAACATCATATTCCCCTATCTTCACAACCCTTATTTTTTCGCCCGGTGGTATTCCACCTTCATAAAGCTTGAATCCATACCTTTTCTCCGCCTCATTCCTGTCCATCCATTCAACCTGAACTGGAACGTTTTCCATTATTATTTTCAAAGCCTCCCTTTCAATTTCCCTTATCTCATCCTCTCCTATCTTTTTGTAGTGTGTTATATCAAGCCTTGATAATTTAACATCCTTCTGGGCACCGGCCTGCCATACGTGCTTCCCAAGTACCTTTCTTGCACTGTAAAGTAGAATGTGTGTTGCCGTATGGTTCTTCATCAACCTTGACCTTCTTTCCCAGTCAATTACACCATGAACTTTCGATCCAACCTCAAGGGGAGAATCAACAAAATGTAAAATTACATCACCGTATTTTTTCACATCCTTCACAATTATTTTTATACCATTGTGTATCAAATATCCTTGGTCTGCGGGCTGTCCACCCCCTTCAGGATAGAATGCTGTCCTGTCCAGTGCAATAACACCATCGTTTGAATATATAACCCTTGCATCGAATTCCTTCATGTATGGATCCTGGTAATATAATGGAACTGTGGATTCAAGGTCAATCTTTTCCTCCTCCTCTTCCTTTTCCTCCTGTGCTCTTTCATGTTTAGATGCAACCATTGACCTGAAATTTTCAGGTATTTCAACATTTATTCCATGCGATTTTGCAATCTCCTGAACCATCTCCGGAAGAATTCCATATGTATCGTAAAGTGAAATCAGGGTATAAATATCCATCTTTCCTTTTTTCAATGTTTTTTCTATAATCTGAATACCCTTTTCCTTTGTTTCCCTGTACCTTTCATACTCTATTTTTATCATATCCATAACAGTATCATGCATGTCAGGGTCAAGCATCCTCTGGAACTTTCTCCATTGAAACTCAATAATATCATAAATTTTATCCTGAAGAGAAAGATCCTCAACTACCCTGAAAAATCTCCTTAAAATAAGCCTTGCAAGGTAACCTGCCTTAACATTGCTTGGAACAGCACCATCGTTCAGCATAAAAACTATTGTCCTTGTGTGATCCGTTATAATATGAATCTTCCTTATTGTGTTTATGAATTTCCATTCATTCTCATTGAAATCTATTTTATTTTTATCCAGAGCAGTGACAAATTTCTTTATGATTTCCCTGTAATTATCTGGTTTTTCTATTTTTAAAAGAGAAAGTAAATAATCTATAAAATCACCATAGATGGCATCAAATACCGATGGCTCACCCTGTGACATCCATACAAACCTTTCAAGACCATAACCAGTATCAACAATCTTCATGGGCATGGGTGAAAATCTAATACCCTCAATTTCCACACTACCGTTTGGATCCTCCTTCATGTCCATGAAAACAAGAGTTGCAAGTTCTAGTCCACCAACAATTACCTCAACAGCATAACCTCCGTTTCCACCACCAATCCATGGCTTTTCCTTGAATGTTACCATATCCTTTTTTATTCCCAGTGTACCAAGAAAACCGAGACAGTATCCAACTGTTTCATCCTTCCAGTAAACCTTTTTATCAGGATAATTGAAGGCATGATGACCAAGCATGATGAAGCTTGTTAAATGTCTTCCAGTTTTACCAACATCATCTATATCAACCATTCTTATGCAGGGCTGGGGAACAACTAGTGGATTTGCAGGTGGTGGAACCTGGCCCGATGTTACATGTGGCTGAAAATCATAAATGGATGCATTAACCAGGAAAACATCCTTTCTCCACCTTGCAACAACAGGATACCTATCTATTATTTTATGACCATTTTTTTCAAAGAAATGCAAAAATTCATCCATCATTTCGTAGAATCCAAGCTTCCTGTTCATCAATGGCCTATCAATGAAAATATAGGGATCGCAGGGAAATTCACCGCATGTTTCCCTCGATTGATCTGTTGTCCAGAATTTTGCACCGCATATTTTGCATGTTTTTCTGACAAATCCATTCTCATGAAATACATCAAGGTCTAGAGGATCCCTTTCCATCGAAATAGTGAAAATGTGAAGGTTCATAAACCTTTTCCTATTATGTTTTCATAAATGAATTACCCTGTTGAACTAAAAAATGAAATTCAATCGCTTCTTGAAAAATTGAAAATTAGGGAACTTTATGAACCACAAAAAATTGGCATGGATTTAATATTTTCCGGCAAGAATGTTGTAATATCCATGCCAACTGCAAGTGGAAAAACTTTACTTGCATACTTTGCAATCCTCAGGGCAATGGCTCTGAAAATGAGGGCACTTTACCTTGTTCCCTTAAGAGCGCTGGCCATGGAGAAGTATGATGAATTGAAGGAAATCTTTGATGATAAATATAATATTGTTCTATCAATGGGCGATTATGACACAAACGCAAAGGATCTTGAAAAGGCAGATATTATAGTTGCTGTTTTTGAGAAAATTGATTCCGTACTCAGGCATGATCCAGATTTCATATATTCCATTGGTGTAATTGTTGCTGATGAGGTTCATATTCTTGGTGATGAATCCAGGGGACCCACACTTGAAATGATCCTGACAAGGTTACTTGTTTCAAATTCCCATGCACAGCTTGTTGCACTCTCCGCAACAATAAGCAACTACGATGAAATTGCTGATTGGTTAAGGGCAGAGAAGCTTTACAGCGATTTCAGACCTGTTCCATTAAAGATTGGAATTTACCAGAATGGAATTCTCTTTTATGATAATGGCGAATCCTATGAAATTAAAGAAGATAAATTAAAAATTGGAAACCTTGTAAAGTTCGCATTGCGTGACAATGGCCAGGTTCTTGTATTCGTGAGCAGAAGAAACTTTGCTGAAAAGCTTGCTGAAAACCTCAGAAGCATTGTTATGAACTACGCCGAAAAGATTGATTTGCCTAAACAGATTGATGAAGAAAAAAACATTTACGATGAAAAGATAATTGAAAATCTAAAGTACGGTGTGGCATTCCACCATGCAGGTCTTTCAAACACACAGAGAAAATTCATTGAGAACCTTTTCAGGGAAAGAAAGATAAAATGCCTTGTTGCAACACCCACGCTCGCTGCTGGCGTTAACCTTCCAGCAAGAACTGTTATCGTTAGGGATATAACAAGGTATTCGGATGGCTTTTCGGTTGATATTCCAGTTTTTGAAATAAAACAGATGCTCGGGAGGGCAGGTAGACCAAAGTATGATAAATATGGTGAAGGCATTATTGTTGCAAGGACAAGGGAAATGGATTTTGATTTTTTACATTACCCTGAAAAGGTTGAATCGAAGCTTGATGAACCATCATCCCTTAGAATGCATATCCTTGGGTTGGTTGCATCCGGAATTGTTAATAATATGGAAGATGTTCTGAACTTTTTCTCAAAAACATTCATGGCATACCAGGGAAAATTGAACGAATATGAGATTGAAAGAACAATTGAATTTTTGATTGAAAATGAACTTGTAACAAATGTTAGAAAATTAAAGGCATCACCCTTCGGAAAAATGGTCTCGGATCTTTACCTTGATCCAATAACAGGGATCATGTTCAGGGATTCACTCAAGGAAAAATACAATGAATTCAGGGTTCTTTACACAATATCCCTTGCAAACGAAATGGTTAAATTAACATACCATAATGAGCAATTGTACGTTCCTGAATATATAGACGAACCCGATATGGATGCATTAAAAACAGCATACATGCTCAATGACTGGATGAATGAAAAGGACATGGATGAAATAATAGAGAAATATGGTATTGGGCCAGGGGATGTCCATATGAGGGTTGAGATAGCTGACTGGCTTTTATATTCATACCTTAGATTGGCTTCCCTTGAAAAGGTTCCATACATAAAAAATATTGAGGATCTATGGATCAGAATCAAGTATGGTATAAGGAATGAATTGCTTGAACTTGTTCAGTTACCGAACGTTGGAAGGGTAAGGGCAAGGCGTCTTTATTCAATGGGATACAGAACATTGAGCGATATAGCAAACTCTGATGTAAAGAAAATTTCGAGCATACCTGGTTTTGGTGAAAAACTTGCATCATTCATCGTTGAAGAGGCAAGAAAAATCCTGAAAACTTTTAAATATTAAACATTATACAGACATGATGGATTCTGATAGACCAATCTGGAAAATCGGTGTGGTTGGTGAAAGGGGAGTTGGAAAAACATCCCTGATCAACAGGCTTGTTTTTGATTCCTTCCAGGACAGCAGTGATGGTGATTACGATTCACATTTTGTTAAGAAAAAGTTTGTTTGTGAGGGTAATGAAATTGAACTCCTTTTTCTTGAAATAGATCCACATACACTTTCGCCAAAGAAGATTACAGGAACAAAGGCAATTGTATTTTTAAGCGATGTTACGGATGAAAGAACGCTTGAGGATCTTGAATACCTTGCAAGGGATGTTTATGAAATTAACCAAAAAACAAATTTTATTTTCCTTGGTAACAAGTGCGACCTAAAATATAATGCGAAGTTCTGGCTCGATGATATAAAGAATATAGCAAAAAATTACAAGAATTCAATATACGGTGTTGTGAGTGCAAAGACCGGTGAGAACATATCTCCAGGTTTAAACTTTGTATGTAAAAAAGTTTTGAACTATTCAAAAAGTAAAACATGAAAATTTTTCTTGAGAATGGAAAATTTTTCATAAAGGATAGAAAGGATATATCAAAATTGATAAATGAGGAATTCAACATTAAAAACAATGGTATGATTGATAAAATTGATGTTTTATTTTTGCACGAATACAGAAATGCGGATGTTTATGAAAAAAATGAAAAATTAAAAAAAGAAAATATATTAAAATTTTTTAATGAAGAGGATATTAGAAATTACAAAATATACAGTGATCTGAGGAACAGGGGTTATGTTATTAAAATTGATTATCCCTGGTTAATTAAAAATAAGGAAACAGGGGAATTCCAGAAATTTTACATATTTTTGGCTAAAGATAACTTTAATCCCTGGCTTTTTAAGAAAAGGAATGGAATTGTTGCTGTTGTTGATCCCATGCTTGAAATAAACTATTATACATTTTTCTTTGAGGAACCTAAAGGTGAATTCAATGAAAATTATGAGAATTTAAACCTTGACGAATTTGAAATGAAAATTATTGAGGATCTACGGAAAAGAGGGTGTGCAATAAAATCCGGATTGAAATATGGGACAGAATTCATAGTTTATGTGAAAAGGGATGAGAAACATTCAAGGTACATGCTTAAAATTTACCTTGAAAGGATGATATGGCTGGATATAACAGCACTGGTTAGGGTTTCACATGGGGTAAAAAAGATTCTCCTCATAGCTTTCAATGAAAATGGAATAAAATATTTAGGGTTCAGGTGGCTCAGAGCCTAACAATTTTTCCATGAAGTATGCATCCCTGGATCCCCTGTATGGAATTGTGTAATAATTTTCAATCCTGTATTTGATTTCAAAACCTAGAGATTTATAAAATTCAATTGCCCTTCTGTTCCTTACCCTCACCTCAAGAACAATCCTTTTCAATTTTTTCTCAATTGAGAATTCTTCCATAGCCTTCATCAAAGCCTTCCCAATACCCTTCCCCTTTTTTGATGGAAGAACAGCAATCGATTCTCCATGTGCCGCATCACCCTCAATGAAAAATGTTACATACCCTGATGGCTCGGGATCCTCGTATATGAAAGAATAGGAATTTTCCCTTGTTAACATAAACATTATTTCATCATCACTGTATGCTAGTTTATAAAACACCTTTTTTTCTATATTTTTTATTATACTGAAATCCTTGATATCTCCAGGTCTTATCATTGAAGTTCCAATGAAAACTTATATTAAAAACTTATACGAAAGTTTTTTAATATGAAATGGAATGATCAATCATGGATAAACCGTTGAACACAACATGCATGCATTACAGGGAAGGAAAATGCTATTTTGTTGTTAGCAATCCAACAAAATGTAAGCTTTGCTTTAATTTTGTTACCACCGATCCTGAAATAAAAAAGAAGTATGGTATAACCGATCCCGTTGTAACCCTTTATGATATTATAAAGGAAGATAAGGTAATGCGTGCCATGTTTCCCGAGAGCGGTGATGCTGTCCAGACAACCTTTGAATTTTAGATCCTTGGACCTATGAACTGCCAAAGTATGAGGAAAAGAATTATTATGGAAACTGTAGCAACAGTTGCATTAACATAATTGTTCAACCTTTCATTATTTATTTTCATTTTTTCAGCAATTCCTGATATCAGATCTTTGAAAACATAACCTCCATCGAGAGGTATCATGGGAAGAACGTTTGTTAAACCAAGCATAAGGTCAAGCCAGAATATCCAGTAAAACAGATTGACCATGGGCCAGAAAATGAAGGGTGAAAAGGGAGTATTAAAGATATAATTGAAATAATCTGGAACAGGAGAGAGACCGTTGAATGGATAGGCAATCAATATTAAAATACCCCTTGTTAAACCATACTGAAAGGGATTTGAAATTGATGATAGTATCTGGTTAGGATCTGCAAATGTTGCATTTAAATAGGATACACCAACACCGAGGAATGGCTTTCCAATAAATGATATGTTATTGCTTATGGGTGAATATTTTGCATAATAATCATATTTATCAACAAGCGTGACATTGAAGCTTTTCAATCCATTATTTGTTATGAATGTTATGTTAATACTATCACCCGGTTTATAGGAGTAAAGAATATCAGTGAAAGATGTTACATTTCTTATTACATGATTGTTTATGCTTTCAACAATATATCCCGGTTTAATGTTGGCATAATAAGCGGGTGTATTTTGCAGAACGGATGTGATGTAAACACCAGCAATTGTTTCCCTGTGGACAATTTTTCCCGATTCAACCAGTGTTAAATTTATAACCTTTCCAGGATCCATGTTCATTGAATCCAGAACATTTATGTTATTAATTGTTATATTATCAATTGAAATAAGTATATCACCTGCATTAAGTTTAGCATTTCCGCTGTAGGTTACAACAGGATTGTTCATGGGAACGCTTACCTGTGAAACAAGTAAAAAGAAGAGTATAAGGAAAATTATTGAAACAACTATGTTTGATGATGGACCCGCGGAAAAAACCCTCATTCTTATTTTTTTATCCGATTCCTCCAGTTCTTTCTCGTCCGGTTCAACGAATGCACCTATAGGTATAATGAAGAACAGGGCTCCTATTGATTTTACATTTATTTTATTCCTCAGGGCTACAATACCATGGGAGAATTCATGAATGACAACAGCAACAACAATTGCAACAATTCCATACGTTACTGGTATGATTGGATTTATACCCGGTATGCCTATTGCAGTTAATGGTGATGGCGCGCTGGATTTTGGTATCAATGGAACAAGCGTTGCCTCCCAAAAAAGCAGAATTATTGTTAGAATCATTGCAACAATTGTTATGTAAATAGAAACAGTTCCAAAATATTTCCAGAATAGATTTTTTGATAATCTTTCAAGAAACCTTTTACCCCTTTCCGTCTTTACCATTAAGGCAGGTCCGTAAAGCTGAAAATACTTTGTTTTTTTAATTTTTACATAATATAAAATAATAATCCATACAAAAAGAATAATAATGAAAATTGTTAAATAATCCATACTTACAGGTACCCTATTTTCTCAAGTTCCTTTTTTAATTTGTTAACAGCTTCAAGTATTTCCTCATCCTTCTTTGCACCTGTACAAACAACCTTACCTGATCCAAAGAGTAAAAGAACAACCTTTGGTTCCTCTACCCTGTAAACAAGTCCAGGGAACTGTTCCGGCTCATATTCAACATTTTCAAGACCAAGGGACATTGCAATATCGGTCAAATTCAAATCAACACCAAGATCATAAACGGCAACTATGTTCTGAACAATTATTTCAGGCTTTTCATAAACATCAATCCCTGCCTTTCTTAACTTTGTTAAAATTGTGTCGATTGTTTGATGAACTGCATTAAGATCCTTTGCACCTGTGCAGTTCACCTTTCCACTTCTGAAAATAAGCACGGCCGTCTTTGGTTCATGGAGCCTGTAAATCAAACCTGGAAACTGTTCCGGCTCATATTCAGATCCATCAAGGGCAAGCGCTATCCTGCTCAGATCAAGTTTATCAGCTATTGTTGTTGATGCAACTATGTTCTCAATGCTTATCTTTTCTTTTTCCATAATTATCACCTTTAAATATGTTATGATCATTTGGTATTTATATTTTCATATTTTTTTCCATACCTGCATTATTGCGCCCCCGAACATTTTCTTTTCTTCTTTCACTAAAACAAGGTTGTTTCTTTCAAAAATACTTCTCAATTTTGAATAACTTGGATATTCAATAAAAGTGTATAGGAGGGTTGAATATTCTCTCACCAATTTCCCCCTTGTAACAAAAATTGACAGAATGACGGGATAGAAAAAAATGTAAATGTAGAATAAAAATTTTAGAATGATTGAATCGGGTTTGCCAAGGTCCACAAGAACGAAATAACCATTCTTTTCAAGCACCCTTGATATTTCCTCCCCTGCCCTTTCATGATCTATTGCATCCCTGAATGAAAATGAACACGTTACTAGATCAAATGAAGAATCCTTAAAGGGTAAATTTTCAAATTTTCCCACAATCTTTTCTCCATGATTCCCATTTTTCTTGAGAAGAAAAATGCTTGGATCAAGGAGAACAACACTTTTAGGTTTAACCTTTTTTATTGTCAAAGATGCCATATCACCCGGTCCTGTACCGGCATCAAGGTACCTTTCACCACTCAGACCTTCCAATGCTTCTTCCCTTAGAATGTTATCGTTTCCAAAGCTCATAAGCTTGTTCATTAATCTGTAATAGGGCTGAAGGTTCTCAAGACTTTTCTCTAAAACTTCCCACCTTTCCCTTTTCATTGAATCAATTTGCCCCCACCGTATATCCTCGGTATCTTTTCCTGATGTGAAATTATGTATGCATCTTCGTTAAGAATAATTTTATTTTCAAAAGAGAACATAATATGGTCTGAGGAAATATCATTCACCTTGCCAACGTATCTTGCAAAATTATTGTAGATCTGCACCTTTGAATCAATATCAAGGGAATCCTTAATAACAGGATTTTTTCTCACCTTCAACCTTATTGTTTCTGAAATTTTCATTGTATCCGGATATGCTATGATTGATCCCTTTGGCACATCATCAGGATTAACATTCTTCAACGCAACACCAACCCTTGTTCCATTAACAGCATATTCCCTATCAACATCCTGTACCTGTATTGACCTTATTTCACTTCTCTTATTTGAAGGTAAAATCACCACCTCTTCATGCCTTTTTATTGATCCC
>JAVRLK010000006.1:0-30253 GCA_031961545.1 Thermoplasmatota archaeon | reverse complement strand
ATTATGCAGGTTATCCATGGAACCCAAATGGATCAATTTACAACATTGCAGGAATGTGCAACAGCATGGGCAATGTTCTCGGTCTCATGCCCCATCCAGAAAGGGCATTTTTCAGGTATCAGCATCCCGAATACTTTAGAAATGGTGGTGATGATCCAGGAAGGAGGATATTCAAAAGCATTGTGAATTACATAGAAAAGAAATTTTAAATCAAAAAACAGATTTTTAAAAATTCCCAGCTTTTAAAATATTTATCATTCTTTTTTAACCTCATCTTTTCTTATTTCTATTATGTAACCATTGAGCAATGCATTTATTATTTTCATCCTTCCCCTTGTCAGGTCTGTCCAGAGTGTTTTTCTTGATATACCCATTTTTTCAGCTGCCTCTTCCTGTGTCAAATTTTCAACATCAACAAGCCTCATGGCCTCTAGTTCAGATAAATAGACTATTACCCTTCCAGCAGGTACCCTATCCATTGGAGCATAAACGTATGAATTGGGGTAGAATGAGATCCATCTTGGACCTCTCCTTCTTCCTCTCCATGGCATCATACATTTTTAATAAACCTGGATACGTATTTAACCATATCGATTTTCTTTTCAATAGTTTTGAAAATGAAGGAAATAATTCTTTAAATTTTTACCATTTATTCAAAAATTTCAAAACATTTATATATTGTATATTATTACCTTTAATAAATTAGGGTGATTGTTATGGCAGATCAAACAATGTCTCCGAATGCAAAAAAGGTTTACGAGGCCATGAAAAAGCTTGGCGCAAGCTCAGAGGATAAGTTAAAAACAGCAGACGATATAATGAAGGCTGCTGGAATGGGGAAGGGAATTGTTAACAACGCTCTTCAGGAATTGATTAACAAGGGATACGTGAAAAGAGTTGCAAGGCAGAAGAGCGCAGGTTATTATATAATAAAGTGAATCACAAACCCCAGAAAGGCTTTTCCTTTCTTTTTATTGAAATTATTTCATCAAGGATTTCTTTTTCTTCGTAGGTCAGTTCAACATCCTTCAAATTTTTTACATCATTTTCAGTAAGCTCTGAAAGAAGTATATCACCAGGTTTAACATTCCTTCCTATTACAGCATCGGAGATCGCGATTGCAACCTCACTCCCCATACCTGCCTCCTTAAGGCTCTGATCCCCTTCCCTGATACTTTTTATTTCTCCCACAGATTTACCCTGTTCTGTCATCAATGCCATTCCGGGTTTTATCTTTCCACCGAGGACCCTGATGCCAACAATGGCGGGCTTTGATGTTCTGAAAATATGATCCTCAAGTATCTTTATTTTTGCAGGAAATGTTATTGATTGCCTTTTTTCCTCCTCAATCCTTAATTTTTCCTCCTCAACCCATTTCTTGTAATTTTCAACAATTTCATAAAGAACCTTTCCCTCTATTATGTGCACATCACCCATTTCTTTAATTTCCTGTGGAACCTTTACATTGAATGCCATTATTACCTTATAGAATGGATTGTTTGTTGTCTGTGCCTCAACAACATCCCTTTTTGAAACTTCACCCACATCCGCCTTCTTAATGGGAACATTAATGTTTGAAAGTTCATAGGCAAGGGCTTCAAGTGATCCCTTTGCATCAGCCTTTATAACAACACCATCCTCTGAAAGCTTTATCTCCAAACCCGATTCACTCTTAATCTTTTCAATAACCTCCTGAAGGTTGTTGATGGATGCAACCATCAAAGGACTACCTGCAACAACATCATCAATTTCCGGTGCTGAAATTTTTATTCCAGCCGCTGCATATGCCTCCTTTATCTGCATGAATGGATCCCTTGGATCCCTTATTTCATCAAGAGGTTTTGGTTTGAGGAGGACCTTCACCTTTGTTATAACAGGTTTTGTTCTTCCACCCACAACTATTGTATCACCCTTTCTAATAACACCTTCATAAAGTATAACATCCATTGTTTTTCCAAGGCCCCTTTCCTCCTTTACCTCCAGGACTGTTCCAACACCGGGACCATCCTCAGTTTTTATTTCATTCTCAAGGAATCTTTGTGCAAGACCTATGAGAACGAGCAAAAGATCCGCTATACCAATTTTCAGTTTTGAACTAACTGGAACAATTGCAACATTTTTTGTGAAATCCGTAATTCTATCATACCTTTCCGATGAAAATCCATGGTTAAATAGCTGTTCTGAAAGTGTGTAAATTTCCCTGTCAAGTGTTTCTTTAACAAAATCCTTCTGTTCATTTATAGCATATACGAAAGGTTTATCCTGTGAATTTTTCCATCCGTCTATTAAATCTATCTTTGTTGCTGCCACAACAAATGGTGTTCTATATTTTTTAAGAATGTTAAGGCTTTCAACAGTCTGCTGCATTATTTTCTCCCTTATATCAACAACAAGAACGGCAAGATCCGCAAGTGCTCCTCCCCTTGCCCTCAAAGTTGTAAAGGCCTCATGACCGGGTGTGTCTATGAAAAGTAAACCGGGGACCTTGAACTTCCTCTCCTTTATCAGGGATCCGCATATTTCATAAATTGTATCAATTGGTATTTCCGTTGCACCTATATGCTGTGTTATTCCACCATGTTCCTTTTTTGCAATTGATGTACCCCTGATTGCATCTAAAAGTGAAGTTTTACCATGATCAACATGACCGAGAACGCTGATTATTGGCTGTCTGATCCTCATCTGAACCTTACATTTAAAAATCCATTATTAAATTTTCTAAGATTCCCTGTAAAGATAAATTTCGTTGCTGTCTATGCTGTAACCTATAAGTTTAACATACCTTCCCCAGTTAACAAGTACCCTCAAAAGGTTGTTAATATCATAGGAATAAAATTTTTTCTTAAAAATTTCCATAAAATCATCAAGCTGCATCTTTCCCTCAGGGCTATTTCTCAAAATTTCCAGTGCAGTTTTAAATGGTTCAAGTTTTTCAATCTTTTCCCTCAATATTATTTTTCTATCCTTTATTCCGGAATTAACAAATTTAAGTCCATCAGGTGTGAGTTCAATGTTACCCTCATTAACCTTTACAAGTCCAAGCCTTTCAGCATCATCTATTAAATTGAAAAATGTTGATTTTTCAACACCAAGGTCATCATCTAAATGTGCTATATCATCCGCATATTTTAGATCTCTCACCCTTTCAACAAGACCAACAATCATACTTACTGAGGAAGTTTCCAGAATATCCATTCCTATCGAACAATAATATGCATTTCACCTTAAAAATTTTATTCTTTTATTTAATTTAAATTACAATTGAAAAAGATCCTGAATTGAAGAAATAATTTAAAAAAAAATTAAAAAAACTTTCTTTTCATGGGGTATTCAAGGTTTTCCGTGAATTTTAAATATAAGTACACTATACAGTCTAATTACCCTTAGGTGATATGCACCTGATGACCCTTATGGATTATCAGGGAAGGGCCTAGAAATTTAATTTCAATGAGGCCAACCATAGGAAATTCCGGTCAGATGGGTTCGTTCCATACATCGAGTTCTCCTAAACCATCTGGTGGATGGTTTGGCTCGGGAGCCGAAGAAGGGCGTGCCAAGCGGCGAAATGCCTCGGGGAGGCGCACGGAGCCTTAGATCCGAGGATCCCCGAATGGGACTTCCTGATGCCTTCGGGCATCGTTTCCGGCAGGAAACGGGAACCTGGGGAATCGAAACATCCTAGTACCCAGAGGAAAAGAAACCAATAGGGATTCCCTGAGTAACGGCGAGTGAAAAGGGAAGAGGGCAAACCGAATCCCCTGCCGAAAGGCAGGGGGGATGTGGAGTTTAGAACCCATCCCAATGCCGGGTGGAGGAAGTGGAAGTGGCCTGGAACGGCCCGCCATAGAAGGTGAAAGCCCTGTACACGTAACTCCACTGGCTACGAGGATGGAGTTTCAGAGTACCGTGCATTGAATATTGCGCGGGAAGATGGGTCCCATCAAGATCCAACCCTAAATACTACCCGAGTCCGATAGCGCACTAGTACTGTGAAGGAAAACTGAAAAGTTCCCCGAGAGGGGGGTGAAAAGAACCTGAAACCAGATGGTGACAACCTGATAGGGCATGAAAGAAATGAAGGATCCTTAACGGGATCCAGATCAGTGTCCTATCGTCCGTGTTGAAGAACGGGCCAGGGAGTTCGAACCATCGGCGAGGTTAATCCCTTTGTGGGAGTAGCCGCAGCGAAAGCAAAGGTTCGCAACCCGCAAGGGTGAGGAACTGGGTGCGATCGCCTGGAGTCGATGGTGAGAGACCCGAAGCCGGTCGATCTAGACCTGGGCAGGTCGAAGCCCAACGAAAGTTGGGTGGAGGACCGACCCGGTGCTGATGTGCAACTCGTTCGGTTGACCTGGGTCTAGGGGTGAAAGGCCAATCTAGGCCGGCAATAGCGGGTTCCCCCCGAGACTACCCGCAGGTAGACCTCCGCAGAGGATGCATACAGGGTAGAGCAACCGATGGAGGAGTTTAGACCCGGAAGGGTCGGCTCTTCTTTCGAACTCCGAACCTGTATGCTCCGTAGAAGCGGGGAGCTAGGGCTGCCGGGATAAGCTTGGCACCCGAGAAGGCAACAACCTAGACAGGGGTTAAGGTCCCTAAATACAGGCTAAGTGTCATGCAAAGGGCGTCCTGAACCTAAGACAGTGGGGAGGTTGGCTTAGAAGCAGCCACCCTTTAAAGAGTGCGTAACAGCTCACCCACCGAGGTTTAGGGCCCCGAAGATGGACGGGACTAAGCCTGTTACCGAGACCTCTGGGCACTCCGAAAGGAGTGATCCGGTAGGGGGGCGTGCCGCTGGGGTAGAAGTCTCTTCGAGAGAAGGGATGGACCCAACGGTAACGCGGATCCTGGCGTAAGTAGCAGCAAAGTGCCGTGGAAATCGGCACCGCCGAAGGGGCTAAGGGTTCCTTGGCAATGTTCGTCAGCCAAGGGTTAGCCGGTCCTAAGCCCAACCCTAACAGGAGTTGGGCGAAAGGGAAGCTGGTTAATATTCCAGCGCCAGAGATGTTTCGCCCATGGGATGACGCCTCAGGATAGGCGGAGAATTCCTACCAGAATTTCCCGCCATCCGAACTCTGGGGAGTATCGTAATGATGAGAACCAGGGGAAGGGTGGTGGGGCCCGCCTAGGGTGGGTTCCGCTGAGTCCAGGGGCCCATGAAAAGTCCCATGGGGTCAAGTCTCTGCCCGTACCAAGAACCGACACAGGTGCCCCTGGGTGAGAAGCCCAAGGCGCGTGGGGATAATCGACCCGAGGGAACTCGGCAAATTGGCCCCGTACCTTCGGTAGAAGGGGTGCCTACTCCGTGAAAGAGTAGGTCGCAGTGGCCAGGGGACTCCGACTGTTTAACAAAAACACAGGTGGCCGCAAGACCGTAAGGTTGAGTATGGCCGCTGAAGCCTGCCCAGTGCCGGTACCTGAAAGCCCCGTTCAAGGGGAAGAAGGGCCGGTAAACGGCGGGGGTAACTATGACCCTCTTAAGGTAGCGTAATACCTAGCCGCTTAATTGGCGGCTTGCATGAAGGCCCAACGAGGGTCCCACTGTCCCCGGGTTGAGTCCCGTGAAATCGATGCATTGGGGAACGATCCAATCTCCCCCATCTGAAAGCGAAGTCCCTGTGGAGCTTTACTGCAGCCTGTGGTTGCGGTATGACACTGAATGTGTAGGGTAGGCGGGAGCCGTCGAAGTCCGGGCGCCAGCTCGGATGGAGGCGCCGATGAAACACCGCCCTTTCGGTGTCATATCGCTCACTCCCGTTGGGAGGACAGCTATAGGTGGGCAGTTTGGGTGGGGCGCCACGCCCTTGATAAGGAAACAAGGGCCTCCAAAGGTAGGCTCAGGAGGGTCAGAAATCCTCCGTTGAGTATAAGGGCAAAAGCCTGCTTGACGCGGTTGCGAACAATAATCAACCGCGATACGAAAGTAGGGCCTAACGAACCACCCTGTCCTCATTGGTGGGGGCGGGTGATAAGAGAGAAGTTACCCCAGGGATAACTGAGTCGTCTCCGGCAAGAGTTCATATCGACCCGGAGGTTTGCTACTTCGATGTCGTCTCTTCCTATCCTGGCGGTGTAGCAGCTGCCAAGGGTGGGGCTGTTCGCCCATTAAAAGGGATCGTGAGATGGGTTCACTACGTCGCGAGACAGTAGGGGTGCTTTTCGATGGGGGTGCAAGGGTGCCTGAGGGGCAGGATCCCTTAGTACGAGAGGAACGGGGATTCGTGGCCACTAGTTTACCGGTTGTCTGGTAAGGCAGTCGCCGGGCAGCCACGCCATAACTGATAAGTGCTGAAAGCATCTAAGCACGAAGCAGTCCCCGAAACGAGGCACCCACTAAAGGCCGCTCCTAAAAGAGGAGTTTGATAGGACCGGGGTGTAAGCATCGAGCCCAAAAGGCGAGATGTTCAGCCCGCGGTTACTAAAGGCCAAATTATAACTCGGTGTGTGGACGGGCCCAGACCTAAGGAATTTCCTGTGGTTGGCTTTTCATGGAGTATGTTTGCCATGTATGATTTAAAGGTAATTGCAAGGTACCCATTTTTGAGGGATGGTTTGCATATTTATGGTGATTTAAAAATTGATGATATTTTCACAAGGAATGAGTTTTCCGAGGCAAGAGAAAATGCTGTAAAAATGATTGAAAGATCCCTTGGTGAAGAAAGGAACATTTATTTTTCAAACCCAAAGATGGAAATTTTGTCATTTTATATAGCAAAGTTAATTCTTTCAGCTTTGGACGATCCTATCATTACCATGAGATTTGCCACCTACATGAGGGATAGAATTGAGGAGAGCATAAAAAAGGAAAAGGACAATGCATTGATTCTTGATCTTGCCCATTCACTTAATGTTGATGCATACTTTGAGAATGAATTTTTTAAAATATCAATATTTGATTACATTTCCTTTATAGGGAAGCTTGGTGAAAAATACAGGCTTTTCTATCAGAGGGTGGAAAGGGGATACGTGAAATTCCATTCAATTAAGGATAGGGAAAGGATAGCAAAGATAATCAGGGAAGCTTTTGTAAAAAGGTTCAGGGAGGATGTTGAAAGGATTGATCCTCCTGAAATTGTTTACAGTGTTCTTGGTGATGAAATTGAAAGGATTGAAAAAATAAAGGAGGAAAAAATACCTGAAAACTTTGAAAGGAACTTTGGTGAAATAAATATGTCAGCCTTTCCACCCTGCATAAAGGATATAATGAAATCCCTTGAGAAAGGTATGAACATTTCACACAACGCAAGGTTTTCACTCGTTACATTTCTTTTCAACATAGGTATGCCGAGGGAAAAGATACTAGAAATATTCAAGATGGTCCCTGATTACAATGAAAAGTTAACAGAATACCAGGTTTTACACATAACAGGTGAGAAGGGTAAAACAGTATATTCCATGCCAAAGTGCCAGACAATGGAACTGTACAGTCTATGCGTTAAGAATGTTTACAATGATCCCCTATGTTTTAAAGAATGGATGAAGCATCCCCTCATATACTATAGATTGAAAAAAAGGTCAAATGCTCCTCCAGATTCTAAGTGATCTCTGCACCGCTGTAATATGGCCAAGTATTCCAATAATTATTAAAGCAATATCCGTTATTGATAAAAATTTCCATAACGGGAAGAAGAATTGGAGAATGGGTAAAATTATGAATATTACCATCCTGTCGGCCCTGCCCATCATTCCTCCATAGTCCCTTTTACCTGTTACAGCGAGAGCATGGGTTCCAGTATAGCTTGTGAAATATATGCCAGTTAAAGCTAAAATTGCATAATACCAGTGAGCATATGAACTGAACATTATCCCTATTAAAATAACGGTATCAGCGTATCTATCAAGCTGGTGATCAAGGAAATCACCCCTTTTGCTCACCCTTCCTGTTATCCTTGCAACCTTACCATCTATTGCATCCAAGAATGATGAAAGTACAAGCATAAGGGATGCCAAAAAAAGGTAAATGGATCCGAGGTAAAGGAAAAAACCTGCAAAGATTGAAAAAATAAATGATAACCAGGATATGGTGTTTGGTGAAAATTTCATGAATGGTTTTGCGATTTTATCCAGAAATCCATCAATGTTTTTCCTGTATTTGTCTAGTACCATTCCATCACCTCTTTTATGTAATCAATCTTCCCTGCCCTGTATTTTTCACCTTTACCATTTATTATTTCATTTATAATTTTCAAAGTTTTCTGGAGCGAATATTTACCCGTATCAATTTCATAAACATTTTCATGCATATCCATGGCTTCATATGTTATTAATCCCAGTGCTTCAGCTTCAAGGTTATCCATCATCTTTTTATAATCAAAGCCCTTTTCAATGAGCCTTTTTATGAGTACTGATGGACTTGTTCTCAAAACAATAACAATATCACATTTCATGAAATGGGAGTAATGTGATTCCAGAACAATGTTATCCATGCCCTTTAATTTATTTTTCAAACATTCTGTATCAACGATCTTTGCCCTTATTCTCCTATCGTAACCCTCCACGCAATTATTTTCTACTGCAAATTCATTAAGATTTATGCATTTCAATCCTAAATATTTGCATACCGTTGTTTTACCTGTTCCGGGTGTGCCCGTTATACATACAATCATTGAATTAAAAATGCATAAACAATATAAAAAACCATGCAAAATTTTTATATAAAAAATTCCATGGTATTATGTGAACAGGTTCAGGATTTTAATTTTATCCATAATTCTTATCTGGGCAACGGTTTCACTGGCTTTTATTGTTCAGAACGTAAATCTCGGACCTGAAAGTTTTCCTGTAAAGAGTTCACAGGGATCCCTGAACCTTTCCGCACCAAATTCTTATTATCCAGGTGGTGGAAATTATGTATTAACAATGATGGAGATCATTGAATTCTTCTGGATTGGTGTTTTCATAGTTGGTATAGTTTTATTTTTTAAGGAATCCCTGAGGGTTATTGCGCACAAAATCATTTCATTCGCGGGCATATTTTTAATTCTAATTATTGCATACGCTATAAGCTTTTATCTGAAGATGGGAAATTATCCGGCGTCAAACATAAGGGCAATATTTTCATCATCAAACGTTGGGGGAACAATACCTGTTATTGTAGCATTAATTGTTCTTATTTTCCTTATTTTTTACATAACGCCAAAGGGAAAGGTTAAAAATAAAACAAATGAAAGGGAAATGGCTGAATCCATTGAAAAAATGGTAAGGGATCTTAAATTTTCAGATGATGTGAGAGGAACGATACTCAAGGTTTATTATGAACTTAGTTCCCTGCTGAAAAATAATGGAATAATAGAAAGGGAGAATTTAACAGCCAGGGAATTCGAGGACATGTCAATAAAAACACTGAAAATAAAAAAGGAACCCTTCGAGACAATAATAAAACTATTTGAGGAGGCAAGGTACAGTGACCATAGAATGGATGATAATGCAAGGAAAATGGCAATAGATGCCCTTGAGGAAATAAAAAACATGCTGGGGGGTAAAAATGGAAAAGTATCCCCTATCCGTTCTTAAATATTTAATTCCATTGATTCTTATACTTGCACTATTTTCAATTTACAGCGGAAGCACACTCTATTTTCTGATTTCATTCCTCTTTTTCATTGCCCTTTTGATAATATACTATCCATTCTACAGGGAATCCATTGAAATTGTTAATAAAAAAGAGAATTGGAATGTTTACAGTGAAGAGAGCAAATATGTTGAAGAAAAGTTGAATGAGGCATTGAAGGGTAGTGCTGTTGCACAGAGACTGATTGAGGAAAGAATGATGAATATTCTTGTTGAAGATATTTCAAACAGATTCAATCTTGATTATGGATCCGCTGTTGAAAAGATTCTAAACAATGAAATTAACATGGATGAAAAAATCCTGGAAATTTTTAAAAAGTTTTATAAAAGGAGATACGATATGAATTATGTTGTTGATGGTGAAACATTCAAGAATGAAATAGAGAAGGTGATTGAATATATAGGTGTATGAATATGGATCTATCTGAAACAAAAATGAACATTGAGAATGTTCTAAATGAAGTATCAAAGGCAATAGTTGGAAAGTATGAAATACTGAGGGAAGTGATGGCATCGATTCTTTCAAAGGGCCACATACTTATTGAGGACTATCCCGGTCTTGCAAAAACACTTATGGCAAGATCTTTCAGTTACACAATGGGCTGTGAATTCAAAAGGATACAGTTCACACCGGATCTTTTACCCATGGACATAATAGGATCAAGCATATATGATAGGGAGAGTTCAACATTCAAGTTCTTTATGGGTCCTGTTTTCACAAATATTCTCCTTGCAGATGAAATAAACAGGGCCCCTCCAAAAACACAGTCAGCCCTTCTTGAAGCCATGCAGGAATATCAGGTAACTGTTGAGGGTAAAACATACAGGCTTGATGATCCATTCATTGTCATTGCAACACAGAACCCAATTGAGTTTGAGGGAACATATCCATTGCCCGAGGCGCAGATGGACAGGTTCCTTGTAAGGTTAAGGATAGGATATCCATCAAAGGAGAATGAAATGGAAATATTGAAAAGGAGGGTGGAGAGAAGGAAGGAAAATGTTGATTTAAATACAATAATAACAAAAAAGGATCTCATTTATATGCAGGAAATGGTTGAAAATATCCATGTGGATGATACAATCTATTCATACATTGTTGAAATTGTGGATAGAACAAGGAAACATGAACAGCTTGAGGCAGGATCTAGCCCCAGGGGATCACTTGCTCTGTTGAAACTATCAAGATCCTTTGCCCTCATGGATGGAAGGGATTATGTTTTACCTGACGATGTTAAAAAAAGTGCAATTATTGCATTACCGCACAGATTGATACTTAAACCTGAACCGTGGATAAGGGGTGTCAGACCTGAGGATGTTGTTAAAAAGATACTGGAGAATGTTCCTGTTCCAAAGATATGAATGAAAATGTAAGACCAACAAAGAATTTATACGTTCTAATTTTAATTTTTCTTGTTTCCATATCAATGGGAACGATTTTAAGGCTTCCTGAACTTATAATATTATCCTTACCCGTTTTCCTTTACGTTTTATTATCCATAATACTTATAAAGGGATGGGAAATCAGTGTTGAAAGGAATTTCTCTGAAAATATATATTTCCAGAATGAAATCGCTAAAGTTACCATAAAAATAGAATCCATATCATTTTCAGGCTTTGTAAAAATAAAGAATAATATGATTGAGGAAACATATTCCATTAAAAAGGGTCAGAAAATTGTTGATAATAAAACAATAAATTTCCGGGACTTTGGCATATACGATTTTTCCACCATTGAAATAACTTTATCAGATTTTTCATACCTTTTTGTTAAATCCTACACAATAAAGAATGATTTAACAATACAGGTTTTTCCTGAATACGAAAATGTAAGGAAATTCAAAATTAAACCAAAGAGGACAAGATCATTGCTCGGTGATATACCATCAAGGTACATAGGTTCCGGTACGGATTTCTATGCAGTGAGGGAATTCAATCCTGGTGATGAAAAGAGAAGAATAAACTGGAAAAGAACAGCCATGTTCGATAGATTGATGGTAAACGATTATTATGCTGAAAAATCAGGTAACACAGTTATACTTCTTGATGTAAGACGTTTCCAGAAGTCCGAGAATGATTATAACAAAATTCTTAATGGATCCGTAAGGGCTGCCTTAACTATAACAAATGCAATAGCAAGGACGAGGAACAGGCTTGGACTTGTTATTCTAAAGGACACAGTTGACTGGGTCTATCCTTCATATGGTAAAAGGCAGTATTATAAAATCACAGAAAGGCTTCTAAGGGTAAGATCCCTGAAGGAAAGTTACATTCCACTTGAATATGGTGGAAAGATTATAACAAGGTTCTTTCCTCCCAATTCATTCATAATAATAATTGGAACGGTTTTAGACAAAAATCTAAATGAACTGATCATGGATATGATAGCAAAAAAGTATGAAATTTTAATGATAATTCCATATTTTTCATACGGTGAAGGAACACTTTCTGAAAGAATAATGGATGCTGAAAGAAAAGTAAGGATAAGAACAATATCAAAATATGCAAGGGTGATAGAATGGAACATGGAATATCCATTAACAAAATATCTGGAAAGATTGGGTTAAGGCTTTATTACATAATTCTCCTATTCGTTTACATTTATTCAATTCTTTTATCTGGATTCAATGGAATACATACAATCATTCTTCTTATTTCATTTTCAATCATAATTTTAATAATTTATAAATTCATTGAAGACATAATCCTGTTCATTGTTTTCTCACTACTTCTCTTTTCAATAATTTATGCATCATCCATTTCCTACAATCCCTATTCGGTTCAAACATTTCTTTTATTTTCAATCCCAGTATTCTTATCAATAGTTTTTATAGAAATAGAAATTTCACCATTTAAAAATTATTTATCTAATATGATAAAAAATGTATCCATGAACGCAATAATATCCATATTTTTATCTTATATTTTCATTGAATTCTTTGGACTTTTTGTATTTTTGCAGAGAGACATTGTGGTATTTTCAATACTCATTTCTGTTATAATAATCACACTCATCTATTTATTTAAAGAAATGAACAGGGGTGAATAAAAAAGTAAATAAAAGTGGAATGATTTTTGAAAAATATGGTAAAGGTAATAATACATGCACCTGAAAAGAAGGATATGGAAATAAAAGGGTTGAAAAAAATAGATGAAGTTATGAACAAACTTGGTTTGAAAATTAACGCTCATATTGTTCTAAAGAATGGAAAACCTGTGCCGGAGGATGATGAAATAAAAGATGATGATACAATTGAAATAATTCAGGTATTTTCAGGTGGATAAATGATTGTTTAATCAATTTTTATGATTTATAATTAAATTTTTTTGATCAAACGCTCAATATTTTTGGAAAATTTTAAATAGAAGTTAAAGAATGTTTTTATTGTATGAGGAAAATAAGTATTGTAATAATATTATTTTCCCTACTTTCATTCTTCAGCGCATTTGCAATGGGGCAGGATGTTAACAGTCTTATTAACAATGCAAATGCTGCAGAACCAATGACAATTCTTGGCATATACGTTCACGGATTTTTCCTTTTAATGGCTGTTGGTTTACCTTTCGTCGTTTTAACCTACGAATTTCTGGGTATAAGGAAAAGGGATAAGGAATACATTAATGCAGCTAAAACATTGAGCAGGGTCTGGGGAGTTTCCTTTGCTATAGGTGCTGCAACAGGAACACTGGTTGAATTCGGTCTTGTACAGGTATGGTCAGGAACGCTTGTTGCAATTGGATCATTCTTCTTCGCTCCCATGACAATTGAACTCTTTGCCTTCATGCTTGAAATTATTTTCCTTGCCATCTATATTTTTACATGGAACACTGAGAATCCAAAATGGAGCCATTTTTACATTGGTATTTTCCTTCTGATAGGATCAAACCTTTCTGCCTATTTGATCCTTACAGCAAACTCATTCATGAATGTGCCCTGGGGAACGGGTGATCTTGTATCAAAAATATTGCCCTGGGAACCAACACTGGGACCAAATGAGGTGAACCAGCAGGCACTGGCAAATCTTTATGCTGCAATTGCGAATTCAGGATCCCTCGCACTTGTTAAATATACTTTAGGGAGTAACATAGGCTTTGTATTTTACAATCCATTCATTGGTTTTGAGAACCCTGATCAAACGGCAACATTTTTACACACAGCCCTTGCAACAATAATAATTGCATCCTTTGAGGCAAGCGCGTTCATAGCCCTTGACTGGTTAAGGAAAAGGGATAAAAGGGCACATTACTTCAAATTGTTGAAAATAAGTTACGGTGTTGGTGCCATTGCCTCAATTCTCATGGCATTTTCCGGTGATTTTATGGGGAGGGTTGTTTACCAGTACAACTATCTTAAATTCCTTGCCATCGAGAACATACCGGCAAAAGGTGGAACGGATCCATTGATGGGTCTTTTATTGTACGGTAATCCGAACCATTTCTTTGCTGGCTTTAATTATCTTTTATCAGAGGCCTCAAAATCAATAGATCCAAGCGCAGTTATTACAAGCGTTCAGTATGCTGAACAGTTCCAGGCCTGGGCATATCCTGTTTACTGGTCCATGGTCATTTCAGGAATTTTACTTTTCGTATTTGCGATTGCTTACTTTGGTGTATATTCAAAAACAATAGATAAAATAATAAGAAAAGTATTGCGCATAGATTCTGAAAGGTTCATTGTATACACAAGTTTTGTTGCACCAATACTTGGTTTTATAGCCGCTTCCGCAGGCTGGGCGATCAGGGAGGCTGGAAGGCATCCATGGGTTATTTATGGTCTTGTTAAATACTGGCAGGTTATAACACCCGATCCCATAACTTTACCATTCTCCTTGATGATAATGGCCATAGAACTATCAATACTCATTTTTGGATCAATGGCAATAATCTATGTTGTGAGGGGGAGGTTGAAGCTATGAGCGATATTTATTCCTCATTTGTCCTTCTTGGTTATGTAACAATCGTTCATCTATTCCTTGTTAACATTGTTCTTGGTATTGCAATATTCATTCCAATACTTGAGTACATTTATCTAAAAAGGAAGGATAATGATATAAAAGAAATTGCAAAAAGGATGTTTAAAGTGATGGTTGTAATTGATCTTTTTGCAGGTGTATGGGCAACATGGATAACAATTTTTCTTGGTGGATTCTGGCCACTGTTAACATTTTATGCAACGACAGTTCTTTTCATTCCAATAACCATTTCCCTCATTGGAATTCTCATATCTTTGCCATCAATAGGTGTATACTGGTTCACATGGGAAAAAATAAGCGAAAAATTACATTTCCTGATTGGAATAGCTATCGCAATAGGTGCAACCATGGTTCCAATAGGTTTCAACATGATTTTTTCATTCATAAACGATCCAGTTGGTTTAAACCAGGCATTGCAGAACAACGATCTTTATGCCGTGTTTGCAAATCCTCTTTACCCCGAATTTACACTACACAGGATCTTCGGTGCATTAACTCTTGTCAGTTTGCTCTACACAGGCATATTCCTTTACAGGTACTGGAAAACAGGTCAGGAAGTTTATAGAAAGGGAGCGGGAATATTCATTATTGCATCATTGCCAATTATACTTGTTGAATCAATACTTGGTGCAATATACGCAATGGAATTAAACATAAATTCACAGTATATTGCATCATCAGTCCTTGGTCCATTTTATTCCCAGAACTATTCAGGATCTTTATTCCCTGTTTTCCTTGTATTTATGATACTTGTATTCCTTCTCTGGGTAATACTATTCTATCTTCTCTATGCCTATAATAAAAATCTTAAATCCATAAAATTATCATTATCGTTATCAATTCTATCTCTAGTAACATTACCACTTGGTGAATTCATAAACGATTATTCAAGGTATCCGTATTTCATTGTTACGGGGAATACAGGTATTCCTGCAAGTGATTTCTTCAACAACATCATGAACATTTCAACAGGCTGGGTCATTGTTTCAGTTGTTGTTTCCGTTATACTTGCTGGCATCTTCTCCTATTACCTTTATCATATCCTCCTGAAAGAAAAATATTCTGAATAATTTTTTATAATAAATTTTTTTAAAGATTTATTTTAAAAAAATGTTGAATTTTTAGTTCAAATCTCTTAAGAATTTTTTGATTCGCTTCATCAAAAATACAGCAATTTAATCTTTAACTATAATGTATGCCTGCATTTTAAGAAAAAGTAATGAAAGATCCTATTGCTCTATTTTCAAAATAATTTCAGGGATATTTGTGCTCTCTTTTAAGGAGTATTCTTATTCTCACATATGTTTCATAGGAGCCAGCGCCATAGAGGAACATATTTTATTTTTTTATTATCTACTATTTCCTCCCCTTCGTAGTCCCAGGTGATTATCTTTAAATTGTTGCATTTCAGTTCTTTAGATGCCTGAATTAAGGCATCTATTTCCCTCTTTTTTGTTGTCGGATCCATAATATCATAGCACACCTGTATTAATTCTTCAACCAATCCATTATTTAATATGAGAAAATCCACCTCCTGGTTTTTGGATTTGTAATACCTTATTTCCACATTCCTCCTATTCTTCTCCATATAAAGATGAAGAAAAACAAGGGCCTCCATGCTGGAGCCCATATTCTTTTTTGTGGAGACTATATTATAAAGACCATTGTCAACAGCATATATTTTTTGTGGGGAGAGCATCTCCTTCTTTCTTGATTGTGTATGAATTTTTATATCAAACACCGCAAAAGAGGATAATATTAAGCTGTAATACTTCCAGACGGTACGCTTTGAAACAGGATAGAACGATGATGATATAATTTTATGGAGTTTGGATATACTCATTGTGTTTCCGCTGTTCGAAATCAGGTAACGCAGCATGAATTCCATAATATCTCTTTCCTTTATTCTTGCTCTCTCAATTATATCCCTATAAAGTGTTGTGTAGTATATACTTCTCAGTTTCTCCTTTTTTTCAATACTATCTGATATCTTTATAACCTCGGGATATCCTCCAAATTCCATATAATCTCTGAGCGCACTCATGATGAATGCATCGTTTTTATCATCAACATTTATTCCTTTCATCCTTAAATACTCCCTGAAAGAGAAAGGAAGTAGAATTTTGGATATGTATCTACCTCTCAGCTCCCTGGATATCTCCTCTATGAGAAGAGATGATGTGGATCCACTTACCATAATTTTGTACTTTCCAGTGTTGTGAAGGGTTCTAAGCCATGCCCCCCAGTCCTTTAAATTTTGGATTTCGTCGAAAAACAGGTATCCTGGCTCCCTGCCAAAAATTTCAATGTACCCATTTATTATATCATCAGGTTTGTAATTCCTGTATAACACATCCTCAAAATCTACATATAACTCTTTTTGCCCTAATTCCTTCATTTTTTGAAACATGAAATATGTTTTACCTGCTCTTCTTGGTCCCACAATTGCCACTATGTCGCTTCCAATGTTTACATTGAGCTCCCTATTTATAAGTGATGGATAATTCTCCCTTTTCCATTCCTCCAGTCTTTCAAGGATTTCCCTGTTTACCATGGTTATTAAAAGTAAACAATGATATATAAATATTTGTTTACTTTGAATGTATTAAGTAAACATTAAGTATGGAATGTGAGAAAATCCTTTTTTAAGCTTATCGCTCATATAAGATAAAAATTAATCTGAAATAATTTAAAAATTCAACCTATTCTTGAATATATTAGGATAAATTTTCTCAAGGTTCATTTCAAAAACAACAGTTGGGTTTCCAAGCTCAAACCTTTCAATGATCTTTGGATGCACCTCACCGAAAAATCCTGCAATTTTATCATTAACTAAAATATATGCCTGCCTTCCCGGAATAAGGAATGGAAGATCGGATTCCTCAATTTTTAATGGAAAACCCATGGCCTCAAGTATTTTTCCAACCGTTCCCTTAATTTCCGTGAACGAAGCATTTGAATGAATCGATGCACCGGCAAGGTTAATTGTTTCACCGTTATCGTAAACCTCCCCCACCTCAAATATTCTCTGTGGAAGATTCCTGTGCCTGTTGTTTTCAAGTGTTTCCATGAGCATGGGTATGAGCCATGTTCTGAGCATGGTCTGTTCGTTTGTCACAGGATTCACTATCTTTGGTGAATCCTTCTCCTCAAGATCGAATTTTTCAAAATTCCTTTCCGGTGAGGTCAATGTTAAATTTGTTACCTCAATGTAATTAAGACCTATCATTATTGTCCTTACCTTTTCCTTTATGTTTTCCACCTCACTTTCATAACCCTGTGAAAATCTTTCAGGCATAATTTTTGGGAAATTATCATAGCCATAACCCTTTGCCAGATCCTCAATAATATCAACAGCATGCATGATATCGATTCTGTAGGGTGGAACAAAAACATTATTTTTCCTAATGTCAACACGATAACCCATCCTTTCAAGTATGTTTTTCATTATTCTCTTATTTATTCTAATTCCAAGTGTTTTTTCCACATAATCTTCATTTATGGTGAACCTTTCAAAACCAAGGGATGGAAGGATCATTGTACCATCCTCATATTCTATTTTTACATTCTCCACCCTTCCACCAATTTCAAGAAGGGATGTGACAATAAGATTCAGTGTTATTATTACCGTGAACAGTTCAATACCGGTCACATCAATAAAAATATTTTTTGTATTTTCCTTTAATTGTGTTAAAGTGCCGTTTATTATAGGAGGAAAGGAAAGAACGTTACCGTTTTTATCCAAAATCACAGGATACTTTTCCTTATCCCTTATTATCCATCCATAATCCTTTCCCTTGGGATGATTTTCAATTATTTCCCTCAGTGTCATTTTTTCAGAGAAACCCAAAGGTATGAATGAAATTTCATCTGGATCCTTTGCTGAATAGTAAAATGGAGGATTAACTTTATCAAGATCATGTATGCCTATCGCAATCTTTTCCCTGTTCCTCCCAACACTTAAATGCAGTTTTTCCTGCATGTCCATAATATCTTTTATTGTTTCATCATCAAGGTTTATGTTTTTAATGATTGCACAGCCAATGTATGGTCTTATGTTTTTTAATTTTTCATCAACAAAAACTGTAACATTTGAACCATAAACCCTGTAGGATCTTTTTTCCTTATAAACGTACTGCCTTATTGCCCTTGAAAGACCGAATATGGAATATAAATCAGGTCTATCAGGGTAGAGTTCAAAATCTAAATTTTCTTCATCTTCCCTTTTTACTTCACCGCCAAGCATCTCAACAATATTTTTAATTTCCTCAATATCAACACCTGTGAATTTCCTCAATCTTTCTTTTTTTACGCTCACAACAACCATAATCCTTCCATTGAAAAAATAATAGAATGTATTTAATTTTTGTTATTTATTTCCTTGACCCTGAAAAAATTATCAATCTCCTCCTCAATATTTTTACTCTTTTCCATGTTTATGAAATCCCTGAACCTGTGAGCCCTTTCATCAAGTATAATACCAATACCCCTGTCCTTTGATGATCTTATCATCCTTCCAAAGGCCTGAACAATCTTTCTACCTGCAGGGCCATGAACAAGGAAACGGTAAACCTTTTCCTTTCCCAGTTCATTTCTGTAATACATTTCCATAAGTTCCTGTCTTGCCGTTGGTTTTGGGTATGGAATACCAACAATAACAACCATCTCAAGTATATTCTCCGGAAAATCTATTCCCTCGCTTATTCTACTACCAAAAACTGAAAAAAATGTTCCTCCATGCCTTTTGAATAGATGCATGTACCTTGTGAATTCCGACTGTGTTATATTCTGCCTTTCAATGAATATTTCACCATTAATTATTATATCCTCATTCAGGATCTTTTCCATGATTCTGTAAGATGGGAAAAGAACAAGGGCGTTGTGACCCTTTGAAAGTATTTTCTCAAGAATACCTGCAATTTTCTTACTTTCTTCACTGTTCCTTTCAATGATTTCATATTTTGTTGTTACATTATCAATGTAATATACCTTCAAATTTTCAGGAGGGAATGGTGATGGATAGGATGCCTTTTTTGGCCTAACATTTTCAAAAACAAGGCTTTCGTATTCATCAAGCGGTCTTAGAGTTCCGGACATATGGATTGATGAATGTACCTTCTCAACAACAGATGTTATGGGCTTTGGATCTATTGAAAATAATTCAAGCCTTAAAACATCCTCCTTTGTTATCAACCTTACGGTATCCTTTGAATCGTTCTCAAAGAATTCGAGGAGAAAATTTGAAAGGTTCCATACGTAGGATCTGGGTAAAGCACCCTGGTTCAATTTTTTGTTCCTTATATATTCACCGAATGCCACAAGGTTGTTAAGGAAAACTATAACATCATCCCTTGAAGAATTCAATTTTTCAGCAAGCATGTCAAGGAAAAGTGAATGGGAGATCGGTGAATCCTCCCTATCCTTCAATGTTTCATTTTCAAAGTATGATATAACTTCCCTCAATGTTTCAAGGAAATATGATAGTTTTATATTCTTATAATTAATTTCACCGAATTCCCTCACTTCCCTATCGGTTGCATTTATTGATCTTATGGAAAGTGATAAACTTCTCAGGGATCTTGCAAAATCGGGTAAATTGTGTGCCTCGTCAACAATCAATATTATTTCATCAAGGTTTGTGTTTGACCAGTCCAGTAGCCTTGACCTGATGAATGGATCAAAGAAATACATGTAGGGCATGACAATTAAACCTGCATCTTTAGTTAAATTCTTTATTGCCTCGTATGCGCATATCTCATCCTCAAGGGCCCTGTCTATGAATTCCTGTGCTGTAAAAACATTCCTTTTTCCAAAGTTCAAAAGTTCCTCTCCCTTTTCAAGGTAATTGTTGTAAAATATACAGGAATCATACTTTCCATTCTCAACATCCTTCTTTTTCTTTTCACACAAAAGTGCAAACTCTTCAGGTGTGGCATCAATGATCTTTTCCTTCATCATCAAAAGACAATAGTTGTTTCTACCCTGGAGTGAAACAGATCCAAATTCATAATTTTTCCTTAGCAATTTTGCCTCCTTAATCACCTGTTCCTGCTGTGAATTTGTCCTTGTGAGGTAAAAAACCTTAAGGTTATTTTCAACAGCATATTCAAGAGAGGGTGCCAGTACAGCTATTGTTTTACCTATTCCTGTTGGAGCTTCAAGAATAACATGATCCTTTTTTGTAATAGCTTCCTCTACAAATTTTACAATCTCATCCTGGTATTTTCTGAAACCATAGGGGAAAAATTTCATCCTAACGCCGCGGGGGAGATTCGAACTCCCGCTCCCTATTCGGGAACCAGCTCTCAAGGCTGGCGCCGTGGTCCGCTTGGCTACCGCGGCCCAGATACCATATGTTTTTCTATATTTTTAAGTTTCTCTTTTAATGTAATATTTCATTAGAAACCCTTAAATATATTTTTGAATTTAGAATTCAACATGGCCGATGAGAGAAGAAATGTGGGATTTCAGTCAGCTGCAGGCTTGATAAGGTACTTTGAGGAAGAGAAATCCCGCGGTCCAAAGTTAGATCCAAAGCTTGTTATTTACATTGCAATAATTGGAACAATAATAGTTGAGATCCTTAAGGTCTGGGTTCCAATCCACTGAAAATATTTTATATCTTTTTGATATGTACCAGATAAAAGCTCCGGTGGTGTAGTCCGGTCAAGCATATCGGCCTTTCGAGTTTTAACAACGAGGAAAGCCGACGACCCGGGTTCAAATCCCGGCCGGAGCATATCATATTTTATAAAATTTTTGAAAGAGTAATGCTATGGCTGAAGTAACCCATGATATTGTTAGACCAACAAATACACCCTTAAAATAAACATTGCTTGTTGAATAAAACACGATTAGAAAAATAACGCTCAGAATAAGTTCAAGGATAATGAGAGAAGCTAAAAGATAATTCTTCAATATATTTTTTTCTCCATTCTTTCATGCAAGAAAATAAAAAGTTTTACCATTTAAAATTTTTTAAAAAGAAAAGATTTAATTTATGGGAATACAATAATCAAACTATGATAATAAGGGAAAAGAGTGAACTGACAAAGATGCTCATTCTCATTGAATTAATGCATGGGAAAAGGAAAATAAGGGAGATTGCAAAGACAATAAATATAACCGTACAGGGTGTTTCTGAATACATAAAAATCATGAGGAAGGAGGGACTTGTAACAAAGGATCTTAACCTAACAAAGAAGGGAAGTAACTTTGTACATGAAAAGGCGGAAGAACTAAGGGTTTATGTTGTTAACCTTCTTAATGAACTGAACATAATAAATGTTACTGAAGCAATAGCGGGTGAGGATCTCAAAGAAAATGAAATTGTTGGTCTTTTCATGGAAAATGGTTATATCCATGCATACAGAAAGGATTCAAAATCTATGGGCATAACATTATCAGGTGCAAAAAAGGGTGAGGATGTTGGTGTTAAGGATTTAACAGGCATAATGGATATAAAAATGGGTAAGATTGTTGTGTGCCTTTTACCATCCATAAGCGATGGAGGATCAAGGATGGTAAACATGGAAAAAGTAAAGGAAATGGTCAAAGGATACGATAGGATAGGTATATATGGTATAGTTCCCTACATTGCACTGAAAAACGCTGGGATAAAAATAGATTTTGAGTTTGCAGCGGTGAGGGCCGCGCAGGAGGCTGCACACAGGGGTCTTAATACTGTTCTTTTCATTTCAAAGGATCTTTTCAAATACGCTTTACCTGAACTTGAATCTCCAAAACAGGGTTTATCCTATGTGCCATATTACGTTGAGGATCTCAGTATTTCTCATATGTAATATTGAACTCGGGAATGAAAACACCGGATCCATCCTCAACATGTCCAACAACATCGGATTCAATCTTTTCCCTTTTCAATAATTCTAAAATATTGTCAGCATATTTTTCATCAACAATGATCATGAAACCCATACCCATGTTGAAGGTTTGATACATTTCTTTATATTCAATCCCACCAAGATCCTGGATGAATGTGAAAATTCTTTGCGGCTTTAATGGATTATCAATAACAAACCTGTGCTTTGATAGCCTTATCAAATTCCTCAAACCACCACCTGTTATATGTGCGAGACCGTTAACTGGAAAATTCTTTACAATTTTCAAAACAGGTCTAACATATATTCTTGTTGGTTCAAGAAGAATTTTCCACAGAGGTTTATCAAGTTTTTCATGGTATGAAACATTTTTCTCCCTGAGCAATTTTCTCACCAAAGTAAAACCGTTTGAATGTAAGCCGGAGCTTTTTAATGCAATTATTGAATCATTCTTTTTTATTTTTTTACCTGTTATAACATCACTCTTTTTCACAATACCCATGGCTGTTCCTGAGAGATCAGTGTAGTTAATCATATCCGGCATTACAGCTGTTTCACCTCCTATAATTGAAACATTGCTTATTTTTGCTGCAATGTTCAATCCCCTTCCAATATCCCTTGCCCTCTTTTCATCATAATCTTTTATGATAAGATAATCAACAAATGCAACAGGCTCAGCCCCAACACAAATTGTATCATTAACGTTCATGGCAACGGCATCTATTGCCACTGTATCCCATTTTTTCATTTCATCAGCAATGATCATCTTTGTTCCAACACCATCCGTGTTAAGCGCTAAATAAAATTCACCGAAGTTTATGAGACCTGTATAATGGCCTATTCCAATTGCAGGAGAGAATTTTTTTCTTTTGAACCTAATTTCATTCAAAAGTTTCTCAAGAAAAATATCCTTTTTATCAATATCAACACCCGCTTCCCTGTATGTTTTCATAAGAACAACCTCACAGTGGACCGGCGGGGATTTGAACCCCGGGCCTCCTCCATGCCAAGGAGGCGATCTACCAACTGATCTACCGGCCCTCTTCTTTTACATTTCAATTTAATTAATATACTTTACGCTTCAGCATAAATTATCAATCCTGGCGTACTTTTCCGTTAAAAATTCATAGTTGTGCAATGCACATGATGGGCATGAATCATTTTTCTTCACACTTATTTTATCTATGCTCATTGACCATCCATCAATGTAGTAAAGAACACTTTCACTGTAATTTTCAAGCAATATTTTATAGGCCAGGGTAACAGCTAAAGAGGCAACAAGTGAAGGTATTGAATTTAAAACACCAACAGTTGAGCATGTTTCTGTTACCTGTGGGGGATCTTTAATCATACATCTTAGACAGGCTGTTTTACCAGGTATAATTGCCATAACACTACCATATGTGGATATGGCGGCAGAATAGATCCATGGTTTGTTGTACTTAACGCACGCATCGTTTATTATGTACCTTGTTATGAAATTGTCCGTTCCATCCATAACAATGTCCACATCCTTTACATATTCTTCAATGTTTGATGAACTGATTCCCTCATAGATTGGGACAATTTCAACATCGGAATTCAGGGATTTTAGATAATCCAGGGCAGCTTCAACCTTCAATTTACCTACATCACTCTCCCTGAAAAGTGTCTGCCTGTGTATGTTTGATAAGGAGACATAATCTTTATCCGATATGTAGAGTTTTCCAATCCCTGCCCTAACAAGGAGCTGTGAAATTAAACCTCCTGTCCCGCCAAGACCAACAACAATTGCCCTTTTTTTCAATAACTTTTCCTGCCCTTCCTTTCCAATTTTATCAAGAACAATCTGCCTTGAATACCTTTCCATATTCAATGATAAAATTACAGAATGAAAAACTTTTTCTTTTTGAATCCATGGTATGATCGTGGAAAGGAACATATGTGAGGAATGCAGGGGAATTAAGTTCCTCTGCGGTCTTAAGTACTGTCCAATATATGGTAATGTATCACCAATTCCAAAATTGGTGAAGGAAATGGACGGTATAACACCCCCTGACATATTTGTTGGTAGGTTCAATTATCCAAAAGTTCATGTGGGTGCAATATTGACAAAAAACGAAATTTCTGGGGATCTCTATCCATTACCACTGGAAAAGATTCTTGAAAGAACATCATCCATGTACAGGGTTGGTAATGTTCAGAGGGTTGATAGGGAATCAAAGATTGTTGAAAATATCAGGGAAATTTCACTTTCAGAAATAAAATTAAAATTATCCGCAAACGTTGAATCCATTGAAAATAAAATTTACATGGACAAAATATCAACACCTTTAGGTCCCAGAGTTATAGCGAGAAACATTGAAATTGAGGAAAATCCAAAAATACCAAAAAGGATTGAAATAATAACTGAAGATTTTGATATGAATGCTCAGGATGCATTATGGGAACTTTATTCAAACGGTTTCGGAAACGATTACCTTAAAAGGCTCCTCAGTGCTGGTGTTCTTGGAAGGAAAATAGATAGAAAACTTGTTCCAACAAGGTGGGCAATAACAGCCGTTGATGATATTGTTGGTAAAAAATTGATTGAAAGGGTAAGGGAATATGAGAGTGTTGATACAATCATTTATGCTGAAAAATCCTATATGGATAACCATTTTTTCATTTTTCTAATTCCAGGTACCTGGATGTTTGAAATGGTTGAAAACTGGCAAGGATTCAATGGAAAAATAAGGAACATAATGGAAAGCGGTGACTATGAGGGATACTATGGAAGGAAAACTTACGCTAGTCATGTGACAGGAGCATACTATGCTGCAAGGTTTGCAGTTCTGGAATACCTTGAATCAATTAAAAGGTCAGCATCTGTAATAATATACAGGATAGTTGGGCCAAACTACAGAATACCTTTAGGAGTGTGGTTGATAAGGGAAACGGTAAGGGATGCATTAAGGAATGTTAGTTATCTGGGAATTAAAAATTTAAAGGATGTTGATGTTCAGGATTACATCAAAAATGTTATTCTATCAACAAGAGTATACAGATTTTTAGAGAAGCAAAAGAGGATTGAGGCATATGGATGAAAGAAGGGATGTTATGAGGATACTCTGGGATAACGGTATATTCCCCACAACAAGGGAAATTGATGAAATAATGAAAATGGGCGGTCTTTCCTATGTTATGAAAAAGATTAGGGAAGGAAGGGCATACGAAATACTGAGAAAGGAGGAAAGTAAATTCACAATAATAAAGGGTGATAGAGAATTTCCTGCAGGTTCAGGAAAGTCTGAAAGTTTCAGGAAACTTTTTCTCAGCAGGTACATGAAAATTAGAAAAATACTTGAATCCAGGGTATCACTTTCAGGATCCGTGAACATAGATTATGGCATAAAAAATGAAGGTGAAAGTACAATAATAGCCATGGTAAGGGATATAAGGGAATCAAAGTATGGAAGGATCCTTGATCTTGAGGATCCATCCGGGCACATTATAGCTTACTACAATGGAAATGATAACATATTTCCTGATGATGTTATAGGTGTTAAAGGGAACATAAGGAATGGTAAAATGTACGTAAAAGAGATTGTTTATCCTGGCGTGGATAATGTATCAAAAAAGGAAAAGATTGTAAACAGTGAAGATGGTATTGCATTCATTTCCGATATACATGTTGGGAGTAAAATGTTCATGAAGGAAAATTTTCTTAAATTCATAGAATGGCTGAACGGTGAAAAGGGGAAGAATGTAAAATACATGGTAATTTCAGGTGATCTTGTTGACGGTATAGGCATTTATCCAGGTCAGGAAAGGGATCTTGAATTGAGCGATATATTTGATCAATATGCACTTTTATCCCAGTACATATCAAGGATTAAAAATGATATTACAATCTTTATGATACCTGGAAACCATGATCTTGTGAGGATAGCTGAACCACAGCCATTCCTTGGTGAGGAAATAAGGAAAATGTTCCCACCCAATGTTATTTTTCTATCAAACCCCGCATATATATCCATAGAGGGTTTCAACATCCTCATTTACCATGGTACAAGTTTAAACGATCTTATGGATTATATTAAGGGAATAAAGTATGAAAATGCCGATACCATGATGGCTGAACTTTTGAAAAGAAGGCATCTTGCACCCATATATGGAAATAAAGTTCCAGTGGCACCAATGGATGAGGATTATATGGTCATAGAGGATATACCTGACCTTTTTGTAACAGGACATATCCATGTGCACAAATATTCAATTTACTATGGAACAATTCTTCTCAACGCCTCAGCCTGGCAGAAACAGACAGAATACCAGAAAATGCACAATTTCAATCCAGATCCCTGCAAGGTAACAATAAAGTTTTTGAACAAACCAGGTCTGGAAACAATAAAGTTCTAATAAAATATTTTTGAAGAATTTTCATGAATTTTTGATCCAGAATACAATTCTCTAATGTTATAAAATTCTAAAAGCTTTTATAATAATTTATAATAGCGTAAAACATGGAAAGGGTGAACGTTCTGGATTTTCTAACAGGTAAACTTGAATTAACAACATCTGTTCAGGAAAGGTACCTTTCAGACCTTGTTGATTATTTTGCATTCCGTGAAGAGGCTGAAAGGATCCTTAAGGAAAGGAATCCCTTAATCTATAAGGTTTATGAAATGGCCTATTCAGGTCCTGGTGCTCTTTCATACGCAATAACTGAAATTGAACCTGGTAAGATAGGTAAAGAGTACTATTTCACAAAGGGACATTTTCATTCAAAGGCTGCAGCGGAAGTATATATTGTTCTTGGCGGTGAGGGAATATTGCTCATGGAAAACAGGTCAGGGAATACAAGAACGCTGAACATGTTTAAGGGGGCAGTGCTCTATGTGGATCCTGAATATGCCCACAGGTCAATAAATACTGGGAATGAAAAACTCATATTCCTTGCTGTTTACCAATCGGATGCCGGCCATGATTATGAATCAATAAAAGAAAAGGGTTTTTCATTCATTGTTGTTGATGAAAATGGCCCCAAAATAATAAAGAATCCAATGTCTACCAAAAAATGAGTAGTTAATAAATTTTAATTAACTGAATTCACTTTATGGTTTCATATGGACGAAGTAATTAGAAAAATAAAAATGGGATCCCCTGTCCTTGTTTATGATAGTAAAGACAGGGAGGGTGAAACGGATATAGTTGTTGCATCAAAATTTGTAACACATGATATAATAAAATTGATGAGGAAGGATGGTGGTGGTCTAATATGCACAACAATGACATATGAAATTTCACAGAAACTTGGCATTCCATTCATGGTTGAAATTCTTCAGAAAAGTGGTTATGAAATATTCAAATACCTTTATCCAAACGATATACCATACGATGAAAAATCCTCATTTTCAATCACAATCAACCATAGAAAGACTTTCACTGGAATTCCAGATAACGATAGATCCCTGACAATAAGGGAATTTGCAAATTTCATTGAAAGGATGAATGTTCTGGATGAAAAAAGTGCAAGGGTTGAGTTTGGAAAGTTATTCAGATCCCCAGGTCATGTCCATTTGTTGATATCTTCAAAGGATCTGCTTAAATCAAGAAAGGGTCATACAGAATTATCAACAGCCCTAATGATCATGAGCGGTTTAACACCTTCAGCCACAATTGTTGAAATGCTGGGTGATGATGGTAAATCTTTACCATACAACAAGGCAAAAAATTATGCAATGGAACATAATTATCCATTCGTTGAGGGCAGTGAAATAATTGAATGGTGGGAAAAGTGGTCAGAGTAATGGCATCGGGTGTGTTCGATATCCTTCATTTGGGTCATGTTTATTTTCTAGAGGAGGCTAAAAAGCTTGGTGATGAACTCATAGTTGTTGTTGCAAGGGATTCCACAGCAAGGAAATTGAAACATCAGCCAATTATGCCAGAACATGTTAGGGTGAAAATGGTTGAAGCATTAAAGCCAGTTGATAAGGCAATTTTAGGACATGAGGATGATATGTTCAGGACTGTTGAGGAAATAAAGCCGGATATAATTGTACTCGGATACGATCAGGCATTCAATGAAAAGTATATAGAGGATGAATGCAGAAAAAGGGGTTTAAATGTAAAGGTTGTAAGGCTTGGTAAATTCACAGGTTCGGATCTTAACGGTACGAGAAAAATCATAGGTAAGATAATTTCTGCCTACGCATTCCAGAAGGAGATTGAAAGTATTGAAAGGGTGAAGGAGGATGAAAATAATAGGGATAGCTGATACAACATTTGCACGTTACGATATGGGTAAGAGTGCAATAGACCAGCTGAAAAAGATGGGTACCGGTTTTAAAATTGTTAGATATACCGTACCGGGCATAAAGGATCTACCCGTTGCATCAAAAATACTTTTTGATAAGTACAACTGCGATATTGTCCTTGCACTTGGCATGCCAGGACCAAAGGAAATAGATAAAACATCAGCCCATGAGGCAGCGCTTGGTCTTATATGGGTACAGATCATGACAGGAAAACATATATTGGTGGTTTTTGTTCATGAGGATGAGGCAAAGGATGAAAAGGAACTTGCATTCCTTGCGGATAGAAGAACAAGGGAACATGCTGAAAATGCATATTACCTGCTCTTCAATCCAGAGTATCTGCAAAAATTTGCAGGAAAGGGGTTAAGGCAGGGGTTTGAGGATGTGGGACCTGTTAGAGAGAGGTGATAAAAAATGGATAAAGTTAGGCTTGGTTTGGTTGTATCTGAATACAACTTCGATATAACAATGATGATGCTTGAAAGGGCAAAGGTTGAGGCAGAATTCCTTGGTGCAGAAATAACAAGGACGCTTCTTGTTCCAGGAACATTCGAAATACCACTTGGTGTGAAAAAGCTACTTGAAATGGATGATGTGGATGCTGTTGTTACCCTTGGTGCTGTTATTGAAGGTGAAACAGAGCATGATGAGGTAATAATGCAGAATGCAGCAAGGAAAATAGAGGATCTGCAGGTTGAATATGGAAAACCTGTTGCACTTGGCATAACAGGTCATGGTGAAACAAGGCTCCAGGCACAGGAAAGGATAGAGAAGGCAAGGGAAGCTGTTCACAGTGCTGTAAAGATGGTAAAGAAGCTGAGGGAACTAAAGGTTTAAATACTAGAAAATATTAACCAAATGTTGATAACTAAAAACTAATAACCGGGGTGAAATTATGGAAAAGAAGGAAATAATATTGAGGGTGCATGAGGCACCCCAGATGGATGTTGGCCTTGGAAGGGCAAGAATTGACAGTCAGTCCAGGGAGGAACTTGGGGTAGAGGTAGGTGACATTATAACCATAACAGGTTTAACAAGTAAAAAAACAACCGCAGCAAAGGTTTACAGGGTTCCGGTGGAGGATGAAGGAAAGGGAATAATAAGGATTGACGGTGATATAAGAAGAAATGCAGGTGTTACTCTCGGTGATAAGGTAATTGTTGCAAAGGCAAACTATCAGGCAGCAAAATCCGTTACATTCGCACCTTTGATAGAAAAGGATCAGAGGTTAAGGCTCGGTGAAGGCATAGAGGACTTTGTAAGAAGGGCTCTACTTAACAGACCTGTTGTTGAAGGGGATATTCTTATGATTCCTGGTTTAACATTGATAGGAAGGGCAGGTCTGAAGTTCAAGGTTGTCAGGGCACAGCCAAAGGGCGTTCTTGTTATAAAGGAAACAACAGAAATTCAGGTGAAGGAGGAGCCTGTTGAGGAATACGTTTCAGAGACAGGCAGGGTAACATACGAGGATATTGGAGGCCTTTCTGAGGAATTGCAGAAGGTAAGGGAAATGATAGAGTTACCATTGAAACACCCTGAACTTTTTGAAAGGCTTGGAATAAAGCCCCCAAAGGGTGTCCTTTTATACGGT
>JAVRLK010000005.1:0-32731 GCA_031961545.1 Thermoplasmatota archaeon | reverse complement strand
GCCCTTTTATTCCAGTTTTTCTACCTACATCGTCATCCCTGTCTACACATAAAACAACAGTAACCATTTACATATAAATGTAAATGTTATGTTATTTTAAACTTTTTGTAATGGAAAAGAAAATAACCAAAAAATATAAGTATAATAATTACATTTGAAGAAATACACAAAAGGAGGTCTTGAATATGCCTGAAGTAGCAAAAAAGACAGATGAAAACGTTGTGTATGTGGGAAAGAAACCAACAATGAACTATGTTCTGGCTGTGGTGACTCAGTTCAACAATGGAGCAAAGTCCGTTGTTTTGAAGGCCAGAGGGAAATCAATAAACAAGGCTGTGGATATCGAGGAAATCGTCAGGAACAGGTTCATAAGTGAGCTGAAGTATGAGGTCACACTTGGAACGGAAAAGATAACATCCGAAAACAGAGAGAGCAATGTTTCATCTATAGAAATCACTCTTAAAAAGTGAGGGTCTTTCCCTCCCAATTTTTTGATTTTCCAATGGTAAAGTTTTTATTGTGAATTTTTTTTCGCTTTTTTATGAAAAAGAAACTGTTTGATGTGGAAATTGTGAAAGAGGGAGAGACTTACATAGCAAGAATAATCATGCCTGATGGTGATATGTCATCAATAGAGAGTGAAAGTCTTGAGGAACTTCTTGACCATCTTACAACAGAAATAACGGATAGGTTTTCTTAAAATGAAAAACATAATAGACCTTGTCAGGAAACATAACAAATACAGGAAAGAATCAATAAATCTTCTACCAAGCGAAAATATATTAAGTAAAAAAGTAAGGTATATTCTTTCATCCGACCTCGCTTCAAGGTATTCACTTGAAATAGAGGGATCAGTTCACGGAAGTACGGCAAAAAATGCATACGGTGGAACAAGGTACTTTGATGAAATTCTTCATGAGGGAGAAAGAATAGCAAGGGATATTTTTAATGTTAAATTCGCTGAAATAAGGCCTCTTTCAGGTCACATTGCGTCAATGATTGCTCTTTTGTCCGTTACTAAAAAAGGGGACAAAATAATGGCAATAGATCCTGAATATGGTGGATACGATGGTTATTCAAAGAATTATCTACCCGACATGTTTTCCCTTGATTACCATCCAATTCCATTCAATCCAGGAGAATGGAACATAGATCTTGAAAAATTTGAAGATGAAATTAAAAGAATAAAACCGAGCACAGTGATACTTGGTGCAAGCTATATTCTTTTTCCCTACGATCTGAAAAGGATCAGGGAAATGGTGGATGATGTCAATGGAACTTTAATCTATGACGCATCCCATGTCATGGGTCTCATAGCTGGGAATGAGTTCCAGAAGGATATTTTCAAATATTCACATATTGTTTATGGGTCAACACACAAAAGCTTTTTTGGCCCACAGGGAGGAATTTTGCTAACCAACGATGAAATATTGTTTAAGAGAATTAGAAAAAATGTTGTATGGAGAACAATGGATAATTATCATCTCAACAGACTTGCCGCACTTGTTCAATCAATGGTTGAGATGAAAGAATTTGGAAAGGAATATGCTTTAAATGTTATAAAAAATTCAAAGAAACTTGCAGAATTACTACATGAAAAAAATTTTGGAATAAGGGAATTCGGTGGAAGGTTTACGGATTCGCACCAGATTTTTATAGAGGACAAAAATGCATGCATGAAGCTTGAGGAATCAAATATAATAATTGACTGTGTAGGTAGAATGGGAACAAACGAAATAACAAGGATAGGAATGGTTGAAAAACATATGGAAAAACTTTCAGACCTGATCGTTAAGGCCATGGAAACAAAAGTGAAAAAGAAGGTTATTGAATTCAGAAAAAGATTTGATATAAAATATTGTTAGTTGTTTGAGAATATTTTTTCAATTATGTAATCAGGGGAAAATTTCACAATATCATCATAACCCTGCCCTGTTGTAAGGTAAATGATTGGCTTTTTCAATTCATAGGCAAGGCTGATGGCTGAACCACCCTTTGCATCCGCATCAATTTTGCAAAGAATTATTGCATCAAAACCCACTTCACTGTCGAATGTTTTTGCCTGGTTTATAATATCATTACCGTACAGAGAATCACCGACAAATATTGTTAGATTGGGTTTTGCCACCCTTTTTATTTTTTTCATTTCCTCCATTAAATTCCTGTTTGTTTGCATTCTTCCGGCGGTATCAATAAGAACAACGTGCTTGCCCTTTGATTTTGCATGTGCAATGGCATCAAAAGCTACACTTGCAGGATCACTGCCTGGCTGATGCTTGATGAATGTTGCCCCCAGGTTTTTTGCGTGGTATTCAAGCTGCTCTATCGCCCCTGCTCTGAATGTATCTGATGCTGCTATAACAACAGAAAATCCATTGTCCTGAAGAAGTTTGGCAATCTTTGCTATTGTTGTTGTTTTTCCTGATCCATTTATTCCAAGGAACATAATAACATATGGTTTTTGTGAATTTTTTATTATTTCAAGAAGATCCATTGATGGAACATTCATAATATTTTTTAAGGTTTCTTTGAAAATTGTATCTAAGGCGGAATCAAGATCAACACCAACCTTTATTTTTTTATTTTCAAGATTTTTCTTTAATTCAGATCTTATTGATTCCGCCACATCGTATGCCACATCAGCCTCAAGAAGTGAAAGTTCAAATTCATCAAGAAGTTCATCAAGCCTTTTTTCATTGATCTTCTTTCCAATACCTTCAGTGAGAAGAGAATCACCAACATCCTCCTTGACCTTTTTCTTGAATATCTGGAACTTTTCCCTAAGGCCCCTGAACATTGCCCTTTCCCTTTAAAGAATTATAGATTTCCTCAACCTTTTTTTCAATCATTGCATACTGACTTGATGCACTGTTTGTTTCATCAATTAAACTTTTTTCAGCATTGTTGAAATCCTTGATCCTTTCATCTATTATGCTTATTGCCTTTGAGATATCACTTTCAAGTATTATGTTTGAACCTAAAGGTATCAATGCCCTTTTCTTATCGCTAACGTTACAGTAAATGAATGTATCAGCACCGATGTTCACAAGTATTTCTTTCTGATCAATGTTCATGTAAGATTCAAGTGTTTTTTTTGCATTTTCATATTCCTCTCTCTTTTCCCTTATAAGCTGTATCTGTGCTGTAAGGTTTTCAATATGTTTTTTAAGAAGATCCGCGGTTGCAAGAAGATCCTCAATACTTACCTCATTCTCCATGTTTTTCACCAAACTTTTTGTATTTGAACCTTGCCCTGGAATCCCTTGCCTCTTCGAATGGTATCGAACTTGCATCCTCAACCTTTATTTCTCTCCTCTTTTTTCCATAGTAGCTTCCAAGCAAGGAATAATACTGATCTATTGCCTCTTCCTTATTATTTGCCGCAATCTCCTTGGTGAATGGAAGCCACTTTTTTCCGAATTTATAGGATCCAACGACCCTATAAATTTTCATTTTTCATTACCTCCCTGGAATTTTTTCTTTGAGATTTTCAGAGCATCTATGACAGGCATAGGCTCTCCAGATAAAAAGTTTATCAATGCACCACCACCAACACTTACATGGGTAAAATACCTGTTAAGGTTAAGTTTTGCAATAACTGATATTGTATGCCCTCCTCCTGCAACCTTGAATGAATCAAGCCTTCCTATATAATTGAATAATTCCAACGTTCCAATGGCAAATTCATCCTTTTCATAAACTCCCAGTGGGCCGTTTAGGATTATTGCCTTTGAATCCTTCAATATTTCTTCATATTTTTTTATTGTTTCAATGCCAATATCCATTATCTGATATTCTGTTGGTAATTCTTCTATGGATATTTCAAATCTTTTATTTTCTTTGTTTATTGCAAAATCCACGGGCAGTTCAATTTTATCCCCGTACTTTTCTATCAACTCCTTTGATATTTTAAGGGATGAATCGTAATCATCCAGTTCCTTTTCAAGGAATGATCTGTTTATTTCACCAATATTTATGCCCTTTGCAACCAGGAATAGATTTGAAACAAGGCCACCTGTAAGTATCCTATCAACAATGTTTTTTTCCAGAAAATTCTTTGCAACCTTTATGGAATCGTCAACCTTTGCACCTGCTAGAAGAGCCATTTTTGGCCTTATTTCTTCACTCAAAAATCTTGAAAGCATTGTTATTTCCCTGTCCATCAGAACACCTGCAACATTTGGAAGATCCTCAGCAAAGCCAACAAGTGTTGTCTGGGGTCTGTGGACAGCAGCGAACGCATCGTTAATAAAGTAATCAAAAAGAGGTGAAAGCTTTCTCACAATGTGTGATTTTTTCTGAACAGATATAGGTTCATCCGCAAGTACAACATCCTCGGAATAGAACCTTGTGTTTTCAAGTAAAATTATATCCCCATCCTTCATATTTTTAATTTTTTCTATAACGAATGATTCAAATAGCCCATCAACGTACTCCACATTTCTGTTTAAAAGCCTTGATAAAACTCCAGCATGATTCTTTGTTGTTGTGAAATCTTTTTTTCCAGGCCTTGATTGATGTGCAAGTATAACAACCTTTGATTGTGATAATCTTCTCAATGTATCAATGTGTGCAATGAATCTAGAATTATCAAGGATTTCGCCTGTTTCCGTGTTCACAGGAGAGTTGAGATCCAGTCTTACCAGAACACGTTTTCCCCTAAAATCAAAATCATCCATGGTGAAATAGTCCTTCATCAAAGTAGTATATTGCAATTATAAATATAGTATTTTTGATAATGCTTACACGATCACAAAATTTTATATTTATGCTTTACATTTCGATTTCAGGTGGTTTATAGATGGCTATTGATACTGCTTCTGCTATATATGCACTTGCAGCTGCCGTTTCAATGGCAGGTGGTTTGATCGGAACAGGTCTTGCACAGCAGGGTATCGGTGCGGCAGGAATGGGAGTTGTAGCTGAGAAACCTGAGAAAATGGGACAGGTTCTATTCTTCCTTGTTATTCCAGAGACCCTGTTCATATTCGGTTTTGTTTTCGGTCTAATAATACTCATGCACATACTAGGATGAAAAAATGTCCCTTGAAGATATAGTAAAGGGAATTTACGAAAAGGCGAACATTGAAATAGAAAACATAAGGAAAAGGGCTGAAGAGGAATCTAAGAATATAATTGAGAAGGCTAACATTGAATCAAAGAAAATCATAGAGGATGCAAGGAAAAACATTGAAAAAGAACTGATGGAAGAGAAGATGCGAAGAATTTCAGTGAAAAACGTGGAAATGAGAAGAAAGTACATGGATGAGATTGCACTCATCCTTGATCTTACATTTCAGAGAATAAAAAATGAATTAAAAAACTACAGAAATTCAGATGAATACAGAATTTTTATAAAAAGATCCCTGGATGATGCCATAAGGGAAATTGGAAGACCTGAAAAAGATCTTGTTGTCAGGATTTCACCGGGAGAAAAGGATCTTGTTCAGGGTAATTTCCAAACAATAGAGGATCCTTCACTTAAGGAACTTGGAGGAATAATTGTTGAAACCAGGGATGGTTCAATAAGATCAAACAGATCTCTTGAAGAAATACTGAATGAAAGATCAAGTGAAATTAAATCATCCATATACGAAAAAATAAAGGGGGAAATTTGATTTGCAGGGAATATTGTCATACGCCTATGCATATGCGAGGGCTAAGGCAATTGAAAGCGATTTAATAAAATTTGAAAAACTCAATTCTCTTGTAAGCACTAGGGATCTAAATCAATTCATAAATTCATTGAATGATACGCATTATAGAGAAAATTTTTCATATTTTTCAACAAAATATTCGGGCATAAACCTTGTTGAGGTGGCAATAAATTCATACCTTGTTAAAATTTCAAAGATTTCCCTGAACATCTGTCCAAGGGTTGGTCTTGATGCATTAAGGGCCTACATAAGTAAATGGGATGTTCAGAACATAAAAACTGTAATATCATCAAAGGTACTTGGAAGATCCGTGAAGGAGACAGAAAGTTTCCTTATAAGCGAACATGATCTACCAGCAGGTCTTATAGCAGGCCCTTTGAAACATGAGGAATTTAGATTGATGCTTGAAATGCCCGATGTTGAATCAATAATCAATTTCCTTTTGAAATACCCTTATGGAAAGGTACTTTATGAAAAGCTTGATTCGTACAGAAAGACGGGCGATCCTGGTGAAATGCTTATAGCACTTGATCTATTCTATTACAAAACACTCCTGGAAAAGATAAGGATTGTTAATGGGAATGAGATGCCCATCCTTCATTTAATATCATCCCAGATAGATGCAAAAAATATAATGACAATAATCAGGAGCATTGAGTCTGGTTTGAATCCAAACGATATAAGAAATCTTTTGATAGAGGGAGGATCATTAAAGGGTAACAGACTGGAGGATCTTTTGCACTCAAATAGCGTTGAGGATGTTGTTGAAAAAATAAAAAATGTCTATGATCTTACATCAGCATTGAATAAATATAAAAGTGAAAAGGACATAAAGGAGTTTGAAATTGAACTTGAGAGATACATTGTGGAGAGAAACATTTCATCATTCAGGTTATCCTCTCCCGGTCTTTCATCGATCATAGGTTTGTTATTAATGTTTGAAACTGAAAGGGAGAATTTGAGAAAAATTGCATATGGTATATATTATGGTCTGAGCGAGGAAAGAATAAAATCCATGCTCATCAAGGTGGTTTAAAATGGATGAAGTATTGAAAATTGTTGTTGTGGGTGAAAGGGAGCTTGTCACGGGTTATAGACTGATAGGTGTGAATGAATGGTATGAGGTCGATGGAAAGGAGGGAGCGAAAAAGGTTATTTCATTTCTTGAAAGAAGGGATGTGGGTATAATAATTGCATCGGATAGTATAAGGGAATTTTTATCGCAGAGTGAAAGGGACAGGGTTGATTTAACAACAAAACCTCTTGTTGTTTTTGTCCCTTCACCAAAGTTCAAGGGTGAAAAAAGGGAGGAGGCAATCAGGGATCTTGCAAAGAGAATACTTGGTATAGATGTTGGGGTGTGAAAAAAATGGGTGTAGTTTATAGGGTATCGGGTCCGGTTGTTCTTGCAAAGGATCTTGAAAATGCGAAGATGTACGATGTTGTTCTTGTCAGTGAAGAGGGATTGATAGGCGAAATAATAAAAATTACAGGAAATACATCAGTTATTCAGGTCTATGAAGATACAAGTGGTGTGAGACCCGGTGAAAAGGTTGTTAACACGGGAAATCCTCTTTCAGTTGAACTTGGTCCAGGTCTTCTGAGGAACATATACGATGGTATACAAAGACCCCTACCTGTTCTTAAGGAAAAATCTGGTGATTTCATTAAAAGGGGAATTACAGCAAATGCACTTGATGAAAAAAAGGTATGGGAATTTGTTGCAACAGCAAAAGTAGGAGATGAGGTATCTTCAGGTTCAATAGTTGGATATGTGCAGGAATCTCAAACAGTGAAAACAAAAATTATGGTTCCGTATGGTGTAAAGGGTAAAATAAAGAGTATTGGTGATGGGAAGTTTACAATAAGGGACAATGTATTTTCTGTTGAAACAAATTCAAAGGTTCTGGATTTTGGTTTAACCCAAAGATCGAATGTGAGATTTCCAAGACCAATAAAGGAAAAATTACCACCAAAATTACCCCTTATAACAGGGCAGAGGGTTATAGATACATTCTTCACACTATCAAAGGGTGGTACGGCATGCGTTATAGGGCCATTCGGAAGCGGAAAAACTGTTATACAGCACCAGCTTTCAAAATGGGCAGATACAGATGTAGTTATCTATGTTGGTTGTGGTGAAAGGGGAAATGAGATGACTGAGGTTCTTGTAACATTCCCAGAATTGATAGATCCAAGGACCAAGGGTCCTCTTATGGACAGGACAGTTCTTATTGCAAACACAAGCAACATGCCTGTTGCTGCAAGGGAGGCAAGTGTTTACACCGGTGTTACAATAGCTGAATTCTACAGGGACATGGGTTATGATGTTTCTTTAATGGCTGACAGTACATCAAGATGGGCTGAAGCGATGAGGGAAATATCGGGAAGACTTGAAGAAATGCCGGGTGAGGAGGGTTATCCAGCATACCTGAGCAGGAGGCTTGCGGAATTCTATGAAAGGGCCGGAAGGGTTATTAATCTTAACGATACACAGGGATCTGTGACAATTGTTGGTGCGGTATCACCTCCAGGTGGAGATATATCCGAACCAGTTTCACAGGGTACGTTAAGATTAACCAAGGTTTTCTGGGCACTTGATGCCTCGCTTGCAAACAGAAGGCATTTCCCATCCGTAAACTGGTTAACAAGTTATTCACAATACCATTCAATGGTATATGACTGGTTTGCGAAAAATGTTAGTCCAGAATGGAATGAACTGAGAGACAGGGCAATGGCTTTACTTCAGCAGGAGGAGGAGTTGCAGGAGATTGTCCAGCTTGTGGGTCCAGATGCCCTGCCAGATAAGGAAAGAATAATACTTGATACGGCAAAAATGATAAGGGAGGATTATTTACAGCAGAGTGCATTTGATGAGGTTGATACATACTGCTCATTGAACAAACAGTACCTTATGTTAAAAACAATAATGCTTTACCATGACCTTGCCATAAAGGCAATTTCATCCGGTGTGCAATTAAAGACAATATTTTCAATGAAAGTAAGGGATCAGATTTCAAGGATGAAGGAAATAAGGGAAGAAAATTTATCTTCCTTCCAGGATCTTATGCAAAGTATTAGGGAAGAGTTTGAAAAACTGCAGGGATGATGTAAAATGTTGGAATATAGAACTGTTTCACAGATTGCCGGACCTTTACTTTTTGTGGAAAATGTTGAAAATGCAGGGTACGGTGAAATTGTTGAAATAACACTGCCAAACGGTGAAAAGAAAAGCGGCCAGGTTCTTGATACAAGAAAGGGAATGGCAATAGTTCAGGTATTCGGTCCAACAAGCGGTCTTGATACAAAGGGCACATTCGTAAAATTCCTAGGTGATATTGTTAGGTTACCCGTGAGCGATGACATGTTGGGAAGGGTCTTTGATGGCCTTGGCAATCCAAGGGATGGTGGATCACCATTGCTCTCAAAGGAAAAGGTTGAGATCGTTGGTTATGCAATAAATCCCTATGCCAGGGATGAACCTTCAGAATTTATACAGACAGGAATATCTGCCATTGATGGAATGAACACACTTGTTAGGGGTCAAAAATTACCCATATTCTCCGGTTCAGGTATGCCACACAATGAGATTGCAGCACAGATTGCAAGACAGGCAAAGGTTCTTGGAAAGGAGGAGAGCTTTGCTGTTGTTTTTGCCGCCATGGGAATAACAAGCGAGGAGGCACATTTCTTCATTGAAAGTTTCAGAAATACAGGTGCATTTGAAAGGTCTGTAATGTTCTTAAACCTTGCATCGGATCCAAGCATGGAAAGGATTATAACGCCAAGGATGGCACTTACGGCTGCCGAGTACTTTGCCTTTGAGAGGGATATGCATGTTCTTGTTATTCTTACAGATATGACAAACTATTGTGAAGCACTGAGAGAAATTTCCGCTGCAAGAGAGGAAGTACCTGGAAGAAGGGGATACCCGGGGTACATGTACACGGATCTTGCAACAATATATGAGAGGGCAGGAAGAATTAAAGGAAAGAAGGGATCCGTTACACAGTTCCCAATATTAAGTATGCCCGGAGATGATATGACACATCCAATTCCAGATTTGACAGGATATATAACTGAAGGACAGATTGTTCTTTCAAGGGATCTTTTCCATAAGAACATTTATCCACCAATAGATGTTCTTATGAGCCTTTCCAGGTTAATGAACCAGGGTATAGGTAAGGGAAAAACAAGGGAGGATCACAGAGGTGTTGCGGATCAGTTATATTCATCCTATGCAAGGGGAAGGGATCTGAGGAGTTTAAGCGCCATAGTGGGTGAAGGTGCTTTAACACAGGAGGATAGGCAATTTCTGCATTTTGCAGATGATTTTGAGAGAAGGTTTGTTGGTCAGGGAAAGAATGAGGACAGGGGAATTGAGGAAACACTTGACCTTGGATGGGAATTGCTTGCATCAATACCAGAAAGTGAACTTAAGAGGGTAAAGAGGGAGTATATTGAAAAATATGGAAGGAGGTTCAGGAAGGAAAATGCCTCTTCAGAACGTTAAACCTACAAGGATGGAACTGCTGAAACTAAAAAAGAGAATTGTACTTGCCAGGAGAGGTCTTGAACTCCTGAAACTGAAAAGGGCAGCACTTGTCATGGAATTCTTCAAATTGTTGCAGAAATCAAAGCATCTTAGATCAGACTTGGAAAAAATTGCAAGAAAAGGTTATGAGGATGTGAAGATAGGTGAAATTTACCATGGAGCGATAGGTATAGAGGCAGCATCATTAATGGTCAAAAAAATGAGGGGTATATCAATAAAAACAAAGAATGTGATGGGTATAAGGATCCCTGAACTTGGTGGAAAAGGAATTGATGAAAATTTAATAAATGTTCAGTACAGATTGGTAGGCTTTTCAGCAAAAATTGATCAGATAGTAAGGGACTTTGAACAATTCCATGAGATTGTTCTTGAAATAGCTGAAACTGAAAATTCAATAAGGAAACTTTTAATGGAAATTGAAAAAACAAACAGAAGATCAAATGCAATAGAGAATGTTCTAATTCCCAGCCTTGAGAAGCAGGCAAATTACATAAAAATGAAATTTGATGAAATGGAAAGGGATACCTTTGTTACACTGAAAAAAATAAAGAAGAATCTGGAGAGGAAGGAGAATGTGGAAGCTTTGGTTGATTAAAAATCTCTGGAAAATAAATCTCTTAATAGGATCGTTTGGAATAGCATTTGCAATAATCTATGGGGTGTTATCATGACAGATATTAATGAAGAACTTAAAAAGATCAAGGAGGCGGAAATTGAGGCATCAAGGATGGTTGAGAATGCAAATATTGAATATGCAAGAAGGATAGAAGAGGCAAAGAAACAGGCAAATGAAATAATAAAAAAAGCACAGGATGAAATAGAGAAGATCAGGGAGGAACTGGTTAAAAAGTTTAATGAGGAAATTGAGAAAGAGGAGAACAGGATAGTGGATGAATGGAACAAAAGAATAGAAAATTTGAAAAAAATAAACATTGATGATAGTTTCATAAAAGAAATTGTAAAACAGATAATGGGAGGGAAATAGGTGGTCCTGAAGCCAGTAAAAATGGCAAAAATCATGGTAATTTCCACATCCGATAATAAGAAAAAGATTATTGATCATATTCACGAGATGGGAATATTTCATATAGAGAGTATAGAACAGGAAAAGGTTGAGGAACTCGTTCAGGATTCACCACCTGAGGAGTTTAGAAAATTGACAGATTTACTTGTAAGATTCAGAGGATTGCAGAAATTTTTGATTCCACAGGAAATAAAAGAAAAATTTTCATTCAAAGATCAGGAAGATCTTTTTAATAAAATAAAAGAAATAAACATTGATGATGAAATAGCAACAATTAGAGCAAACCTTGATAGCATAAAATTAAGGAGGAAGCAGATAGAGGATAACCTTGAAACACTTCAAATGCTAAAAGATATAGGCATTGATCTTAAAAATCTTAATGCTTCAAATCTTTTCTATTTCCTTGGAAGGATGGATAAGGAGTTTGGAGAAAAACTTTTGAAGGATCTTTCAAATTTTAAAAATATTGTCCAGGCATATAAATCCACTGCCTACTTTGAATTTTTTGTTTCAGGACCAAGGGACATTGAAAATAACGTTCTTGAAACATTGAATAAATACAAGGTTAAAATATATTTGATACCATCCATGGATCAGACAACGGATGATGCAATAAAAATTCTGAAAAATGAGGAAAGCATTCTTAACCTTAAGGAAAAGGAATTAATGGAAAGATTGAAGGATCTGTCAAAGAAATATTATGGAATTGTGTCAGCAATAACCGAGGAACTTGAGATAGAAACGAAAAAGTATGAAGCTTATTCGTTTTTGGGCAGAACAAGGGAGGTTTTTGGTCTAACTGCCTGGATACCTGAAAGGGATCTTGAAAGGGTGGAAAATGATTTAAGGAAAATTACTGAAAATAAAATTATATTCAGAAGGATAGAAACGGATGAGGAACCACCGACTTTGCTTGAAAATCCAAAGAAATTGAAATTCTTTGAATTTTTTGTAAAATTTTATTCACTTCCAAAATCGCTTGAATTTGATCCCACTGTAATATTTGGAATTGTTTTCCCAATATTCTTTGGCCTAATGCTTGGTGATGTTGGATATGCAATTGTTATACTGATTTTCTCCCTGTACCTTAAAAGAAGAATTGAAAAACCTCCTAAAAAATCCTTGATGCCAAGATCCATCCTTAACTTTGCCAGGAGTTTAATGTCAAGGTATAGCTGGCTCCAGCTTTCAAGGGCACTCATATTCGGTTCAATATACGGCATAATATTCGGTTTTCTTTTCAATGTATTCTTCGGTTTTCCATTCCTGCCATTCACGATCTTTGATCCTATAACACATGTTTCAAAACTTCTTTTTATAACATCGCTGATAGGTGTGATATACATATCCTATGGTCTAATACTGGGTGCATTAAACCATTACAATTTCTATAAATACTTCAGGGGTGAAGAAAAGAAAAAGCACTTCAGAGAAATATTCGGTAGGATCGGCTGGCTTTTCGTTGCCTGGGGTTTCACAATAATAGGTTTGCTTTTCCTAAAGAATATGAACATTGTTGCATTATCATTATATCCTATCCTCGGCTGGGCTTTTCTCTTTGCAGGCATAGCGCTCCTGCTTTATGGTGAAGGTTACTATTCAACAATGGAAATTTTCTCAATAGTGAGCCATATACTTTCATTCACAAGGATAATGGGTGTTCTTCTCGCATCTGTCATACTGGCATATGTTCTGGATGAAATATTCCTAAAGAGTTTGCATTATGGAGTTATATCACACATTGCAATAGCGTTTATTGTCCTTCTATTCGGGCATATAACCAACATAACAATAGGAATATTCGAGCCAGGTATACAGGGTGGAAGGTTGCACTATGTTGAATTCTTCTCCAAATTCTTCAATGGAAACGGAAGACCATTTTCACCATTTGCATCCAGCAGGAAATTTACATACAAGGAAATCAAATGACTATTCCAAGAACGGAATGGACAAAATTCCCAATCATGTATGTGATTGCTGATGCTGATAAAGTAAGAATAACTGTTCTTGTTACACTCTTTGCTATGCTTGTTCCGGATATTATTGCCACTATTGTATTAGTTATAGCCTGAGCCAAAACAACAAGTATTATGGAAATAATCAATGCGAATGTGCCACCAAGGAAAAAGAATGGCATGATTGGAAAAATGGCACCTATTATGTAAAAAAGGCCTGTTTCAAATGCTGATCTTAAAGGATTCCTGAACTCTTCCTCCTCAATGATTTCATTTTTTTTCTGAAGTATATTCTTTTTCTTTTCAAGATTTACTTTTGCATCACTGTAATCCTTCTGTGCTTTCACAGCTAAATATGCACCAATTGCCATTGATAGAGATCCTGAAATGCCAACAACAAGACCACCTATTGCAACAAATATTGGTGTTAATAAAACAGGTTCCAGACCAGCAATGGCCCCTAAAACTTCAACGAGGCCATCGCTCATACCGTAAATGGAGTCCCTTATCCTTTCCATCCTTTCCTGGAACCTTGAGTTTTCCTTTTCAAAAAAGTCCTCATGTTCAATTTCATCAAGTATAATTTTTCTCAGCATATTTTTTTCATTTTCGTCAACAACGGATTTTTCAAGAAAATCAAAGTATGCGTTTATTGCCTTTGTTTCACCCCTTTCAAGTATCTTTAGTGTTAATGATAGACCAAGAATGAACCTTAAAAATAGAAGAATGTTGATGTAAAACATATTTACCTTATATCTGGAATAATCTATACTATGCTTTTTAAGAAGAGATGCCCAGAATTCAGAATGGTATTTTTCAATATCAGATAACCTTTTTAAATTTTCCTTTAAACCTTCATCCCTTTCCATATTTGATAATTTACTGTAAAAAACAGTATCCCTAATTTCTCCTTTATAAAAAGAAAGCATCATTCTTTCAATCTCGTTCATGATTTTTAACCTCCATCAATTCCAGATATGTCCTATTTTCAAATTCACTGATTCCAATTTTTTGGGCGAGATCCAGAACCTTTTTTTCATATATTTCTTTTTCTCCTATTCCCTCAATTTCTATGAAATTCCCCAAGGATTCAACATTGTCAATGCATATTTCAAGATCACCATATCTGTAAATCTTCCTGAACTTTTTAATTTTCTTATACAATTTAAAGGACAATTTTTCAAGTAATTCAAGAATGTTTCCATCCACTTTTACTTCAATTTCCTCCCTTGCTTTAATTTCCCTTGAGATTCTCTTCCCCTTGTATGTTAAATATGTACCACTTTTTGAAAAGCGAACCCTTAGGGATTCATCATTCTCCTTAAAATCCCTGCAGGGGTGTGTGAAATAATAATCCTCCTGTTCTTCCTCTCCAATGAATTCAGCATGCAATTTTTCAATTTTTTCAATAATTTTATTCATATCATCAATCCTTGCCTTTATTTCAATTTCCATGGAAAGAAAAATGTTTTAATACAATATATATTTTGTGGAAGGGTTGAGAAAATCTTATAAAAGAAAAAACAATAGGGTTGATAGGGCGCATGGCCTAGCTAGGATATGGCGGCAGCCTCCTAAGCTGTAGATCGGGGGTTCAAATCCCCCTGCGCCCGCTGTTATGTACAAAATTTTTGAACATACAGCTGATGTTGGAATTGAGGTAGAATCCGATTCACTTGAACATGCATTTGAGGAAGCTGCACTGGGCATGTTTGATTTAATGGTTGATGTTAAAAATGTTGATTGTTTTGAAAGAAAGATTGTTGAGATTGATGCAAAGGATCTTGATTCACTTTTGGTAAAATTTCTTTCTGAATTGTTGTATTTACTTGACTCTGAAAACTTTGTAATATGCGATGTTTACGTTAAACTATATGGTAATAAATTGATCGCAGAATTAAAGGGTGAAAAATATTCAAGGGATAAACATGGATCAAAGGCCGTTATAAAGGCTGTTACATACCACATGCTTAACGTTGATCCTTCGGGAAAAATAAGGGTTCTTTTTGACATTTAAATTGAAGAAACACCAATAAGTGTATAATTTTTTGAATCATTTGTTTTATGATCCTCAACCTTTATTGTTTCAATACCCAGACCCGCTTTTTCATAAATGCTCAAGAGATCATCCAGTGAAAGGAAATTTGCAAATCTGTAAAATCCCTTTCTGTTTTTCATCAAATCAGAAACATACTCGCTGTTTTTATCCAAAATAACGGATACAACTTTTCTTGAAATTCTCTTTGCCTCAACGAGTGCATCAACAGGTCTTTCCAGAAAACATAGTGTTACCATAAAAAGTGAAAAATCGAAAGAATTATTTTTGAATGGGGTTCTGTATGCATCTCCAAGTATTACCTCAATACCCCTTGATTTTGCTATTTTCAACATATTCAATGAATAATCAAGACCGTATTCTATTTTCAAGGGTAAAGAAAATCTACCTGTACCAATTCCAATTTCAATGCCCTTTCCCGAGGGAAGAATGGATTTCAAAAATTCAATTTCCTCAATGTATTCATTTTTATGGAATTCATACCATTTATCATAATTGTGCCAGTTTTCATCGAAGTATTTTCTTGCATCTAACATTAATTGTTTATTAAAAAATAAACTAATAAATCTTATCAGTATTATTCGAAGCAATGTTACAATTATGGAAAGTGTAATAAAATTGAAAGTAATATATGGAATTATGAAAATTCTTGATATTAAAACAAAGGTTGTTTCAATACCTCTTAAGAAAAGGTTCACAATTGCAACAGGTTCATCTGAATATTCAAATAATGTAATTCTTGAGATCTATACGGATGAAGAAAAAGGCATTGGTGAAGCATCACCATCATTGCATGTGTTAGGGGAAACACCTGAACATGTTTTAAGCACCATTGATCTTTTCAAAAAACATTTAATAAATAAAGATCCCTTTGAAATGAATGAAATTCTGAAAAAGATGGATGAAATCATTGTTAGAAATGAAAGTTCCAAGGCTGCGATAGACTTTGCCCTTTACGATCTTTATGGAAAAATTACAAAAAGACCAGTGGTGAATTTAATTGGTGGAAATAGATTTTCCATGATGACGGATATAACAATAGGAATAGAGGATTATGATGAAACTATTTCGGATGCAATTAACTATGTAAAAATGGGTTTTAGAGCACTGAAGGTGAAGGTTGGGTTGAACCCTGAAAAGGATTATGAGAGGTTGAGGGGAATAAGGGAAAACGTTGGTGAAAATATTCAGATCAGGGTTGATGCAAACCAGGGATTCACGTTCAGCCAGGCAAGATGGTTTTTGAACAAAATAAAGGATCTGAACATAGAATTCATTGAGCAGCCATTACCTGAATGGGATCTTGGTAAGATTTCAGAGTTAAGAAAAATAAGCGGTATACCCATAATGCTTGATGAAAGTGTGAAAAGTATAAGGGATCTTAAAAGGGCAATTGATGAAGGTGCATGCGATCTAATAAACATAAAGCTAATGAAAACAGGAGGTATAAAAAGAGCATTGTCCATTGCGGATTTTGCACTTTCGAACGGCATAGATTTCATGGTAGGTTGTATGAGCGAATCACCCGTTGGTATATCGGCAGCCATGCATTTTTCTCTTGCTGCAGGAGCAAAGTACATTGATCTTGACTGCCATTTACTTCAATCAAAAAGCATTGTAAAGTATGGTTTAAGGACAGAAAATGGCATAAACTACATTGAGGAAAGACCTGGTCTTGGTGTTTCCCTCATAGAAAACATTTTTGTATAAATTATATTATCAATTTATTGTATGGATATTGTTGTTGGCATAACAGGTGCATCAGGAACCATATACGCAATAAAATTGCTTGAAAAACTAAAGGAAAATGTTTACCTTGTTGTTTCAGAAAATGCAAAAAAGATATTAAAGTATGAAAATTCAATAGATTACATGGAACTATCAAAGTATGTTAAAAAAATATATGAGGACAATGATTTGTCAAGTCCAATAGCATCAGGAAGTTTCCATTTTGATGCAATGGTTGTTGTTCCCGCATCCATGAATACTGTTTCAAAAATTGCCTGCGGTATTTCCGATACTTTGATAACAAGGGTTGCAAGCATAGCTTTAAAAGAAAGAAGAAAGATTATAGTTGTTCCAAGGGAAATGCCCCTATCATCGATACATCTTGAAAATTTGAAGAGACTTTCGGATTCAGGTGCAATTATAATGCCAGCATCACCTGGTTTTTATCTTAAACCAAAAAGTATTGATGATATTGTTGATTTTGTTGTTTATAGAATTATAGATAGTCTTGGAATAAATATGGAGCATAAAAGATGGCAGGGATTTACATATTAGACACATCAGCAATAATATCCGGAAAAAATTTACCCTACGATGCTGAATATTATATTCCAGGATCTGTTCTGAACGAAATAAAGTTCAGGGATAATCTATCATTCTTCCTTGAAAACCTTAAAGTTCATAATCCGGGTAAAGAAAGCATTGAAAAAGCAATTGAATTTGCTAGTAAAACAGGGGATATACACAAATTATCAAAGACAGATCTTGATATTATAGCACTTGCAATTGAAATAAATGGTACTGTTATAACGGATGATTATGCAATACAGAACGTTTTGAAGTATATTGGTTTAAAGTATTCAGGTTTATCACAAAGGGAAATTTCAAAAATTTTTCAATGGAAATACAGGTGTACTGGGTGTATGAGATACTATGAAAAATATTATGAATCCTGCCCAGTGTGCGGTTCAAAGCTTAAACTTGTGAAAAAACATTTATAATGATGTTTTCTCTCACGTAACATGGGTAGGTGGCAGAGTGGCGATGCGCGAGACTGCAGATCTCGTTTATTGGGGTTCGATTCCCCACCTACCCTCTCTGCATTTCAAGCAATGATCTGTAAATGAAATAGTAAACATAGTTTTCAACCATTTTCCTTTCCAGATTCTTTATCTTTTTGTTTATTTTTATAAACGGGAAATCGTATTCAACATCCATAAGTATTAAAAATTGGGCCGGGACTGTGAATTTACTAGCATTCTTTTCACTTTCAAAAATTAGGTATCCAACAATCCTTCTTACCATATTCCAGAGAAAGCTCTCGCCTATTATATCAAAAACGATCATGTTATTTTCAACCTTCACATTTATATCATAAATTTTTCTAACAGGATTTCTACAATCTTTTCTTGAAAAACCTGTAAAGTCATGCTCACCAATAAGGTATTTTGATTTTTCTATAATTTCATTTATATTCTCTCCATTGTAAGGCCAGAAATACCTGTACCATCTTTTCTTCGCCCACCTTGGATTGAAATTATCTTCAACAATTGCATAAGAATGGAAATAGATTCCCTGTAAATTTGAGTTTAAAATTCCAGCTATTTTTTCAGGTCTCTGGTCTGTTTTTATGCCTATAACATTACCAAGGGCGCTTACATTTCTATCCGTTCTGCTTGAAGTCATAACTTTTTCTGCAATGTGAAATTTCTTTAAAACATTTACAATTGAACCCTCCACCGTCTTTTTTCCCGGTTGAACCGAATACGATTCAAACATCCATCCCATGTAAGAAAATTTTAAAAGTAACATATTTGAATGAAATATTTTTATACTATTTAAGCATTGATTATAATAATGTCTTACAAAATACCAAACGAGGAGATCATTGTTTATATTATTAAAAAAATTATGATGAAACAAAGGATAATATATTCACAGAAAAAATTCCTTGAACTTGTTTTGAATGAGTTGAAATCTGCGGATAATGTTTATAAACTCACTGAAAAAAGGTTGAGAAAAATTGCAATAACAAAGGCAGGTGTAAAGGTTGAAATTGAGTACAGGGAAACAGATATGGGTATTGATGATATGAAACTCTGCCCTGTTTGCGGATCAAAGTTAACAAAAATTTACAATAAAACACTAGATAATATTGAAGTTCCAATAGGGTTGAAGTGTCAAACCTGTGGATACTGGACAGGACCGAAAAAAAGAATACCTAAAAGGTATATATTCCTGTGGTGATATGAATGATACACAGGCAGGATGGAAATGTAATAGTTTGCAAGATAGAGAAGGATGAGGATGTTTTCCAGAGCATTGAAAACGTTGCAAAAATATATGGAATAAATGCAGGAATAATAGTTTCAGGAATAGGTATGCTTAAAAACTTTGAAATAGGTTACTTCAACGGTAAGGATTATGAAAAAAAATTCTTTGAAAAAAACCATGAACTTGTTGCAATGCATGGAAGCATAGCAAGTGATGATCCAAAGATACATATACACGTTGGACTTGCAGGACCTGATCATTCCCTTGTTGGTGGTCATTTACTTGGTGGTAAAGCGGATCCATTTGTTGAATTAACAATAATAAAAGTTTCGGGTAAATTCTCAAGGGTTTACAACGAAAAGACAGGGTTGAAGGAACTTAATCTATGATTCCCTATTTCTGGATAATAATTCTTTTTCTTCTCTCCTTTTTTGCCTATTTTTTGAAAATGCTTGATTTGAAGGGTTCTTTACTCTCATTTTTTGTTGGATCCATAATAGTTTATTTTTCAAACTATGAATTTCTTTTAATTCTAATACTATTTTTTATTTTATCAACAGGTATTCCAAAATTAAAAGAAATTTCAAAGAAGAATGGATGGGAAAAAAGGGGATGGCAGAGCGTTCTTTCAAAGGGTATTGTTCCCGTTGTTATAGCAATAATGCCTTTAACTTACAGCATAAAGATTTATCTTTACACTGTTGCCGTTGCATCAGCCACAGCTGATACATTATCAGGTGAAATGGGAAGAATGTCCAAAAAGACTTACCTCATAACAAATTTAAAAAGGGTAAAGCCCGGGACTGATGGTGCAGTATCAATTCTTGGAGAGATATGGGCACTGGGAGGATCCTTTTTCATATCAATTTTTTCATTTATTTTTCATAAAAATATTGAATTTCTAATCTTTACAACAATTTTCGGCTTTACAGGATCACAGTTTGACAGTCTGTTAGGTGCGATATTTGAGAATAAAAATATAATGAACAAGTTTCAGGTTAATCTTCTTGCAATAGTTATAAATACAGTTTTTGCATGCATAATATTTGTATGAAGAAGATACTTTTGATAATACTTGATGGTCTCGGTGACAGACCATCTGATGAACTTAATGGAAGGACACCTCTTGAAGCCGCAATAAAGAAAAACATAAATTATCTTGCAAAAAATGGAATGGTTGGTCTTCTGGATCCCATTGCGCCGGGAATAAGACCAGGTAGTGATACAGCGCATTTATCAATCCTTGGCTATGATCCATTCAGCGTTTATACCGGCAGGGGTCCATTCGAAGCCCTTGGCTTAGGTATGGATCTTAAGCCCGGTGATATTGCGTTCAGGGGTAATTTTGCAACAATTAACGATAATATGGTTGTAATAGACAGAAGAGCAGGTAGAATAGAAACAGGCCAGAAGGAACTGGCAGAATCATTGAACATGGAAATTGATGGTGTTGAAATTTTTGTTAAAGAGGGTGTGGAACATAGGGTTGGTGTTGTTTTCAGAGGTGATAATCTTTCACCTTATGTCAGTGATGTCGATCCCCACAGTGAAAACGTAAAAATACATGAAGCAAAACCTCTTAAAGAAGAGGCAAGGAGAACAGCTGATATTGTTAACAAATTTGTGAGAAAAAGTTATGAAATATTGAACAGGCATCCTGTTAACAGAAAAAGAATGGAGGAGGGAAAATTCCCAGCAAATGTTGTACTTTTAAGGGGTGCTGGAATCGTTCCATCACTTGAAAACTTTGGCAAAAGGTATGGTTTAAAGGCAGGATGCATTGTTGGCGTTCCCCTTATATCAGGAATATGTAAACTTGCAGGTATTGAAACAATACAGGTACCAGGTGCAACAGGTACGGTTAGCACAAATATGGAGAACAAGGTAAAATATGCCATTGAATCTTTGAAAAATTATGATTTTATTCTCATGAACATAAAGGCTACGGACATAGCTGGCCATGATGGAAAACCTTTGCTTAAAAAAGAAATTATAGAAAGGGAGGACAAGGCGTTTGAACCCCTTCTGAAAATTATTGAGGATACATTAATAATGATAACGGGTGATCATTCCACACCCTGTTCTGTGAAAGATCACACTGGTGATCCTTTACCCTTACTTTTGGTTACAAAGGGTATAAGAAGTGATGGAATAGAAGAATGGAACGAAACAAGTGCAAGGAATGGATCCCTCAGGATCATGGGAAAGGATGTTATGAATGTTCTTATGAACTACAGTGACAGGGCGGAGAAATTCGGTGCATGATTGAGTATATTGCATTAGTAATAATTTTAATTTTTTTAATTTATATTTTAATAAAAAATAAAAATGCTGTATTTTTGCTTGTTTTAGCGAACATTTTAATATTTGTAATTGAAATGTTATATCCATATTCCATCTATTATCTTGGTTTTTATACAAAAAATATTTTTTCAATTGGATTGATAACAGGTATATTCACGCATTACAACTACATGCACATTCTTCTTAACATGGTTGTTTTACTTTTAATCGGTTTTCCATTGGAAATGAAAGTAGGTGCAAGAAGGTTTCTTTTTATTTATCTTATAACAGGCATAGTTGCTGAAATCATTTTTGGTATAATAAATTACAATTCCAATATCATTTTGATTGGTGCCTCCGGATCCATATTCGGCATAATGGGTGCATTCCTTAGACTTTACCCGGATGATGAAATAGCCATGTTTCTTGGTTTTATTTTTCTTCCAAGGGTAAAGGTGAAGTATGCTGTTCTCTTTATGGTTTTAATTGAATTCCTTTCAGAATTTTTATCAATAAACAATAATGTTGCGCATCTTGTTCATCTTTCAGCATTTGTTATTGGTCTTTTCATTGCACCATACTGGTTTGAATTAAAGTATGAAAAGATTGACCTTGATAGCCTTGTGAAGGATGAAAAAAGTGCAGATATGCTAAAGATGATAAAGAATGAAAAAATACCGGAAGTTAAAAAAATATTGATTGAAGAGTTTTTGAAGTATGTATGCAATGATTTCAGAAAGGAAAAGGATTATTATATATGCAACGGTAAAAAATTTAAATTATGAAAATTTCCAGTATTTTCTATTTTTAGCAAAGTTTAATTCAGCTTCCGTTATATCTTTAATAAGCATATTTTCTTCTGAATGTGGTGTTGACAGAATTCTCAATGCGGTATCATAGCCAACACCCCTTGCTGATAATGCAAGCAAAGCATCTTTTTTATAAATTCTTATAAGGTTTGATATTCTGTAAAGTTTTTCAATGTATTCCTTTTCCTTTTCATTCTTTGGTCCGTTCTTCAGAATTGATAGCTTATCCCTTTCATATTTCCTTAGAACCGTTATTCTCACGGAGCCACAATATATGCACTTAAAATCCTTTACATCCTCAACCTTCCTTGTCCAGCTTCCTTTGCAATCAAGGCAGGCAAAAATAAGTTCATTTTTCATCAGCCTGTTTTTAACAGCATTCAAAACTGTTGGCGTTACCCTCGTTCTCCCAACCTTTGCATCCATATATTCAATCAACTTTTCCATCGAACTGTCAATTTCCGTTATCTCAATCTTTATTTCTCCATTCTTTAACTTTTCAAGAATCTTTTGGGTGTTTTCAAGATCCAGGTAATCCCAGGCAGCTTTTTTTATTGCCTCATCAAAAACATACGTATCCTTGTACTGTTCCATGATCTTTTCAAGTTTTGTTTTTGATACATCATAATCCTTTGATACAATACCAAATTTCTTTGCCACATATAGAAAAACATATTTGAAAAATCTTGAATATTCAATCATTGATTTTAGGTCAATTTCATTGTATTCCAGAAGAATATCGGAAATAAGCTTTTCATTTGGTGGAAAATTTGATGATATCATTATGGAATATGGTGTGACAGAGAAATTTACACTGTAGCCGAGAGAATTCAATCTGTATGAAAGTATCAATGCAATTGTTTCATTTACCTTTGTTCCGAACGTATCTTCAATGATAATATCCGTATTTACTCTTGATATCCTTATTGAATTCATTCCGGCATGTTTCAATGACCACCATTGGCCTATCTTTTTCCTTGCCTCATCGTTAACGTATTCCGGTATTATTCCCTTCTCCCTTAAATTTGCAACATTCTGCGCAACAACGAAATCAACAGGTATGTCCTCACCAAACCATCTTGGAGGTGTGCCAATGTCCTCGACTGGTTCAACAAGTATTTTTCCATCTTCAATATCAACAACCCTCCAGCTCACACCCTTCATAACGAATATTTCCCCTTCACCAAGTTCAGTTGAAACAAAACTTTCATCAAGCGTGCCAATAAACTTTGAATTTAGAATATCTATTACCCTGTAACTCTTTTCATCGGGTATCATTGATATGTTATCAATGAAATAGTTCATTGCCCTGTTTCCCCTTTTAACGTTTTTACCATCAAATTTTATAAGTTTAACAGAATCCATGAATTTAAGAAAATCCAGGAAAAATTCATGATCAAGGTTTCTGAATGGGTAGGATTTCTTTATTGTTTCATAAATATCATTTTCATCAATACTGAAATCTGCCCATGTCCAGGATATTATCTGGTTTGCAAGAACAACGAGAGGATTCTCCCTAACCCTTAGATTTTCAATCCATCCTTTTCTATACAAATCTATTATGCTTAAAGCCTCCTCAAGCTCTATTGGATTTCCTGAAACAATCGATCCCCTTGATACATGACCAAGCCTGTGCCCGGATCTACCTATTCTCTGAATTAACCTGTATACCTGTCTCGGTGAATTGAACTGAACAACATATTCTGCATGGCCTATATCAATGCCAAGTTCAAGTGATGATGTACATATTAAAGCCTTTAATTTACCTTCCTTTAATAACTGCTCATTCTGCATTCTTATTTCCTTTGAAAGTGAACCATGGTGTATTCCTATGGGCAGGTTTGGGTCAAGCCTGTTTATTCTCATTCCTATATCTTCCGCAGTAAACCTTGTGTTCACAAAAATAAGTGATCCCCTGTATCTGTTTACAATGGTAATTGTGTGCATTATTGCGGATCCATAATCCGGATCGCATGCCATTTTTTCACTTTCTTCCTCATAGATTTTATCGGGTGCCTCAACCTTTACATCCATTTCTTTTACAAGAGAACTTTTTACAATTTTTATTTCCTTTCCAGGAGAAAGGAATTCTGCAATTTCCTTTTCATTACCAACGGTTGCAGAAAGACCTATTCTCTGAATCTTACTTGATAACCTTTCAAGCCTTTCAAGAGCAACGGCAAGCTGCCAGCCCCTTTCATCACCAACAAGCTCGTGTATTTCATCAACTATAACTGTCCTAACATATTTAAGATGCTTTTTTATTTTTTTACCAGAAAGCATGATCTGCAGTGTTTCTGGTGTTGTTATAAGAAGATCTGGAGGATTTTCTGTTATTTCCCTCCTTTCACTCTCACTTGAATCACCATGCCTTATGTTAAGATCAATGTTCATGGCCTTTGAATATCTTTCAATCCTTTCGTAAAGATCACGGTTTAAAGCCCTCATGGGTGTTATGAAAAGCGCATGTATCTTTTCAGGCCTTTTTTCTGAAATTCTGTAAATAACAGGTATGACCGATGCCTCTGTTTTTCCTGTTCCTGTTGGAGCTATAAGGAGAACATTCTCACCATTGTAAATATCCTCATATACCTTCATCTGGTCATCGGTCATTGTTATATTGAATTTGTTGAAAAGATCCAGTACCTGCTGATGAATCACAGGATGTGAAAATTATGGTTATATAAAAAATTATCATTGTTAAAAATTTGATTGTCTTGAAAAAATATAGCTTTCAATAAGAATCAATAATATAACAAAAATGAAGAAAAAGATAGAAAGTAATGATGAGTATTGATAGATGAATATGAATATTAAAATTGAAGAAAGGGGTAAAAATATGCTGAAGAGAACATGGTTAACTATTCTCCTTGACTTCATTTCGCTCATCAACATTCCTTTTATGGCAAATCTTATTGTTATTATGGAAACAATAAGAAAAACCAGTGAAAGTAAAAGGAAAATGAAATCCTTGAAAATTAAATAGGAAATCATTGAACCTATGTAAACTGGTAAGGGTATTGCATAAAATCTGTTGAAACTTCTTATTGGAATTTCCCTGGGGAAAAATATGGGTTTAAGTGATCTTGAAATTACATTACCTGAGTATTTCAGAAAATTTGGAATGATGGATGATAAAGATTTCTGTAACTTTGGAGAATATTTCACAAAAAATGGTGTTATTATGTTTGTTAAGAGAACAATTGCCCCTGTGATTGAATAAATTATATATGCGTATGGTAATGCAAGACCCGATGTTGTTAAATATATTCCAAGAGCCAGGTTTGCAAATATAAGTGAATCCTCGCTCCTTGGAATTAAACCACTACCAATAAAAACTGAACCCTTGAATGAAAATCCAAGTATGTAAGCGAAAACAGAAATTATAAAAACTTCAACTATAATAATCATAACCAATGTAATGAATATAATATCGGCATACTTAACGAATGATGAAAGGGAAATGTTCATACCATAGGTTATAAAAAATATGGCTGAAAATGCATGCTTGAATGGAATTAACTTTTTCTCAATTTCCCTTGCATAATTTGTTTCTGCAAATATCATACCTGCAAAGAATGCTCCGAGAGCCGGTGTGATATTGAAAACTTCAAGAAGGGCACCCATCGTGAATATTACTGTAAAAATAAAAAGAATGAATATTTCATCATTACCATATTTTTTAAACTTTGTTTCCAGTATTGGTACATATATAAAAGTCAAAATAACAACAAATGCAATAAGGGAAAGGATTCCAAGGTATTCTATGCTTAAAATTTGAGGTTTAGTAACATTTGTTACAATCACACCTGATAGAAAGATTGCAACAAATATTGATAGAACATCCTCATAAACCATGAGATTTAGAAGGGCATAGGATTCCTCTCCATTCAATCTTTTCATATCCTCAAGGGCCTTGGCTGTGACAACAACACTGCTCGCAGATATTATTAAAGCGAAAAATAATGAATCGTAGAGATCCCATCCAAAGAATTCAGCAAGCAAAAATCCTATTAAAAACATAAAACCTATATCTATGGATCCAAGTGTTATTGAAACAAGGGCAGACTTTTTAAATTTATAAACTGAGATGTTAAGTCCAATAAAAAATAGAAGAAATGAAAGACCGATCTGTGAAAGAACATTGACAATATCTGAGCTAACAGATAATCCTGAATAGTGAAAACCAAGAATTGTGAATGTTAAGGAAGGGCTTAAAAGTAGACCAAAAATCAGAAAACCAACCATTGTTGATTGCTTTAACTTAATTGCAATTAATGCTCCAAGGAATGAAAGGAAGAAGAGGACTGCAATGTCAAAATAAAGGAATTCCATATCTGGTTCTCCTATTTTTTATTTTGGTGTAAATAAAATACCCATATTTAATTCTTCGATTTTGACACGATAACATTAAATAATTTTTTTACTTTCAAAGATTATGATGGATGAATATAGATCATTTACATTTCCTGATTACAGGAAAAAGTATGAGAGGGACAGGAACTTCAGACAGGAAAAAATATATGTTTTTGTTGAACCCGATTTCCAGAAAAAAGAATTCAGGGCACATGAAAAAATTGAACTTTTTGCTCTTTACGATGATCTAACATACATAGATCTTGATGCTGTCGATATGGAAATTATAGATGTTTCATATTCCAACGAAAAACTAAAGTTCAGGTACGATGGTAAGGTTCTCAGGATTTTCTTCAACAGGATTGTTAAAAAAGGTGAAAAAGTTGAGGTTGAAATAGACTATAGATCCAAACCGCAGAGGGGAATGTTCTTTGTAGGACCTGATGAACATTATCCTGATAAGGATTACCAGCTCTGGACACAGGGTGAGGATGAAGACACAAGGTACTGGCTTCCATGCTACGATTATCCGAATGAAAGATCAAAGACAGAAGTGGAAATAATTGTTCCGAAGGGTTACTACGCTGTTTCAAATGGAACACTTAAGGAAATTAAAAATGTTGATGATAAAGTTATTTATCACTGGGTTGAGGATTTTCCCCACCCTATTTATTTAACATCTCTCGCAGCTGGTGAATTTTATGTTGAGGATGATGAGATAGATAATATTAAGCTTCTTTACATAGTTCCAAAAAGGATGAAGGATTCTGTAAAACTGAGCTTTGTTAACACACCTGATATGATAAGATTCTTTTCAAGGATACTCAGGTTCAAATATCCATATGAAAAGTATTCACAGGTTGTTGTTTACGATTTCATATTCGGTGGGATGGAGAACATTAATGCAACAACACTAACTGAATACACAATACATAATGAAAAGATCCATGGTGTTGTGATGAGCGAGGATCTCGTTTCACATGAACTTGCTCATCAATGGTTCGGTGATTATTTAACATGCAAAGACTGGTCACATGGATGGTTGAACGAGGGTTTTGCAACATACATGAACGCCGTTTATGTTGATCACTTTCTGGGCCATGATGATTTCCTTTACCATCTTTACCAGGATGAAGTTAACTATAAAAATGAAGAGTACAGGAGGGCAATTGTTACAAATGTATATGAGTATCCTACAGAACTTTTTGACAGGCATTTATACGAAAAGGCATCAAGGGTTCTTCACATGCTTAGATATGAAGTTGGTGATGATGCATTCTGGTCATCCATAAGTGATTACCTTAAAAAATATGGTGGTAAAAGCGTTGACACATACGATCTTATGAAAGTATTCAAGGAAAATACAGGTAAATCTTTGGAACAGTTCTTCGATCAATGGATATTCCATGCAGGGCATCCTGAAATTGTTGTCACTCAGAATTATAATCAAAAGGATAGAACATTGATACTGAAAATAGAACAGCAGCAGAAGGGAGAAAATGTTCCTGATGAATTTTCATTCCCTCTTGAATTTGCCATATACACAAAGAATGGTAGGGAAATTAAAAAGGTGAGGGTAAATAAAAAAGTTGAACAGTTCACATTCAACTATGATGAGGAGCCTTTTGCTGTAAGCGTTGATCCTGAAAACTACATACTTAAGGATATGAAATTTGAAAGAAGCAAGGAATCTTTGAAATATTTGCTAAAGAATGGTGAAACAGTTATGGAGAAAATTGATGCCATAAAATCACTTTCAAAGATCCCTGGTTTTGATGTTGTTGATTCTCTTTTTGAATCCATCTTTGAAAATCACTGGTCAGTTGCATCCGAAGCTATAAATGGACTTGGTTCAATTGGTACAGATTACGCATTAAAGGCTCTTGAAAAAGTAATGGAAAAATACGATGAGCTGAATCCGAAGGTAAGAATAGCCCTTGCAAAATCCCTTGGTGAGTTCAGGAACGAAAAATCATTCAATATGTTAGTGAATATAATAAACAGGGAGAAGAATGATCTCATTCTATCTCAGGCATACTGGAGTATAGGTAAAACAAAACAAAAGGATGCCATGGAAATTTTAAAGAAGGGATTGAATATTCAATCCTGGAACGAGTCTGTTAGAATAGGAATTGTTAATGGTCTTGGTGAAATAGGTAATGATGCTTGCGATATAATAAAGGAATACACAAAACTTGGTTATAATCAAAGGTTAAGATCCGCATCAGCCCTTGCTCTCGGAAAATGCGGTAAGGATAAAAGGGATGTTATGGAACTTTTATGCGATTTACTCAAGGATTATTACTTACCGGTGAGAAGGGCAGCAGTGAGTTCATTATCAAAGCTAAAAATGTATGAGGCAATAGAAAAACTTGAACAACAGTTTAACATGGAACTTGATGGAAGGTTGAAGAGGGAGATCAGGGTGGCAATTGATTCAATTCTAAAGGGAAAAGAGGAAAGTGAAATGATGAAAAATCTCAGGGAGAAAATTGAGGAAATAAACAAAAGGGTAAATGAAATAACAATGAAAATAGAGGAAATTGAAAAAGAATTGAAAAAATGAAGGAATTAATGTTAAAATTGAGGGAGAACGTTCCGAGAATAAACAGACCTGATGAATATTCTTCACTATGGTTCGAGGATGAACCTTACAGAGGGAAAAGGGAAAGATCAATGGTTCTAGTTCTAAGAACATCGGGCTGTTTCTGGTTCAAATCCGGTGGCTGTACCATGTGCGGTTATTATTCGGATACAAATCCAGGAAAGGTAAATTTTGAGAATATAAAAAAGCAGGTGGACAGTGCCTTTGAAAAATACAACAATGAAAAAATTGTTAAGATATACAATTCAGGAAGTTTTTTTGACCAGAATGAAATTCCGCTTGAAGGTGCAAGGTATATTCTAAAAAAATTCCAGAATGCAGAAAGAATAATAGTTGAATCAAGGCCGGAGTTCATAAGGGAAAAGATAATCAAAAATTTTATAGATTACAAGGAAAAGCTTATGATTGCAATAGGACTTGAAAGTTCAAACGACGAAATTCTAAGGTATTCAATAAACAAGGGCTTTTCCGTTAATGAATACATCAGGGCTGCTGAATATTTGAATTCAATAGGTATACCATTAAAAACATATATTTTGTTGAAACCTCCTTTTTTAAGTGAAAGGGAAGCGATTGAAGATGCAATAAAATCAGCAATTTTTGCATCAAAATATTCAGAAATTGTTTCACTTAACCCTGTTAATGTACAGAGAGGAACGGTTGTGGAATATTTATGGCAGAGAGGATACTATCGCTCACCCTGGTTATGGAGTGTTGTTGAAGTTCTCAAAAAGACGGCATTTACAAAGAAGGTTGTTAGTTTTCCAACTGCACCTGGAAAGGAAAGGGGAGCACATAATTGTGGAAAATGCGATGATTATGTTATAAAGGCGATTGAAGAATTTTCCTTTTCACAGGATGAAAATATTCTGTATAACATAAAACCCTGTGCATGCTTGGAAAAATGGAAAAAGATAATTGATACTGAGGATCTTTCCCTTGTTACGATAAAGACGTAATTTTTAAATTTTAAAAAAGTATTGAAGTTATGATGACAGTAAAGCTTGGAGAGGAAAATCTTCTTTACCAGAGAATGTTCGATAAGCAGATAATATTTTCAATGGATGAGAGTGTATTTAGTGCACAGTATTTCCATAAAATATTTTCAGACGGTACAATAATGAGATACGTACCGAAGGCCGGAATACTTTTTATGGCAGTACCAAAAACAAACGAATATTATTAAACAATCAAATACGATTTGATGAAAAATAATATTGCATTCAATGAAAATGAAACAATGATCCAGATAAAATTAAAGGCATTCAATTTTAACAAAGAAAAGAGGGAAAAATTGAAAGAGATTGAGAGGGAAATAACAAATATTCCAAACGTTCTATTCTATCCTTCAGTTATTTACAACAATCAAAGATTGTATTTTCTCATACATTACAATTCCTCATCAAGCAAAGATCTGATAAAAAATATACTGAAAATGAACGAAATATTTCTGGATTATTAAGCAAATTCATTTATAATTGAAGAAATTAGCCAAATAAGAGCATTATCCTATTTCCTTTCAAAATATAATGTTAACTTTGATGATCTTTTTTATATGGAATTAATCGCTGAATATTATGGTGAATTACCTGAAATCAGGGATCAGAGTTATTTTTATTTCTGGCCATACGACGATTTGGGTGAATTAGAAATTCTTCCCTTTGAGTTAATGGTTTATATTGGTGAAAGTGCATTGAAACCTATCTACGATTTTGGATCAAAACTCCTTGGTGCAGGTTTGCCTATCATCTATTTTGAAGGATCACAGCTTGAAAACTATAGAAAATACATAATAATAAATGTAAGGCAGAGGATGGAAATCTATTATGAATTATTCAATTCACTGATAGAAGAAGGTTATAAAATAAAAATTGAAAGGCTTGAAAAAATAGAAAAAGATTAAAATTTATTTAATGTCCCGCACCTATCTCATTTCCAACAAAGTCCAGTTCCAGTTCATGTAACTTTACCTTTGTTGGTACGCCATCAAGGCTCCATCCCCTTGCCTGGTAATATTCATCAAGCATGCTTTCAAGCTCTTCCTTTGAAACGAAAGATCCCTTTGATACTCCCTTTGGAATCGGATCCTTCATAACTCTTTCGGGTAATGTATCATCCTTCCTTGTGAAACCTTCCCTCACATTGAATGCCTTTTCAATGTTGTAGATCCTTTCACCTATCACCATTAGCTCGGAGAGGGACATCTCATATCCAAAGTATGCCCTTATGATATCAACAAAGCCTTCGGCAAAGAACATATGCCTTGAGAATTTGCAGACACCAAGTGCATCGTATATGGACATGAGATCCTCATGTACCTTCACTTCATAGCCCTTACCCTTTGCGCTGAACCTGTCAACACCCTCAAACTTCCACCATTTTCCAACAAGTTCTGTGCCGTATACACCTGCTGTAAGGTGGCATGCTCCTCTCACGGATACAGCTTCGGCAAGAGCCATCCCCTTTATTCCTCTTATATCGTAAGCAGGTGGTTCAAGGCCTTTAATTTCAAGGGCAAACTCCTTTCCCTTACCCAGTTTTGTGTATGCGTTTTTAACCCCATCAGCAAGCAATTCTCCTATTCCCTTTTCCCTGTATGCCATTGCCTTCAGAACCCTTGCAACAGCATCGGCATCACCGAACTTCAGATCTTCTTTCAGAATACCCTTTTCAACAGCCTCCATTGCCCAGGAAATTGTCAAACCTGCTGAAATTGTATCAAGGCCATAAAGATCTGCAAGCATGCTTAAATATGCAACAGCTTCAGGATCATCTATTTCAAGGTTTCCACCAAGTGAATACATGGTTTCATATTCAAGACCATCCACAACCGTGCCAGCATATTTTCCTGTTTTTACCTCAAAAATATGTCCGCATGGCTTTGTGCAGTTTGGACATGGATGGTAACCTGTCACATACTTTGGTGCCCAGTTGTAGGGATCTATGCCTGACAGCTGTCCCTCCTTTAGGTTATCGAATGCCTTCTGGAAATAACCCTGCTGCCAGTTCCTTGATGGAAATGTTCCCTTCTGCGTGTTCATCCATGCATAGAATTCACCCGTACCGTATTTCATATCATCCCTTGTTGCCGGATGATCCTTCATAACGTTTACCCAGTGTTTTATTAATTCCCTCATTTTTTCAGGATCACTTTCCTCCACTTTTTTTGACCCTTTTACAGCAATTCCCTTGAGATTTTTTGATCCCATGACAGCTCCAAGACCAGTCCTTGCGGCCTGCCTTTCTTCACAGTCTATTATGGAAATCTTTGATAAATTTTCACCCGCAGGTCCAATTGCGGCGGTTGCAACGTTTCCATATTTTTCTTTAATTTTTTTCTGTGTTTCCCTTGTATCCTTTCCCCAGAGATCTGTTTTTTCTATTGATACCTCATCATCCTTGATGATTATTAATGATGGATACTTTGCC